>JABWCH010000406.1 GCA_013359215.1 Candidatus Brocadiia bacterium | reverse complement strand
AGCGTTTGCATCAAAATCAGGATCGCCTTTGCGAACAGAATTTTTTTTGCGCCAGGCTTGTGTTAGCTTCCCCTCGATGGCTTCCTGAAGGATGGATTGACGCAGGAGGGAGAGGTAGTTGGATTGGACATCAGATTCTGCAAAATATTTTTCCAAATAAGAAATAGTTTTTAATGTATCACAAACACCCCATGAGTCAGATTCTATAGGCTCTTCATTAATCACTTTATTAAGCAATTTTGCTATTTCTTCTTGC
Source organism: Candidatus Brocadiia bacterium (assembly GCA_013359215.1). Classification (GTDB taxonomy): domain Bacteria; phylum Planctomycetota; class Uabimicrobiia; order Uabimicrobiales; family JABWCH01; genus JABWCH01. Next base: position 4,751 of record JABWCH010000406.1, on the reverse strand, counting down.
ATTAAAAAATTAATTTTTGGAATTGTAACACTTGAAATGCGTTTTAAACTAATGACAGGTTGAGCTGAAGTATTGGCATATTGATTAAGAGATTTATAATTTAACCAATGAATTAAAAATTCTAAATTATATCCATCTTTTATGTTACTGCTATATAAAGCATTATCAGTTACCCATGAATTAGGCTCTATTGGAAAGACACACCCACATCGGGCTCCGACTCTTCCTATGCCAATGGCATAATGCCTCACATTGCTTTTATCATGAAACTTTCCAGTAAAACCACCACCACCATATATTTTATATTGATCTCCTGCTATTTGTTTATTTGGAAGAAAATCACCACTTTCTAATTTGATTACCTCAAATATATTTTCTGAAGGTTCATTTACCCATTCCCCATCTCCTTCTTCAGCCTCGCTAAAAGCTCATCGCTTTTGCGGAAGGAATCGCTGAGCAGGTTGAGAAGCTCGGTGCTGGAAAAGGTACGTTCTTCTTTGGGTGTGTGGGGGTTCTTGATGTCCAGGTTGTATCCATTTTCTGCCAGAGTATTTATGGATACTTTCCATGCCTGTTCGTTTTCCTTGCGGTCGCCCCACCATTGTTTGAGCGTTTCGAATTCGGTTTTCTGGATGGGTTTGGTTTTGGAATAGGCTTTGATCCCTGAGGGTAGCCTGTGTTCCCAATACCAGATTTCCCTGGTTGGTTCGCCTTTTGTGAAGAAAAGCAGATTCGTGGCAACGCTGGCATAGGGCTGGAATACCGAATTGGGAAGACGGACGATGGTATGCAGATTGCAGCTTTCCAGAAGATGCTGGCGTATGCGTTGTTTCACTCCATCCCCAGTAAGCGACCCATCGGGCAAGACAATGGCTGCCCTTCCCTTTTCTTTGAGGTAGCGAACCATCAGAACCAGAAACAGATCAGCACTTTCTGTGGTGCGGAAATTCTGGGGAAAATTACTTTCCACGCCATCTGACACCGATGCGCCAAAAGGTGGGTTGGCAAGGATGATGTCTACCTTGTCTTTTTGCCCTATGCCTGTGTATTCTCGGTTCAGACTGTCTGTATAATCTATGTTCGGCACTTCAATATCATGAAGAATGAGGTTGGTGACGGCCAGCATGAAAGGCAGGGGCTTGAATTCCATGCCATGGATGGATGCTTGCAGTGTTTTCCAATCCTCCACGCCTTTTATGTCCTGTTTCTGGATATTCTTTATAGCACTGACCAAAAATCCACCTGTTCCGCAGGCAGGGTCTAGCACTTTTTCGCCAAGTCTGGGGTTTATGGTTTCTGTCATGAATTCCGTAATGGCCCTGGGAGTGTAGAACTCTCCGTAGTTTCCCGCGCTCTGTAAATCTTTGAGAATCGTCTCATAGATGTCCCCAAACAAATGGCGGTCTTCCGATACGTTAAAGTCAATCTTGTTAAGCTCGTTCAGCACCTGCCTTATGATGGTTCCGTTCTTCATGTAGTTGTTCGTGCCTTCAAAGATTTCTTGTATGATAAGCTTGAGCTTGTTCGAGTCATCTGCCTGTAAGCTTTTCAGACCTGGAAAAAGCTTTTCATCGAGGAATTTTCTGAGGTCATCGCCTGTTATTCCCTCTGGATTCTCAGCCCAATTGCGCCATTGCAATGCTTCGGGAATGGGCGATTTGTAATTATCGTACAGAAGGCTCAGCTCTTTTTCCTTATCACTCAGGATTTTCAAGGTAATCATCCAGCCCAGTTGCTCGATTCTCTGGGCATCTCCAGATACACCCTGGTCTTTACGCATGATGTTTTGCAAAGTTTTTATGATATTTCCTATATTTTTCATTCTCTATGCCACCAATCTATAGATTTCTTTTTCCAATTCTTTCAACGCTTTCAGATAGTTCTCTTTTCCCCCGAAATAGCCAATGATTTCCGAAGGAGTCCCCAGAGTGGGAAAAGGTTCTAGCTTAAGTACGGCCAGCTCTTCTATGTCTTCAATGCCTTCGCTTGCATATTTTTCTAAAAGAGCATACAATACTGACCGTGCCTTTTCTCCATATTGGGTAAAATAGTCTCGTTTTTTCACCTGCTCTGCTCTTTCTTTTCTCGTAAGGGCTGGCCTGTCCCAGGCAACATGGCAGATAAGATCGAACAGATCGAAGTCTTTTTTTACTTCTTCTCTGAGGTTTTCCAAGATGATGCCTTGCTCCTGAAGCTCTTGCAGCACAAGCTTTTTTTTATCTGTCTGGTTCCAGCGAGCTAAAAATTCTTCCAGGCTTTGGTATGTGTTCAGAATGCCTCTTTTGGTGAATGCCTTGAGGGTTTCTGTGATAAGCCTGCCTTGCGCATCCAGATGTTGTATCCTCTCGTTGAGAATGGACACATCCACTCCTGCCACATAGACTTTGGGGCGAGGCTCGCACACTATACCCTCTCTGTCCTCCGTGGACGGCGTGTGTATGGGATAGTCTTCCAGAATCTCGGAAGTAGCAGCAGGAAACTCGTCTTCTGACGCAATATTGTCAACCACTGGCTCTTCCTCTTCTCCTATTTCCCTTACCAGAACAGGGTCGCCATCAAAAGAGGGATCAGCGAAAAGATCCGTAACATGCCGAAAGTCCATGATGGTGAAAAAGCTTTTGCCATAATCTTCTCGGATACGAGTGCCTCTGCCTATGATCTGCTTGAACTCTGTTATGGAATTGATATTCGAATCCAGCACGATAAGCTTACAGGTTTGCGCATCCACACCTGTTGACATAAGCTTGGAAGTCGTGGCAATCACAGGGTAAATTTCTTCAGGATTGATGAAATTATCCAGTTCGCGTTTGCCTTCTTCCTCATCGCCTGTAATGCGCATCACGTATTTGTAATTTTTCCTTACTTCATCGGGATTTTCCTGGACAAGAGCCTGCCGCATACGCTCCGCATGTTCAATATCAGAGCAAAAGACAATGGTCTTGTCCAGACGGCTGGTCTTTTTCAAAAACTGGGTTATTTTTTTCGCTACAATTTTTGTGCGCTCATCAATCACCAGATTTCTATCATAGTCTTTGAGATTGTAAAGTCTGTCTTCGATTTCCTGTCCGTCTATATCCGTTTTGCCTGCTTCTGGCCGCCATCCTTCGAGGTCAACATTAAGACCAACGCGAATGACCTTATACGGCGCGAGAAATCCATCGTCAATTCCCTGTCTTAAAGAATAGGTATAGATTGGCTCGCCAAAGTATTCTGTGTTGGAAGTGTCTTTCGTTTCCCTGGGAGTTGCTGTAAGGCCTATCTGCGTAGCGGATGCAAAGTATTCCAAAATCTCACGCCATAGACTGTTCTGGATCGCACTTCCTCTATGGCACTCATCTACAATGACCAGATCGAAAAAATCCCGACTGAATTCCCTATAAGCATCCCTATCCTCATCATAATTCATAAGCCCCTGATAGAGAGCAAGGTAAATTTCAAAGGCCTTGTCTATTTTTTTCTTGCGGATTACGGTCATTTTATCTTTGAAATGTTTGAAATCGCCTCTTTTGGTCTGGTTGATGAGAGCATTTCTGTCCGCCAGGAAAAGAATACGCTTTTTCATCCCCTTTTTCCAAAGGCGATATATAATCTGGAAGGCCACGTATGTTTTGCCTGTGCCTGTTGCCATTACCAGAAGAATGCGGTTTTGCCCTCTGGCTATGGCTTCCACAGAGCGATTGATAGCGATCTGCTGATAGTAGCGGGGCTTTCTGCCAGAACCATCATAAAAATAATCAAAGGAAGCAATGGCTTCTTGTTCTGGGGATTGGATATTTTTATATTTTTTATATTTCATCCAAAGCTCTTCTGGAGAGGGAAAGCATTCGTTCACTAATGTTCTTTCTACACTGTCCGTGCAACCCGAACGGTCATGCTCCAGAAAACCGTCGCCATTGGAACTAAAAGCAACAGGTATATCCAGAATCTCAGCATAGTGGAGTGCCTGCTGCATTCCTGCGCCTACAGAATGACGGTTGTCTTTGGCTTCTATAACCGCTATGGGAATATTGGCTTTATGATAAAGCACAATATCTGCCCGTTTTCTTTCCCCACGCACTGTTTTATCGCCCTTTACAAAGATACGGCCATCCGTAAAGAATACTTCTTCCCTGATCTGCTTTTCTCTATCCCATCCTGCTTCTTCTATGGCAGGCATAATGAACTGGCTTATGATATCCCGTTCTGATAATTCTTTTTTCGATACCATTCTTTCCCCTCTGCTCCATAAAAGACACAAAGATCGTGCTAGCCTTTCTCTGATAGCTACACAATAGAACTGCTCGTTATAGAAAAATTCTTCAGCTATTTCCGTTCTTGCTTCTTAAAGCCTATCATATCATAGAGTCGAAAAAAAGACAAGATATAGAGAAAAATTTCTCCCCACCCTTGAGAACAGTTGATTTGCAATTATCTATGTAAGATGGCAGGGAAGGGCATGTTTATATCCTGCTTGAGCATTTCTCTCTGTTTCTGACATAGAGCAAAAAAAACTTTCTCAAATCATTTCCCACAATCTTTCTTCTCTAGGAGCTAATTTATCGTAGGCGACTGTCTATTGCCTTGCAAAAGCATACAGATTCACCAAATCCCCTGGTTTTCTTGCCTGAAGGATACCGTTGAACAAGGTTTCCATTCTGATTTTATGGTGAAAGCGAACCAGGGCGTATTTTTTCAAGATGTATTCCTGTCTCTGGGATTCGTATTTTTTATCATAATATTTGTGTTCATAGCCATTGCATTCCAGGCATAGC
>JABWCH010000405.1 GCA_013359215.1 Candidatus Brocadiia bacterium | reverse complement strand
CTCTTCAAAACACAATTATAGATAGAGTCATGTTCTTAGCTTATTTTATTCTTATTTTCCTTGATTTTATAGGCTTTTTTATCCTCTGCGTAATTCCTATTACTAATAGAAGTTACGCAGGCATTGTCTGCTCTTTGATAATTAAAGATTTTATAAGAAAAATTTAGCGTAAACAAGACTCTATCAAAAGAAAAGAGTGAATCTTGGAGCACTCCTCATATTCTTCTCTTTGTGTTGAAATCGTCTTTATCCTTTAGATACGTTGCAAATCTTTTTTTTCTTTTCCTTCAATTATTTTGGGCATCTTAGAATGCCTGCGGAATTCCTATTTATTATTTGATTCTGATTCCTAAAAAAGTTATTGACTTTATAAAAGAAACTCAGTATATTTTTTTTACATAGTAGTATTTTAGTGTCGATTTTATGCTATAGGAATCATCCAATAAAAATAAATTCCTATCAGCCTGTCTAAGTTTTAAAAGGAGAACATTATGTTTAGAGAAATCGAAGAAGTAACCATGGAACATTTTGGACCTTGCGAAACTAGCTGTCCTCAGTGCTGCGACTAGTTAAACATTAAATCCACACCTGAGTTGAAAAACTCAGGTGCTAATGCTTGGATTCTGGAAATTAGAATCACACAAAAAAATATCAGCCTACCAGCCTATCCGTTTATCCTAGATTGATTTATGAAGAGAGATTGTCAGATCCTAACGCTTGGCTTCTGGATTTGAATCACCCACCACGATATTCCAATTACAAATTTTTTATGAAAAAAAGAGAACTATGGTATGAAATTTAAAAATTGCTTATGGAAAAGATCTCTGGGGGAAATCACGTTGTACCATACACAGAGCGACTATCGAGTAATCGTAGATGAAGATTCTTTGGCTGTCCTCTTTGATATGTGCAATAAAACCGAGAAAGAACTTACAGAACGCCAGAGAGACTACTACCAAAAGCTATCTGCCAAAAATATGATGGAAACAGGCATTGGCGATGTTCCCCAGGAAAGATCACAAAGTCCACTAGCTTATGTCGAAATAGAAGTTTCTTCGGTCTGCAATCTCAACTGCAAACATTGCTTTGCCTGCAATGAAGGGGGATTTATAGAGATTGACTTTTTCTATAAATTGTTAGAAGAATTGAGAAAACTGGGAGCGATTGTAGTGAGCTTGAACGGTGGCGAGCCGCTTCTTCATCCCCATCTTATCCCCATGATGCAACGCGTACATGAAGAAGGGTTTAACTTAGTACTTTTTACCAATGGAACATTGCTGACACCCGAATTTTGCGAGAAAATTGGGTCAATCGGGCTAAACAAAGTCTATGTAAGCCTTGATGGCTTTCGCCATCAACATGAACTTGTGCGCGGAGAGGGTACTTTCGACCAAACTGTTCGTGGTATTCGCTTGTTGCGAAAAAGCGGGATACGAGTTTGGATCAATTCGATGATTCACCAGGGGAATGAAAATGAAGTTACTGCATTCAAACAATTCTGTTTCCAGGAACTTTGCGTCAATGGTATGCGCATGTCCCCTGTTCAGCCCATTGGTAATGCCAGAGAGAACCTCGCAATGTTTCAATATCCACAAAATGCCCAAAAATCGCTAGTGGATTTGCCAGATATGGAAACAGTGAGCAGCCATCCCCATAGTCGTACACTACCCTGCGGTGCAGGGATAAGCCAGATTTACATTGCTGCTAATGGCAACTTTTACCCATGCGATTTCTTTAGACGAAACTCCATGTCCTTAGGAAATGCATCACAAAACGCTTTAAGTGGGCTATACCAGGCGCATCTCGCCCAGAATTCTATACTAACGAATTTTGACTACGGAAAACTGACATCATGCCAACAATGTCCTGCTTTCTCCACCTGTAAGGGAGGCTGTAGAGCGCGTGCGCTGCTGTTAAATCAAAATATATACAGCAAAGACCCATTTGCATGTATTAAGAGAGGGCTGCCCAAAGAATAGGCAGCCAGTTCTGGCGTTGTTTTCTATAAATCTTGTAGTGAGTTTTTATTGTCTTCTAAAGGAGATTTTTTCATGAAAAAATTACTTGTTCTTTTGCTGGCGTTCTTTTTTGTTTTGGCTCTCCATGCAGGCGAAGAAGGAATACGCTGGTATAAAGATATCCAGCAAGCATTCCAGAAGGCCGCTGAAACCAAGCGTATTGTTTTCGTGGATGTCTATACAGAATGGTGCAGTTGGTGCAAAAAACTAGATCAGGAAACTTTCCAAGATCCTTCCTTTAAAGAAGTTGCAGCAAAATTTGTAATGCTGAAAGTAGATGGCGACAAGGCATACGATTTCTGCACTAAATACGGGGTCAAAGCATATCCCACTATGCTATTTTTAAAAGCTGATGGCGCAGAAATTACCAGAGTAAAAGGATTTGTCAAAGCGGATTTTCTGGTTTCCAAGATGAAAGAGATTTTGAACGGCGAACGAGCAGATCTCCCATGGTTCACAAACATCGAAGCCGCTTTCCAGGCAGCCAAAGAGAAAAATTGTCTTGTCTTTGTAGATATGTATACTGATTGGTGTAGCTGGTGTAAAAAACTCGATAAAGAAACTTTCTCCCATCCTGATTTTCGGAATATCGCATTTTCTTATGTTCTGCTGAAAGTCAACGGCGACAATTCGCCTGAATTCAAACAAAAATATGCTATCAAAGCATATCCCACTATGCTGTTTTTGAAAAGCAACGGCGATGAAGTAAAACGTCTTGTTGGTTTTATGCCTGCGGACAAACTCGTTCCTGTCATGAAAGAAGTCATTGGGCAATAGCTGGAAAACAAAATTTATTTTTATTTTTGTCATAATCTATTGCAAAATAAAAATATAAAAGCTTTTAAATGTAGTTTGGGGGAGAATTTTTACAAAAATTTTCCCCCAAATAAAAATCTCTTTGCGTACGTAAATATTTTGCTATTTCTCGCCGTTTCCTAAAGTTGCCATAAGCCAGTCTGCGTTGGCTTGGGTAAGGCGAATCTTATAGTAGATATTTTTTTCATCCCATGTTTTTTCCAATATGCGCGTATATTCCTCGAACCAGGAAAGCCATTTTCCTTCGCTCATAGGCAAAGTTAGATTTAAGTCCACCATCTGGCTCTCCAGGAGGTAGAGGACTTTTTTTTCTAGTTCTAAGAGGTTGATTCCTTTTTTGGCAGACATGGCAACATGCTCAGGGTAGAGTATGCGTAAATGGGAAAAATCTACGTTGTCTTTGACAAGGTCGGTTTTGTTCAAGACCAGAAGTATGGGTTTTTCCTGCAATCCTATTTCTTCCAGAACTTTATTTACAACTTCAACCTGTTGGGCAGCATCAGGATGAGAAGAATCCACAACATGAAGCAAAAGGTCTGCCTGCCTCGCCTCTTCCAGAGTCGCGCGAAAGGAAGCGACAAGCGCGTGGGGAAGCTTTTCGATGAATCCTACTGTATCAGAAAGCAATATTTTTCTGCCTTCTATATTCCAGAGTCTGGTGCGCGTGTCTAGCGTGGAAAATAGTTTATCCTCTACTAAAACATCAGCGTTGGTGATGAGATTCATCAAAGTGGATTTGCCTGCATTTGTATAGCCAATCAGGGCTACTGTGAGGAATTTGTTGGCTCTTTCTGCTACTTCTCTGGATTTTCTTTCTTCAATTTTCTTGATACACTGGGCGAGGTCGCCTATCTTTTTCTTGATGATGCGCTTATCGCTTTCGATCTGCTTTTCTCCTGGGCCGCGAGTTCCAATCCCGCCTTCATATCTGTCCAGATGTTGCCAGAGTCTTTTGAGTTTAGGCATAAAATACTTGAGCTGCGCTAGTTCCACCTGGAGCTTGGCCTCGCTGGTTTTGGAATTGGTGGCGAAAATATGCAAGATTAGCTCTGTTCGGTCAACGACTCTCCTGCCTGTTATTTTTTCTATGTTTTTAGATTGTGTTGGAAGCAGATCATCATCGCAGATGATAAGATTCGCGCCTTGCTTTTCAGCCATGCTCTTAACCTGCTCTAGCTTGCCTTGTCCTAAATAGCTGGCAGCATGGGGCTTTGGCCTGTTTTGTGTAACACAACCTAAAACTTCTGCCCCTGCTGTGTTCGCCAGGCTGGCAAGTTCTGCGAGCGGCTCGCTATATTTTTTAGGAGAATCGGGTGTAATTAAACCAATTAAAATTGCCTTTTCCTCTACTTTTTTCTTTGTTTCAAAAGTTTTTTGTCTTGTCATAGAAATGTATTTATCACCTATCGTAAGTGTTTGGTATAATGTTATTTTTTTTGTAATAGTCAAAATGATCCTGTGCAATTAGATTTTTGTAGAAAAAGCAAAGATTTTTATCACGAATAAGACGAATGGTCGAATGCCACGAATAGTTTT
>JABWCH010000404.1 GCA_013359215.1 Candidatus Brocadiia bacterium | reverse complement strand
GTGTTATACTGCATGGGCTAGCAAGCTAGCCTGGCAGGCATAACAAGTCGCTTTAAGAGACAAGGCTATCGCCTTGGGCTTTTAATCTTTTCTTTCGGCAGCAAGGAGAACATAGTGGACCCGCCAAGACAATATTCAAAATCTGAAATACGGGCAATTCGTATTTTTCTAGTTGTGCTGCTGGGCATCGGTGTGTTTTCACTGGTCGGCGGCCTAGCTAACCTGCATAAATGGCCGCAGCACTATACTGAAAGACAGCGAGCAACTGAAGGTATAGATGACGGAGGCAAGAACCCTAGTGGTGTGAATACTTCTAAAAAAGGCAAAGGAAATAATTACAGAAACATGCCACTAATGTACTTCTTATCCTCTGGCCGTGAGGAAAGTGATCGCCAATGGCATGAAAGATGTAGAGTTTGATCCAGTCGAATCGGCTGCCGAACAAGGCACTCAAAGGGATGCCGCTTCGCGGTGCCCCTTAGCTTGAACGTTTAAGAATATTGTATGATTCGTTATCGTTATCTTTATCATTCTCATTATCGAAATCCTCTATGAGAATTGATAAAGATAACGATAACGATTAAGATTAAAATAACGATAAAGACAAAGCTATAATTTCCTATACAGCAAGTTAGATATGACTTAAATAGGATAGTTTTTCATATTTTCTTTATTCCATGATGGAGCAAGAGATTTCCATAATTCAGGGTGGGATAAAATATATATTTTCATTTTATAGTAAGCCATGCTATTATCTTCTATAGAAAATAATATAGAAATCAAAGGAAGACATTTCATATCCTCTTCAGCTTCAATATATTCCCACATAGTATCAAATAAAACAATCTTCTTCTTGCTGGCTAAGTTATATAAACCCTCTATTGCCTTTGCTTTTTCTTTCCATGGAAAGAGGATTTCTAATAACTGCCTGTCTGCAATGCTTTGGTATCCACTCTTCAGCATCTCAAGATGATGGGGTGATAAATCTAATTTTATGGCTTGATCTTGTGCTATTTTCAATAGTTTTGCTTCTATTTGTTCTACATCATCCAGGATTCTTTCTACATCGAAATCTTCTGTAATTTCTTTTTTAGCAATGTTAGATTCAATAAGCTTCGCTAATCTTTGGAAAATTTCATTCTGATTCGATGATTTCTGACTATCTTCTTTCTGGCTCTTTTGTTCATTATATTCTCGAATCACTTTATCAAGACTTTCCTCAGATAGGCATGTATTGTTTAAAAAAGCTTTCTTTAAATCATCCAGGCTATAGTTTAATTCTAAACGCGATGGGCCTGCCAAACACTCGAAAAACGTAGAATTTATCGTGCTTTCTATGTTATTCCCCATAGGGTTGTTGGGGAAAATATCTTTTTTCTTGATTGTCTCCATTTTTTTCAATAAAACCAGAAAGACTTCTTCATAAGAAGTTTTTTTCCTATTTTGGTTTTCTTGCCTTTTTGAGATATCGTTAGCTTTATCAATAAGTTTTATAATTCCTAATAAATCATCGTATAAGTAAAAGGCTTGATTGAAAAGATTGGATACACCAATGCAATCTATATTGGAATAACGAAGTAAATTGTTAGCCAGGTTTTCAAGATAATTCTCCTGTTCGTTTTTATTCTTGAGAAAATTTGCTATTTCATAGACTGAAAGTTTGCAAATAGCTTCAAATCTTTCTATTCTTTGCATTCTATCTTCATACAATAGACTTAATCGTTCCCAAAGTTTTTCCATATCGAAACATACAGGCATAAAGGCTGGAAAATGAATGCGTTTATTTAGCCAGGCCACCATCATTCTAGCCTGATCGTATGTGATATCTCCATGCACATAGGATGCTTTAGGATATAAACTTTCTATTATGATGCCTATAGCCAATGCAGCAAAATGAAAAGGATAGCCTTGGCTTTTTGCTTCAAAAATATCATGGCCTGAAGCCGAAATGTTTCCATTTGAGATAGAATCTTTCTCCACAAAAAGAATATCTTTATATTCCTTTTGCTCAAATTTTTTATTTACTTTTACTTTGTATAGCCTATAGTTTTCTCCAAGCTGGCAGCTTATAGAGTCTCCGATAATATCAATAAATTCCTCTTCTTTCCCTTGATTATGAATAAGATCATTGTCGTACATATAAACAGGCACACCATATTTCATTTTTTTATTTAAAGAAATAAGCCTTATGGGAAAAGATTGAAGCATATAATGTACCTTGTCATATATCATACTCCAACTTTCAGGATGGATAGCAGAACGATTTGTGATTGAAAAAACGTAAAGTCCCATGGTTGTATCCTTTATTTTTGGAAATGTCTCTCTATAGTTCTGTATATAAACGGAAGGGCATCGTGAAATCTACGCTGGATTTCTGTTCGATAAAGATTTTCTTTGCAAAAGAAGAAAGGCAAGTTTTCTTTTTAGGGCAGGCGGTACTGTTTTTATTCTTTCCAAGACTCTGTGTTCTGCCTCTGTGGTTAAATTTTTATGCTTCCCTTAAACCAATGGCGGAATTCCTGCATTTTTTATCCATAAAATTTTGTCTTGCAATAGATTGTAGCCGCATGGTTGCGCCGAAAAAGCCGTGTCTGCCAAAAGCCCAACGCCAGCGCAATCCCTGCGTCTTTGCTCCATCAAGCCAAGATTGCCAATGGAATCATCATAATCAATTCGTTATCTTTATCCAGAGAAACACATTGGTCTAAGATGGCTAAAGAAATTAAAGGAGTGGCATTTAGAATAGCAACTTTATTCTTCATCTATCAAATCTTTCAATGTATCTATTTCTTGCTTAAGGGATTCCAAAGGATATTTAATCACTGGAACTTTGCATTTATCCAATTCTGCAATGAAAGAAATTTTATCCATTCCTGCAAGTTCAGATGCCTTACCTAAAGAAAGCTTGCTTAGCTCATATAGCTTTACTGCTCCCAAAATTTTAAGCCTTTTGGAAAATTCTTCTGATGTTTCATTCAATGCCAGAAGAATATCTTCAGGATAATCCAGTGTCATTTTTATAGTATTCATAATTTTCCTTTGCTATGCTGGAATGAAATAATTGATTCCTTCGATCAGCCTGCTCTGTAGTATCGCGCTAGACCACATTTTGGAAAAAAAATAGAGAATGAAATACAGAGTTACTGTAATGCAATCTCAAGTAGATTTTAACCCAGGATAGTCTTTTGTCAAGGTGATGGAGTAAAATATTCTTCACACAAATCTATTTATGCGTTGTATACTCTACCGATGCGGCATCGGGCCGACCACAAAAAGCGGAGACCTGTCACCGCCTGCCTCATTTTAAAAGGGTGCAACCGCTCTCATTCTAAAATGAAAATTTAAAATATTCAGAAATATCAAGGAAGATAGCAAGTTTGGAGAATAAAAAAAAGGAAGAAAATGGTAAAGAAAAAAGAAAAAATGGACAAAGAAAAAAACAAAAAAAGAAAAAATGGACAGACACCGATGTAACCTATTGCCTTTAAAGAAAAAGAAAAAATGGACAGACACCGATGTAACCTATTGCCTTTAAAAATTTAATAGTTTTTTATAAGGTGTTAAGACAAAAATACTTAAAATATTTATTTATAATATATTATAGTTATATCTGCCCTTATTCTTTTATTCTTCTTATTCTAAAAAATTAAAGCTGCAAAATTTTTATTGCTTCTGAAATTTTGCAGCTTTTTGAATAGCCTTTTTAATGATTGGAAAATACTTAAAATATTTATTTATAATATATTATAGTTATATCTGCCCTTATTCTTTTATTCTTTATTCTTTTATTCTTTATTATCTGCCCTTATTCTTATTCTTACAAAATTCACAGTAAGCCTTGAAATACAAGAAATCAGATTTAACATTGTCAAAATAATAGAGCGACCGCTTTAATTTAACATTGGCCCATGATTGTTTCTTTTTCCTGGAGGAAAGATTGCAGCATAGAGGCTGTCTTTTGGTAAAAATGGTCTTCGGATTGGTGGCTGAGTTCCTGGAGGAATTGGGGAAACCATGCCAAAAGATGCTCAGAGAGAAACTTTTTTTCAGCATCACAACATAGCTGGTAAATTTCCTCTTTGCCCTGGTTCAGGCTATAGGCTTGTCTTAGCTTTAAATAGCTAAGAAAAGCAAGCTCTATAGCAGCATGGTCTGGTGCTTCTTTCATTTCTATAGAAAAATCATATCCAAAGGCTTTGTAAAAGGCTGCGATGTCTCCCAGAACAGCCCCTTTATCGTGTATTCCTTCCTGGCCTGAAATCTGGTAGTCTGATTCATAGGGAGAAACTGTGCCTGCGCTTCCTATGAGTATATGGTATACAGCTTCCTGGTAAGAAGAAAAAAGGTTTATCAATTCTTGGGCATCTGGCTGTAGTGATGGCAAGATCTCCTGGGACAAAGATTTGGCTTTTTTTATGACTTCTGCATTGGGATACTGGAGCAAAAGAGAAAAGAATTTCCAGTTAGCCGCACTTTCTAATAAAGGTTTAAGATTTTGATTCATGAGAATTGTCTTTCATCATTAAAGGAAGCCAGACTGTACGCATTTTACGAGAACCAATATGCTTTTCAGACCCATTCCATACTGCAAAAGCAACGAATGTGCTTTGGCCTGGTTTAAATTCATCTGTAGGTGAAGGATGAGATTTGGCAAGGGATCGAGTAATGATAACAACCCATTTGCCGTTGCTCCATTTGCTCCAGCCTTTAGACGAATGTGTTGGCAAAAATGTGAGCTTTCCATAACCATAGGCAATCAA
>JABWCH010000403.1 GCA_013359215.1 Candidatus Brocadiia bacterium | reverse complement strand
ATGACCCGATCCGAAATCATAGAAGATCTTAAAAAACGGATTCCCAAATTTCCTGGGGTGGAATTTAGAACAACCTGGCAGAAAACGCAGTCGCAAGACAATGCAAGCATTTCAATTGTCCTCTATGGCGAAGACACTGAAACTCTTTCTGAAATATCTAAAGAAGTAGAAAGGCGTTTAGGGAATATACCTGAAATCATTAGTATGGAAAACGACAGTGAAAAAGGAGACGATGAAATTATTTTGTCTTTACAGCGTGACAGAGCAAAAAAATACGGAATAACACCTGGTATTGTTGCAGGGACAATCCAATACGCATTAAGAGGAATCCCTCTGTCTAAATACTATACGCAAGAGAAAGAAATCCAGATATATATACAAATGAGAAAGCAAGACAGGCGTAATCTCTTGCAGCTCAAGAATATGCTTTTTTATACGTCTCTAGGAAAGGCAATTCCGCTGGAAACAATCAGCGATGTTTCTATTAGCAAAGGTTTTGGCGGAATCCAACGTAAAAACGGCAAAACTTTTCTCCGCATCAAAATCAATACAACAAAAGACGACATTACCAACATCTATTTTAAAATAGACCAGGCCATGAAAGGGCTATCCATGCCTTTTGGGTATTCCTGGAGCAAGGGAGAAAGCTATGAGATGCTCCAGGAGCGTAGCTCAAGCCAGCTTTTTGGTTTGATACTCTCTATCACTTGCGTTTTTTTGCTTATGGGGATTTTGTTTGAATCTTTTATTCTGCCCTTTTCTGTGATTATTTCCATCCCTTTTTCTTTTGTAGGTTCTTATTGGATCATGTACCTGACTCAAACCCCGATTGACATTATGAGCCAGATTGGTTTTATCATTCTTGTTGGGGTGGTTGTCAACAATGCCATTGTATTGATTGACTTTATTCATCTGCTTCGTAGCCAGGGATATACTCGGAATGAAGCGATTCTTCTAGCAGGACAACAAAGATTCCGCCCCATAATGATGACAGCCTTGACCACAATTTTTGGCCTTGTCCCTATGGCAATAGGCGATGCCAAGATGATCGGTATGCCATACTCGCCTATGGGAAGAACCATGATCGGAGGAATGATAAGCTCTACCTTGATTTCCCTTATTGCTGTTCCCTGGGCCTATACGCTTTTAGACGATATGCGAGAATATTTTAAAAAGTTTGCTAAAAATATTCAATCTTAACGCTTGTGGCATTGGCAATGAATATTCACTGGTTTTTCTTGACAAAGCTATTTTTCTCATTACAATATCATTGTCGTATCTTGTTTGTTTTTAAGAAATATTGTCTTTGTAAGGGGCAAAATATGAAAATGATTTTTTTAATGCTTTTTTTGGTTTGCTGCTATACTTTTGCCACTCCCATAAACTCAGGTCTTTTATTATGGCTAGATGCCAGCGATAGCTCTACTGTCATAAACGATGGATCAGGCTATGTCATGAGATGGGAAGATAAGAGTGGCAACAACTACCATGCTACCCAAAGCACTTCAGCCAGCCGCCCAACATTAAACAGCAATGCATTGAATGGAAAGGCAGCCATCCGCTTTGATGGTTCTAATGATGGAATGTTTATTTCAGATAGCCTTTATCTGACAAGGTCTTATACAGTTTTTATAGTAAACCAATACTATGGAAGTGTGCAAGGCAGAACATTGCAAAGTCGCGATATTAACTGGCTTGCTGGTTTATGGGCAGGAAATCACGGACACTACGCTTCTGGATGGGTTTCCAACTCTAGCTATAATACAGCAGGCACAAACACACCTTGGATTTCTGAAGCAATAGGCTATACTTCCAGCAGTGCTTACTATGCCAATGGCCAAAACTATACTGTAGACAGCAATCCTACAGGAAATCCTGGAAAGCTTGCTTTAGTAGGATCAGGCGCATACAATGAACAAAGCCAGGCAGATGTGGCAGAAATCTTGATCTATAACAGAGTTCTTACGACTCAAGAAAGAAATGCCGTGGGTTCATATCTGGCTACAAAATATTCCATGGCAACTTCTTATGTTAACGTCCCAGAACCAGCTACACTCTCTTTTGCCTTAGTCGCCATTTTCGCACTGTGCCTTAAAAAGCGGAATCGTTAAAAATCAGAATTCAACTGGCACCAGTCGTAAAAGTTTTTAAAGGGTTTTTTTGGGGAAAATTTTTACAAAAATTTTCCCCAAAATAAAAATCCTTTTGATGCATTTCTCTCTTTTCTCAATATCCCTCCTGCCTTGTGATAGAAAAATATTTTTGGATTGCTTTGCGATGTTCTGGCGGCAAGAGTGGGTTGTTTTGGTAGTCTTCTATTTGGTGCTGGAACTTTTGATAGCCAGGTATTTCCCAGGGCGTTCCTGGATTTTTTTCTTTTGGTGAATCTGAAGGAAGATAGCCTGGCATAAGCCATTTTTCCCCTTCTCCGAACAAAGGCTGGATTTCCTGCTCCTGGTATTTCGCTTCCTGCGATGAGCTTTCCTGAGAAGAAGGCATACTCTTTGGGTTGGCTTTGTTTTTGTGGCTTTGCGGTGAAGAAAGATTTTGCTCTTGTTTTTTTTGTTTATGCAAATTTTTGGGCTGTTTCTGGGCAGCTAAAGGAATCTTTTCTTTTTCCAGATCTGCTTTAGCAAGGTTAGGGCTAAAGCGTTTTTGCTTAGATAGAATTTCATAGGGATAGCCATAAAAAAGAAGGCTTACCACAAGCAAAACAACAAAAGCCCAAAGCCGCTGCCAGGGAACATTTCCAAAATAAAAAAAGCCAATTTCATGGCTTTTCTTGCTTGCTTTTTGTATGGCAAGCTGGGCAGCAACAGACTTCTCTTCTTTTAAAGAAAAACAATAGGCTGTTGCAAAAAGGCTATTGTTTCCACATCTTTCATCTAATTCCTGAGCAATGCTATACAAGGATGGAACGCAAAGCATTGTCTGGATACAAGCATAGCATAAAGATGTGCTGACAAGTACCCATAAGAACAATTCTGGTAACCAGAAGGGGGATTGTAATATATAAAGCCTTGTTCGATCCAGAAAAAACAGAACAAGAAAGACAAAAGAAATTTCAAGAGCAAAAGCAGCCGAAAAATTGAAAAAAAATTTTAAAAAACAGTTTAAATTTTTCTGCCACCAAAGCCTTTTTAAAACACTTATGATTTTTTTTTCTGATTTTGTCATACTATTGCCTGAATTTAGCTTTGTATATTAACAAAGCCAGGTTTGCCAGTCTCACCCTGAATGGATACCTTCCCATCGCAAAACAAGTTTATGATATAGGCATTTGTTAGAAGATGTTCTGTAATGCAGGCTACATGATAGCATGAATTTTGTTTTGCAAAAGAATAAGGCAGAAGAAGTTGATCCCCAAGGCGTTCTTCTAAAGGAGACTGTGTTTGCCAGAAATCTCTAAAAGATTTCAAAAGCTCTTGGGCCACTTTTTCCGCTGGCTTGCCTCGCTCACCTAAAGCAGTAAACCCTGCAACACTTTCCTGGAAATGCACAGCAAGAAATAAAACATTTCCAGAATCCAGCGCAGGATAGCAAAGAATGGTAGTTTCCAAAAAATCTTCCAGCCCAAGCTCTTTCATGCCATGTTGGATCTTTCCTATTTCTCTTTGTGCCACGTGTTCAGGCAAACCGCTTATGATACAATACAAATGAAGTTTGGTTAAGGGGCTTCTCTGTTTTTTGATGCAAGGCTGAATTTCTTTTGATGGGAAAACTTCTGCCTCAAAATGCCCTTTTCCCCTGGGATAATACCCAGCCTTATGGATTTTAAGAGAAATAGAAATTCCTGCATTTTCCATTTCTTTTGCCCATATATGCTCTAAATAATCATAGCAGGGCGACCAGGGAACATGCGTTCCTCCTTCAAAAATAAGGCTAGATCTATCTTCTGCCATAGCCAGAGGCAAATAAACCGTATGCAGAACAAGGGGCATACATCCTGCTGTGGGTACAGAAAAAAGATATTTCCCTGGTTTTGTTTTGCCAGGAAAAAAAGCCAGATCCTTGGATTCCAGGGAATCCCCTTCTGCCTGGCTTTGGGAAATTTGTTGTGCAGCATGGATAGCCATAAGATGCTGGTGGGCTAATCCAGGATTTTTTCTATTGGCGCGGATATTTCTTATTTGGAATGCTTTCCCCGTAATAAGAGATAAGCTCAAGGCTGATCGCAGTATCTGCCCTCCCCCTTCACCATAAGAGCCATCGATTTCGATTATTTTTGCCATGATTCTATCCTTAAAATAATTTGACAATGGGAATGTTTATAGGGATAATCCGAGCGGAGTGTAAGCCTTGTATAAGATTTTTGTAATAGTCAAAATGATTCTGTGCAATTAAATTTTTGCAGAAAAAGTAAAAATTTTTATCACGAATAAGACGAATGGTCGAATGGCACGAATAGT
>JABWCH010000048.1 GCA_013359215.1 Candidatus Brocadiia bacterium | reverse complement strand
CTCTGGTGCTTATTTAAAAGCAGAATCAGTTTTAAGCTTTTATAGCGGTCACAAATTGTGACCGCTACGACACGTTAAATATCTTATATATCTTATACATTTTTTTTCTTCCAGGGCAACTTTATGATAACCACCATTACCATAGAAAATAAAGAATATCCTGTGCTGACTTTGCCAGGAAGGCCCATTGCGCTATTAGATTCGGTTGTAGCAGAAATATATGGAGTGCAAACAAAGCATATTAACCAGGCAGTAAAGAATAATCGAGAGAAATTCCCTGCCGATTTTTGCTTTCAGCTTACCCAGGATGAAGTCCTGGAATCAATCCAGGAAGCAGATCGCTATGATACCCTAAAGAAATCGAATTTTTTGCCTTTTGCGTTTACACATCTGGGCTGCAATATGCTTTCTACAATCTTGAAGTCTGAAACTGCTGTTTTGAGGACAGTTCTGATTATACGGGCTTTTACTGCATTAGAAAGTAAAAATATTGTACCATCTTCTTTGGATGACCCATTGCAAATGATCGAAGCACAGAGTAAAATGATATGTGCCTTAGCCCAGGAGATGTACAAAAATAAAAAACAAATAGAATCTCATATAAAAGCTTGCGATCAGGAAATCCATTCTATCCATAAGCAATTGACTTGCATGGATATTAGAGTATCAGGTCTGGAAAATGGGAATGTCCCAAAAGGAAAGGCAATATCCTCTTTGCAGTGTGGCACATTGCGTGGTTTAGTAAAGCAAAAGTGTTCGAATAAAAAGCAGATGGGGCAGGTATGGCTTGATTTTAAACGCCACTTTGATCTCACACGCTACGTGCATTTACCAAAAGAAAAGTTTGATGAGGCTTGCAAATGGCTGAAAGCATATCAGCCTGTTGTTTAAAAAAATAGGCGAAACTAAATATAGATACAATATGAGACTGCACAAAGGCAAAAAAATACAAGCTCCAGTTTTTGCGGCTGGAGAGTTGATACAAGATTCCAGCTACCAGGTAAAAGTCCTGGATATGCTCCACCAGGGAGAGCATTTCAATATTTATCAGGGTGAAGACATCCACGGGATGAATGTTTGCTTAAAGGTGATCCGATATCGTAGCGAAAAAAAAGATATTTTTAGCTCTGCTATGGATTATGTTCTTTGCAGAAGAAAATCTTTAATAGAAGAACAGCGCGTTCTTACATTATCGCATCCCTGCGTTCCAGAACCTTTAGCCTTATTGATGGTAGAAAACGATAGCCCTGATGATAAACGTCTTTTCCGAAAGATGCCAGAATGGGAAAAGCTCAGCTCCCAGGAACCAGTTTTGGTACAGGAGTTCTTTAGCGCATCTCCGCTAGATAAAATTACGGAAGATCTGAAGCGATTTTCTTTGGCCTACAGATTAGATGTTGTACGCAAGGTAGCAAAAATGTGTGCGTATTTCCACAAGAGAGGGTATATTTTGCAGAATCTGACCCCTAGTCAGATTCTGATGAACCCTTCTATGGAAAGCAACGTTTATCTTGTTGGAATGCACACAGCATGCCCTTGGGAAAAAGGTGTTTTGGACAAATCTCATCCAGGGTTTGGGAGCATTAGTGGAACATATTCGCCAGGAGAAATCTTTACGGCAGGCCATAGCTACGATTCTCGTGTGGATTTGTTTCAAATAGGCATTCTTTTTTACTATTTGCTTACCTTCCACGACCCTGGCAAAGACACCAATTGGTGGAGCAAATCACAGGATGTTTTTTTATCGGATCAGGAAATACAAAAGCTACAAAAAGCCATCCAGTACCTTGATCCTGATGCTATGTGGATACAAGATCTAATCCTGGGTTTAACAAGACCTTTCCCTGAACAAAGGATACCCGATATAGAGACTTTACTCCGCTATTTAGACAATCCGCCTAAATTTCGCGTGGATTTCGATATTGTCCACTCTACCCAGGAAACTCTGGAAATCCAAATTTCTAGCCCTATAGACGTTATTAAAGGGCTAAAAGTTAGAATAGAAAATCCTCTTTCTAATGAAATTTGGGAAAAAGAATACAATCCCATGTCCTATCTGTCTTTGCCTGGGAAAGGAATCGGCGAAATTTTTTGTTCTGTTGCAGCCCTAGACCAAAATAGCAATCTTTCCTGGTGGCAATCAAAAGAGGCGAAGGTTGTTCCAGAAACTACGTTCTATCTGAAAAGTGATTTAAGTGCAGATAAATTCGGAGTATCCTGGAATACAACGGATTCGCTCTCTTACGTTAGCTTCACTCTTGTGGATGAAAGCCATAATACAATTTTTTTGGGGAATTTCAAAGGGGCAGAAGTTGTCTTCCCTACAGAACAAACGGTTCTTCCCTTTTATAAAAATTTTAAGCTAGAATGTGTTCCTTATTATTCTTATCAGTCTTTACAGGTTACAGGTAACCCAAGCTATTTTGATATTCTTCTTTTACCTGCGATTCCTGCTCCTGCTATAGAAAAAAACGATTCCCTTTCTTTTTCTATGCTAATTCCCAAACGGCAGATGCAAATGTATACAGAGTGGGAACTTTTGCACAATGGCTGGCCTAAAGCATGCAAAAGCACCACAACCAACCAGCAAAACCAGACTAAAGTTTCCTTAACTCTGGAAGAAGACCTTGACATCTTTGAAGAACACCAGTTCGCTTTTAGGATTCTCATAGACAGCATAGGCTGGAAAACAGGCCCATCCATTACTTTTGTACCAGATATTAGCAGCCCACAAAAAATACAAAGCAAAGAAGATAAATCAGGAACAATCCTCTTGGAATGGGAAGCAATCGAACATCCCCAATTGCTTTGCTATGAAGTCCAGGCCGAAGGTAAACCAGCGCAGCGTATACAAAAAACAAGCTACAACCATGTTATGCCTTTAGAACAAATCCTTTTAGAAAAAGAAGAAAAAATTCTTATATCCAGCATATACTATAATGGAAGAAAGGAAAAGCCGTCTATACCCGCAAGCTGTGTTGTTAAAAGCAGCCAGGGAAAAAACCTTTTTCAAGAAAATTTACTCTGGCAAATCTCTCCTTTTGCTGTTGCTGCTTTTTGGAATTGGGAAAGCTATGAAATCTGCTCTTCTGATTCTATAGAGTTTTCGCTGCAAAGAAAAAAAGAAGGCTCTGCTGAAAAAAAGACAATTTCCACTAGCAAGCTTCAGAAAAACATGGTCTTTGTAGATAAAGAAATCGAAGTTGGCAAAAAATATTCCTATACTCTTGTTCTAAACCAAAAGGAAGCCATTTTAGAAAAAGAAATTATAATACCAGGAATCCATATCCAAACAACATTGCAGCACCTTGGATATGAAGATTTGGTATGGGAAATTCACATTGCCCAGGAAACTTCATACGCTCTCGATGGTGAAATTGAAATCATCCAGGAATCGGAAGGAAAGAAGGAATCTTTCTTTTTTAAATGGAGTGAGGAAGAAGGCGTATACTATTTTGAAAGAAAGCGTTTGACACCTGGGACTTGCTATACTTATACGCTCAATACACAATTAAAAGACAACCCCGCCCCCTATACTCAGTTGATGGGTGTTGTCACGACCAAAGAGTACCACTTCAATGAAAATATACAGCCTTTTTACAATCGGGCATCCATTACATGGAATAGCACATCTGCTGACCAAATCGAAGCCTTAGAGATATATGACACAAATGGAAGATTTATAGCATCTACAAAATCGGATTCCATTACATTAGAGAATCTCGAACCAGAAAGGCTATACAAATTTCCCTTGAAATACCGCTATTCTTCTAAAAAGGTAATGCAAGGCAAGACACTTGTATTCAACACATTGCCTTATACCATCCCTGCTCAGGCAAAAGACATAGAAATCGACTCTTTCCGATTGTATTGGGATGTGCCTGATATGATGGTAGCAAGAAGAATCAAAGAATTCCAGTTGGAAGTTTCTGGAAATGTGGGGAAGCATACGCTAAGCAGATCTACAAGAAGCGTACACCTCAAACACCTTTACCCTTGTACTGCGTATCAATGGAATCTACGTGCTCTTTTAAAATCAGGAAACATTATCAACCTTGCAAAAGGAGAAACCATAACCCAAAAACCTCCTTTTACCTGCCAGATCGAAGCGGGGCTAATCCATCATCTCCAATGGGAGTACCCTGATTGTCCAGCGATTGATAGAATCGAGTTGCATAGAGATGATGAGCCTATTCTGCAAACCAATGAAAAAGAAATGTATGATAGCGATTTTAAAGGCTCTCAAGAGGTTAGTTATAAATTTTACTATATCCTGAAAGACGACCGTAAAATTTTAGCAGAGGAAAAAAAGGTAAAGCCTTTGAGCATGTCTCATCTTTTTGCTGCTTTGCAGATTGATCCTGCTATTGGAAGCATCCGATGGGATTTTTCAGAATTTAAAAAAATTAAAAATTTTAAATATATAGAGCTGTATCACGAAGACCAGCTTCTCTATAAGCAAGGAAGCCACATACCATCCCTTACCTTTGAGGACTATGGGAAATGGGACGAAAAACAAAATGCTTATACAGGGCTTGTTTCTGAGCCATTCAACTATCAACTGGCAGTGGTAGGAGTCGCTCCTACTACCAGGAAATGCAAAAAAAAATGGACATTGAACATCAAAGGTATACAATGCTATTATCCTGATATACCAGAATGTTTTAGCATAGCACCTGAACATTGTTGTATTTATTTTGATTGGGAAACAAGCGATACGCCTCTTCTTAAAGAAATCATCCTGAGAAGAGCAGGAGATGGCGAGATTCTGTACCAGGGCGGAAACCAAGGCTATACTGTCTGTGATGATAACAGCGGCTATGGGCTGGAATGGAATCGAACTTATCGCTATAGTCTGGAAATGTTTTACAACAACTATCATACAATAAAATCTTTCGATGTCGCTTTAGACTCTTATGATCCTTCGCGACTGGAAATCAAGAGCAGGACAGTAGGCGATGTTTTAGAAATCAGATGGAATAGCGAGCTAGAAACATCCATTGTCAAGATAGGATGGCAAAGAGTTGCAGGAAAATGGTTGAAAAAAAAATTTATCGATATTTTTAAAAAACCATTATGGACGGATTTTGAAGCAGGAATGATCGTTATCCCTTTATCGGGTAAGGATTTTTATTATCAAATGATATACCAAGACCGTTATGGTCATTCATTTGAGACCCCTACCCAATCTGTAAACAATGAAGAACAATTTTGAAAGGAAAAATATGTCAGAAAAAATTATCATGGAAACTTCTTTAGGTAACATCCATTTAGAACTCAACAATGAAAAAGCCCCCATCACAGTAGAAAATTTTCTGCAATATGTGGATGATGGTTTTTTTAATGGCCTTATTTTCCATCGAGTTATCGCTGATTTTATGATCCAGGGCGGCGGTTTTGATAAAAATATGGATCAGAAACAAACCAGAAAGCCCATCCAGAATGAAGCCAAAAATGGTCTAAAAAATCTCCGTGGAAGCATCGCTATGGCAAGAACTTCTGATATAAATAGCGCAACTGCCCAATTTTTTATTAATCTAAAAGACAATTCTTTCTTAGACCATGGAACTAGAGACTATGGCTATGCTGTCTTTGGAAAAGTAGTTCAAGGCATAGATGTTATGGATAAAATTGCAGCAGTGAAAACAGGAAGAAAAAATGGCATGAGCGATGTGCCAGTCGAAACAGTGCAGATTATTTCAATAAAAAGGGCTGTGCCAGTAAAGAAAAACTAAACAGCCAAGCCTGTAAAAGGAACATAGGAAATCTATCATGGAAGTAATAGCATGCCCTAATTGTGGAAAGCTTCTTCAATATGATACACGCAAAGAAAATTTTATGATTGATTGCCCCAAGTGTGGGGAAGTGCCTTTGCTGGAAGATAGCCAGGTAATCACGATTTCTGAAGGAAAATTTTGTGGGCCAGGTTTAAAAAATCTGGAAGATAAAGGCGAAGAGCTTCTTATTTATGAAGGAAAAACATCTCTCACAAAAGTTCATGAAGAGTCCGTTATTGAAGGCAAGAAAATGGATTTCAAAGAGCGCCAGTCTTTGAACCCCATGAACAACGCTGCGTTTAAAGCCAAAATACCGACAGGTACAGTGGAAGAAAAATACGATTTTGAATATAAATCGAATCAGCCACGTACAAGGCAGGGAGCGAAGGAAAGAACCATAAAAAGGGGTTCTTCTGGAAAAACCCCCAATGCTTCTTTAAAAAAGCAAGAAAGAACGCCTGCTGTAATAAAAGGAACAAAGCCTGTTAGCAATAAAAAAATACCACCCTGGCAACATTTTGCACTTTTTTATGGCACCATTGCCCTGGTGCTTTTGACTTTAGTGATTTTCACGATATACAAGCTTACTCGCCCTCCTAAGGAAGTGATAGTCCATAGTGGTGGAGCGCAAAAAGTTTGGAATCAGGCAGAAAACTACTATTTAGAAGGCGAGTTGTACCACAAAGAAGCGTCCTACAACCGTGGCAATAAACAACAATACCAGGAAAAGCTAAAACTTTCTCAAGCTTGCTACCAAAAAGCATTGGAAATGGGCAAACAATCCTGGCAACAGCACATCCAAGATCTGGTTCAAAAAGAAAATATGTCGCCAAAAGAAGCAGAAGAATACGCTATTATCAATCACGGTGGCTACCAACAAAAAATGCAAAAATGGCAACAAGAATATAAGAAAATTGAAGAAGAAATTGCATCCTTAGGAAAAGAAAAGAATTAGACTCCCCATATTCTATTTTTGGAGAGGAATTGAAATATGAAATTTTTTTTAGATACAGCAAACATAGACCATATCAAACAGATCTATGAATTAGGTCTGTTGGATGGTGTTACTACAAACCCCAGCCTGATTGCTAAAACAGGCAAGCCCTTTAAGGTTGTTTTCCAAGAAATTTGCAATCTTGTAAAAGGGCCTGTAAGTCTGGAAGTCGTATCTACAGAGTCTGCCAAAATGATTGAAGAAGCCCATAAGCTTGTAGAGTTTGGCAGCAATGTCGTTGTGAAAATCCCCATGACTCTGGAAGGTCTAAAAGCAGTCAAGATCCTTGCTGAAGAAGGAATTAAAACCAATGTAACGCTTTGCTTTAGTCCCTTGCAGGCACTCATGGCTGCCAAAGCAAAAGCGACCTATATCAGTCCGTTCATTGGGCGATTGGATGACTACGCACACGATGGAATGGAACTTGTTCGAGAGATCAAGACAATCTATGATAACTATGGTTTTGAAACCGAGATTATCGTTGCCAGCATACGCCATCCTTTGCACATTTTAGATGCTGCCTTACTAGGCGCAGACATCGCTACCGTTCCTTTCGATGTTTTCAATAAAATTTCTCTGCATCCTTTAACAGAAAAAGGGCTAGACCAGTTCCTGCAGGATTGGAAAAAAGTCCCTGCTGAAAAGGCTTAGATAGTTTTATCTTAATCTTAAAAAACGAGAATTAAATAATAGGAGTTATGCAAAGAAATTTTTATTTGGGGGAAAATTTTTGTAAAAATTTTCCCCCAAACCCCCTTTAAAAACTTTTATATATTTATTTTCCAGATAGAAGAACTAAGAACAAAAAGAAGGAAAATCATTTGAAGCTGGACATCCATAACCACACAATCAGCCAAAATCTCACTACTAAAAAAATTCGGGAAATTGTATTGGAAATTCTCCATTTGCATAGCTTAGATGCAATCGCGATCACCAATTTGCATAGCATCCAGGATGCTTTAAGACTTTATGAACAATGTCCAGGCCAGATCATTATCGGGGCGGAATATAAAGTAGGTGGCGAAGAGGCAAGCAGTTTTCAAACAGTCGTTCTTGGTATAAATCCAGGTTTGCATGAATTGCTCATGCAATCAAGGCATAGAGGCATATCCTACTTTACGGGAATGCTCAAAGAAAAAAAACTTCCTTACTATCTTTCTCATATTGGGCTAGGCATACCTAAAGATCATGCCAATGCAGCTAAATTGCTGGAAGATGCTTTGAGCTTGTTTGATGCAATCGATGTTCTCGATGCTGTATCTTTACAAAAAAACTCTTTTGCTTTAGGGTTGGCTCGCTACTATGGTATGGCTACCATTGGCGGATCAGGCTCCCTGATTATGCAAGGCCAGAAAAGAGGCTACACTCAGGCAGACGGGGAATACAACATCCATGAATTTTTTCATTCCTTTCTATTGAAAAAAGTAGATGTAGGTACAACAAGTGCCTCTTCGGAAAGCAAGGTTTTGCCATCGATCTGGCAAATCAGCCAGGAATTTTATCAAAAAGAAATCAAAAGAATCTGGCAATCTGAAATAGGAATCTCTACACAGACAACAACAGGCCATCTTCTGCAAAACGCAGCCCAGGTTTTATTGTCCCCTGCCTTAGACACAACACAACAGATTTTTCATCTGCACCACACAAAATCCCTGGAAAAAAAAATGTCTTCTTTCCAGAGCTGTTTTATAGACTATCTAAAAAACAAAGAAACAAAGCGAATTTTCTCTCTTCCTGTTGGCGTAGAAAAAAAGAAAAAACTTTGGCTGGAATCCCTTTCCCGAATCCACGAATCATTCCAAAACTCAGGTTAATTTTTTTATAGAACAATAGAAAAAAAAATGCTATCCTAACAAGGAAGCTTTCTATTTGTGTTCTGATCAAATTGATTCAAAAAAAAAGAAAGGCAATATGTATTTTTATAAAAAGGGGAGTATTGCATGATTTCTCCACAAAGAGAACAATTCTGGGCAGAAATGGTTTTAAAACTAGCGGCTTTTTTTAGTCTGTTTATTCTTGGTTTTATCCTCTTTTACATCACGTGGAAGGGAGTTTCCTCTATATCGCTTTCTTTTTTGCTGGAGAACCCTTCTGATATGGGCCGCTCTGGCGGAATTTTCGCTCCTATTGTAAGCACCTTTATGCTGGCCTTTCTTTCTATCCTGATTTCCACTCCTATGGGTGTAGGTACTTCTATTTTTCTTACAGAATATACAAACGAATCCAGAATCACTCGAATCATACGCTTTGGCGCAGATTGCCTGAGCGGCATCCCCTCCATCATCTTTGGGCTTTTTGGCTTTGTTCTGTTTGTGATTAAGCTAAACTTAGGTTGGTGTATTCTTTCTGGCGCGCTTACCATGTCTTTCATGATCCTGCCTACGATTATAAGAACATCAGAAGAAGCCATAAAATCCGTTCCTTTTGATCTGAGAGAGGCAAGCTATTCTTTAGGTGCAAGCAAGTGGCAAACCATCACAAAGGTTGTCCTTCCAGAGGCTATTCCAGGAATCGTCACAGGGGTCATATTGGGAATAGGAAGATGCATTGGGGAAACGGCTGTTGTTATTTTTACAGCAGGAGCAGCTTTAAACACGCCAACATCCATTTTTGATTCTGCCCGCACTATGGCAGTGCATTTTTACATCATAGCAAGAGAAGGAATCTCAACTCAAAAAGCTTATGCTACGGCTTTTGTTCTTGTGGTTCTTGTTCTTTCGATCAACTTTTGCACCTATTTTTTAATGCACAAATATATATCCAAAAAAAAATAGCCAAAAGGATTTTCGGATAGGCTCTAAATACACTTTAATCTATATTTCAATCTTAGCCCCAAAGTGGCGAAATATAATAAGCCAGTGGCAACAGCCATGGTAATTTAATGGATAAGGAGCTTTCAAAATTTTTTATGGAAGCAAACATAAAAATCCAAATCTCTCATTTTACAGCTACCTTTAAGCCAAGGTATAGCTTTGAGAAAACATGCGTTTCTCTATCGGATATTACGTTGAATATTTATGAAAATGAAATTTTGAGCATCATTGGCCCTGCAAGATCAGGAAAAACAACACTTCTTCGATCCATCAATCGGTTGAACGACATACACGAAAATTTTTTTAAAACAGGCGATATTCTTCTGGACAAGGAATCTGTTTATCATGCCAGGGTAGATGTGGCAGACATCAGAAGGCGAGTCGGGTTTGTGTTTGCCCGACCTGTTGTTTTGCCTAAAAGTATATGGGAAAACATTTGCTATGGCCCCAAGCTAAAAGGCATTTCCAAAAAAGAAGAACTCAGCCAGATCGTAGAAGAATCACTAAAATCAGCATATTTGTGGGACGAGGTTAAAAATCGATTGAAAGATTCAGCCCTTTCTCTTTCTGGAGGCCAGCAACAGAGACTTTGCATTGCCAGAACAATAGCTTTAAAGCCAGAAGTCATCATGCTCGATGAACCAACATCAGCACTAGATCCTATTTCAACATCTAAAATTGAAGACACCCTTGTTGAACTAAAATCCAAATACACCATAATTCTAGTGACAAACAACACAAAGCAGGCTGCCAGGGTCGGAACAAAAACAGCGTTTTTTTTGATGTCAAAACTTATAGAATATGGAAATACAGAACAAATCTTTACCAATCCTAAAGAAAAACAAACAGAAGACTATATCACAGGAAGGTTTGGATAATGGAAGCGATCATTCAGATATCCAACCTGGATTTTTATTATGGAAAATTCCAGGCTCTAAAAAACATTCATCTTTCCATCCCCAAAAACAGCATCGTAGCTTTGATTGGGCCATCAGGGTGCGGTAAATCGACTTTAATCAAGGTCGTCAACAGAATGACAGAGTTGATTCCTGGTACGCGTGTCTGTGGAGAAATCCTATTCGAAGGAAAAAGCATCTTTGACCCTAAAATTTCTATCACAGACCTCCGCAAAAAAATAGGCATGGTTTTCCAACAACCAAATCCTTTTCCTCTGTCCATAAGAGACAATATTGAATATGGCCCTAAAATCCATGGAGAAAGAGACAAAAACAAGCTAGAGCAGATTGTCCATGAATCTCTGGATGCTGTCATGCTTTGGGACACCATGAAAGACAAGCTCAAACAAAAAGCCACCGAGCTTTTACCCGATGAGCAGCAAAGACTTTGCATTGCAAGGCTTATTGCCGTAGAGCCAGATATATTGCTAATGGACGAGCCTTGCTCTACATTAGATCCTATGGCTACCTTAGGAATAGAAGAGTTGATGGAAAAGCTGAGAGAAAAATATACTATTTTGATTGTGACACACAATATGCAGCAAGCTGCCCGTGTCTCTCAATATACAGGATTTATGCTTTTGGGAGAACTCTTAGAATACTCAGAAACTCCCCTTATCTTTTCCAAGCCTAAAAATAAAAAAACAGACGACTATATTTCAGGGCATTATGGATAAAAAAATTTAACTATAGCTTGACAATGCCACATTCAAAATAGGACATTGTCAAAAGAGCAATCAAGGATACTATGAATAAAGCACTTTTGGTCGATAGAGATGGCGTTTTACTGGAAAGCGTTCCAGACTATGTAAAAAGCATAGAAGAAATACGCTTTATTCCAGGTGTAGAGGCTGCTGTAGCCCGTCTTTGGTCTAAGGGCTATATTCTTTGCGTTGTAACCAACCAGGCGGGAATAGGAAAAAAACTATACAATATAGAAACCCTACAAGAGATCCATTTTTACATACAAGAAAAATTCTATGAGCATGGCCGCGGAATCGTGCGTTGGTATGTCTGCCCTCACACAGTGGAAGACAAATGCTCCTGCCGTAAGCCATCCCCTGCATTGCTTCAGCAAGCTATCCAGGAATTTACCCTTGACCCTTCTCATACATGGATGGTAGGCGATAAAAAATCGGATATAGAAGCAGGCAAAAAAGCAGGCTGCAAAACCTGCATAGTCAAGACAGGAGAAGGCCAAAAACAAATATTCTCTGAAACAAACAAGCCCGACCTTGTTGTAAACAGCTTTGTCGATTTTGTAGACACAATGCTCGTGTAAAAGTGTAAAGATTTTTCACGGGCGGAAAAGAAAAATATTGAAATCACGAATGATGCAAATGATACAAATAAGAGCCTATCCGAAAAATAATTTTAGGCGAAAATTTTGAGGCACTCGGAGAGCAAAGAGAAAGTTACAAAATTGCCGCAAGTGTAGCCATAGCTATCCGAGATGCATTGAAATTTGCAGCCAAAAGGATTTTTCGGATAGGCTCTAAGACGAATCAAGAAATAAAGATAAAATTATCCATTCGTGCCATTCGGTCATTTGTGAAATTCGTGATAAAATGCTTTTCCTGTTTATCCTGGTTAGGGATAATAGAGCGTAGTGTAAGCCTTCTGTAAGGAATCAAAAATAGTACCGCCTGGCAAATCGAAAAAATGGATTCGACTCTTAAGTCTGGCATAAAAATAAAAATGGGATACCTGTTTTTTTGATTTCTGAAAGAAGGCTTACACAAAGCGATCTCTCCAGATAAAACCCGCTTGCTGTTTGGAGTGCATTCAAGTTTTTAAGTTAATTAATAACAAATACTTACAATCTTTACTTTTTATGTCTCAATCCATAAATGCTTAAATTTTTCAAAAGAGATAAAATAAAGACCTAAGTATTTGGCGGACTGTTGATAAGAATACTTGTTTGGAGTCTAATACAAGCTATTTTTTTAAAAAAAACTTATAACTTAACACGCATGGGTGCAACGCTTACGCAGCCTTTACTTAACACGCATGGCTGCCACGCTCACGCAGCCTTTCGCCTAATGCGAAGTCTTAACTGAATAGCGATGGGGATTTATCGCCCAATCGCTACGTGGAAAAACAATTGCATACTACTAAGGTAAAAAATATGCCCCAAAATTTAGCCATTGTACTTTTTTTTTTTATCCTTTTTACAAGATGTGATTTTCACAGCTTAGAGAAACCTGTAGAATTAGAACTTTATCAAAAACGTGTCGTCCAGGAATCCCTTGCAAAAGTCCATTTTCAAACACAGAAAGAAACTCCTAATACATTATCTTCCAAGGAAAAAGAAATTTTTTTATATGAAGATGCACAAGCCAGACAATCCCTAGCTCTTTTTCCTGAAACCACCTTCCATAAGCTAGAGGAAATCTACGCTTCCACCATAGCCCATTCCCATAAAGTCAAAATGTATGAACAGTTTCCTTTGATCCAGGAGACGAGCATAGAAGAAGCCAAAGCCGCTTTTGATCCTGTAATTTTTCTGGAAGGACAGTATGAGCATAAAGATGAGCCAATTGGTTCTACTCTTAAAACAGGAGATATGGGACGATTTGAAGAAGACACAGGTACATGGAAGATAGGAGTGAAGAACAAAGCCATTACAGGTGCGCAAGTTTCCCTTTCCCAAGAATTAAAATTGCTCGATAACAATTCGCAATTTACAACTCCCAACCCTCAAAATCAGGTCAAACTAGCCTTTACTGTATCGCAACCTTTGCTCCGCGGAGGTGGATTGGAATACAACCGTAGCGTTGTCAAAATCGCTTTGTTAGACACACAATCTTCGCAACAAGAAGCACTCAAAAACATAGAAGACCATCTCATGGAAGTAACAAAGATTTATTGGAGTCTCTATCTTACAAGGGTGCATCTTGTACAAGAGCAAAAAATGGTAAGCCGTCTCGAAAAAATTTTGCTGGAAATGCAAAATCGCTCTGCTATGGATGTTCTTCCTAACCAGATCAGCCGCGCCAGGGCAGATTTGCTAGAAATACAATCTTCTATCATACGCACAAAAGGAAATGTAAGAAATTTGCAATTGCAGTTGCAGTCTCTAGTCAATTCTCCTGATTTTAAAAAGCCTGGAAAAGAAATCATACCCATGGAAAATCTAACACTGGATAGACCAAGTGTTGATTTGAACCAATCTCTTACCATAGCATTGAAAAATCGCTCTGAAGTCAAAAAAAGCTTCCTGGAAATATGGGCCTATGCTATCCGAGAAAACATGGCAAAGCATGAAATCATGCCTGTCCTCAATTTGATTGCATCTGTAAGCATAGAATCCCTGAGAGAAAATGGAAATCTGAGAACTTTCAGTGAACAATTCGAAGCGGGAAAACCCAGTTTTAGTGTAGGCGGAACTTTTGAATTTCCCTGGGGTAACAGAGCTGCCAGAGCAAAGCTAAAAAAAGCCATCCAGGAAAAAAAACGCTTTATGTTCCAGTTCCAGGAAGTCGTAGACAGGATACTCCTGGAAGTTATGGCTGCGCATGAAGATGTCGAGAATAACTATTTACAAATCCAAACAGATATCCAGGCAGGCAATACAGTAGAGGAAGAGCTGGCTTTTCTGGACAAGAGAAGCTTTATTACAGAGCAAAAATTTTCTATTCACAACCTGGAATCTTTAGGCTATTTTTTAGAGCAATTGCTGAATGCCAACAACCGATTGCTCCAAGCACAAAAAAAAATAGCACAAAGCATTGTTTACTATCATATTAGTCTAGCACAGCTTAGAAGAGTCACAGGAACATTCCTGCAATACCAAAAAAAATGGTGAAAAATATGGAGTACAAAGAAGATCGGAGCGTTCGGGAAATCGGTTTAATGGCACCTCGGCTAAGGCTAGATCTGAAATTTACCTTTCAGATCTATGCAAAAAAACCCTATTATGTGATAGAAGATCCTATTTATAACCATTTTTATCGAATAGGGCTGCGTGAATATAAATTCATGTCTTTATTGGATGGAAAGACATCCATTTCCAAGGCTATGGAAATCGCATCAAGAGATATGGGAAAAGATGCTCTTAATGCAAATGAAGTTTCGCAGATGATACACTGGATGTTAGAGTCTCAATTGATCCAGACCAAGACATCCGTGCATACGCAACGTCTGAAGAAAATTGTACAAAAAACAGAAAAAAAAGTGGAACAGCGGATTAGCGATGTTATGTTTGCCAAAATTCCCTTACTTGACCCCGATAGGTTTTTGGAGTTTCTCAATCCTGTATCTCGGCATTTTTTTGGGATTTTGGCAGCGATTGTTTGGTTTGGATGTTGTTTTGCCGCTATATATCTTGTTTCGAGCCACTGGAATCGTTTCTCTGCTTCAGCAGAGAAGGTTTTGGAACTGTCTAATTGGCTTTGGCTTTATATTGCATGGATTTTTTTAAAATCTGTACACGAAATGGCTCATGGTCTTGTTTGCAAGAAATACGATGGTGCTGTCACGGAAATGGGAATTATGCTTATTGTATTTTCTCCTTTGGGGTATGTAGAAACCAGTTCTTCCTGGAAGTTTCCCTCGAAATGGCAGCGTATTCACGTGACCATTGCAGGAATGTATGCAGAAATGTTCCTTGCGTTTATCGCTGTTTTTATATGGTCGCAAACAGAGCCTGGACTTTTGCAAAATTTTACGTACAATATGGCTATCACAGCAGGTATCTCTACTATTTTATTTAACATTAATCCCCTGATGCGCTTTGATGGATATTATATTTTCATTGATCTTTTAGAACGGCCCAACTTATATTCCAGAAGCTCTAGCTACTTGCTTTACCTCGCTAAACGCTATCTGTTGGGTGTACAAAGCACGTTTCCTCTTTCCTCCCTAAAAGAGAGAAGCTTACTAGGGACTTATGGATTCCTTTCGTTTGTCTGGCGAATGACCATCTATACATCCTTGATCTTTGGTGTATGCGCTTTGTTTAAAGGATTTGGGATTCTTTTAGGATTGGTTGCCTTTGTCCTCTGGATCATTCTCCCTCTAGCCCGTCTGATCCAATATATCTTGGTTGGTAAGGAGGCTGAGAAACCAAGCATTGCAAGATTTTGCACTATTTCTATTTGCTTTTGTGCCATATCAGCCTTTCTCTTGACGAGAGTTTTTTATCAGGAAAATTTCTTTGCTCCCTGTGTTATTGTCTATGAGCGAGAAGAAATCGTAAGAGCCTATTGCCCAGGTTTTGTAAAACAAATTTTTATTGAAGAAAAACAAAAAGTAAGGGCAGGAGACATTCTTTTGCAGCTTTCCAATCCTAAAATAGAAGCAGAAGTGAAAAAAATTCAGATAGAAATGCAATTGAGCCAGATTCGCCTCCGATCCTTTGAAATAGAAAAAGTTGCCGCTGCCCAGGTGGAAGAAGAAAAGCTGGCTTCCCTTCAAAAGAGGGCAAAAGAACTGGAAACGTATGCAGCATCTCTTTCTATCAAGGCAGAAATGGAAGGAATGGTAGTTTTTCGTAAGGTAAAAGAAAGCTTTCTGGAAAGCTATATAAAAACAGGGGAAGAAATCTTGAAAATTGTAGCACCCGATTCTAAAATCCTGATATCTTCTGTAGATCAAAAAGATACAGCGCATTTTAGAGAGAATCTACAAAGAGATGTAGAAGTCAAGCTCTGGGGAAGAGAGGATCTCCTTCAAGCAAAACTATTCTATCTTGCCCCCAAAGGAACTACGGAAATTCCCCATCCAGCCTTATGTTTTTTAGCAGGAGGCCCCCTGCCTGTGATTCAGTCGCAAGGGAAAGAAGATGGTTATAAACTGATTTCTCCTTTCTTTACTGCAAAGCTTACTCTACCTGAAAAATCTAAAAACAATTTCCAAGCTGGCGAAATAGGCTGGATACAAGCTAAAGGCAAAGAAGAAACACTCTTAGAGTATGCCTTCCGCCTTTTGCATCATTGGTGGCAGGACACAATAGAACAATATGGTCTTCCCTTTTAATGGTGTGCTAAATTTTGATGGCATTGCATGAGAATCAAACGTCATGCGTGTTACAGCAGTTCTCAGTTGTATTGCATACAAAAATTGCCTATAAAATAATCCACAGATTACACAGATTACACAGATAAAGGCTTCGAAAATCTGTGTAATCTGTGGATAAATTTCTTTGAATCCGATGTATACTATCTATGCAACGCAAGTGAAAAGTGCTGTAAATCCAAGATTAAAGAAAAGAGACGACAACCCTAATTTAAAATTGTCAAACTAAGTCAATAAGCATTAAAGGAAATTATGAATTGGTTATCAAGTAAAATAAAATCCCATCGTTGCTCTTTGTCCAGATTAACCAAAAAAGTGGCACACATCAATGAATTAGAACCTTGGGCAGAGAAGCTTAGCTTGCAGGAAATCCGAGAAGAATTCCAGATCTTGCGAAACAAAATACGATCAGGGATTCCTCTGGAAACATTGATAGAAAAAGCCTTTGCTTTAGTTCGAGAGTTAAGCAAAAGAACTATAGGAAAAAGACATTATGATGTTCAACTGATGTCAGGCATTGGGCTTGTTTTAGGCAATGTTGTAGAAATGGCAGCAGGAGAAGGAAAAACAATGGTGGCACTTTTGCCTGGTTGTATGCATGGTTTAACAGGAAAAGGTGCTCATATTGTAACGGTCAACCGATATCTGGCGCAAAGAGATTTTGAATTGATGGGGCCAGTGTATAGAGAGCTTGGTATTTCTGTAGGGTTGGTAAAAGAAGACGATACGCCTGATAAAAAAGCCATTGCATACCAATCCGATGTTACATACGGCGTTTCTTATGCTTTTGGCTTTGATTATTTACGAGATCAGCTCCAATTGCTTGAGCATTCCCAAAATTTTTTAGGATACAATCTTCTCAAAATTTTAGAAGGAAAGCCTGTAACCTCTAATGTATTGCAGCGAGGTCATGCCTATGCCCTTGTGGATGAAGTAGACAGCATATTGATCGATGAAGCCAGGACACC
Source organism: Candidatus Brocadiia bacterium (assembly GCA_013359215.1). Taxonomy (GTDB): domain Bacteria; phylum Planctomycetota; class Uabimicrobiia; order Uabimicrobiales; family JABWCH01; genus JABWCH01. The sequence goes on along the minus strand of JABWCH010000048.1, from coordinate 3,890 downwards.
CTTGATTATCAGTGGACAATCAAAGGACTCCGATAAGCTAGTACACAATGCTAAGATGTATGAAGAAGCATACCGTTTGGCAGAAAAACTCCAGCAAGGCGAAGACTACTTCCTGGAAGACCAGAATAAAAACTTTCAATGGACACAAAAAGGACAGGAGAAAGTCAACATACATCTTGCCACATTGCGATGCGATGGCATGAAACGACCCTGGATTCAGTATGTAGAGCAAGGAATTCGAGCAAAGCTTTTTTATCGCAGAGACAAAGACTATCTGATCGATTCCGAAAATAAAATCGTCATTGTAGACGAATTTACAGGCCGCCGCTTTGCAGATAGAACATGGGGAGAAGGACTACACCAGATCATACAAGCAAAAGAAGGCGTTGCTATAACAGAAGAGCATCGTTCTGTTGCTAGAATTACAAGGCAAAGGTATTTCAAAATGTATGAAGTGCTTTCAGGGATGACAGGAACAGCATCAGGCGCAGAAAGGGAATTTTCCGAAATCTATGACCTTCCTGTAGTCCACGTTCCCTTAAGAAAGCCTTCGCAAAGAAAGGTTTTCCCGCCCCGTCTCCTTGTTTCCTGGGAAGCCAAATGGAAAGCAATAGAAGAAGAAATTGCGCGAATTCATAAAACAGGGCAGCCTATATTGGTTGGGACAAGAACTATACAGCAAAGCGAAGAATGCGCCCAAAGGCTAAAAAATTTAAATCTGGAATTCCAGCTTCTCAATGCCAAACAAGATTCAGAAGAAGCACAAATCATCAGCCAGGCAGGAGAAGAAGGCAAAATCACTATCGCCACCAATATGGCAGGAAGGGGAGCAGATATTCATATCCCTCCAGATGTCCTGAACAAAGGAGGTTTGCACGTTATTGCTGTGGAAAGGCATGAATCCCAGAGAATCGATAACCAACTTATTGGGAGATGCGCCAGGCAAGGAAATCCAGGCTCTGCACAGTTTTTTACTTCCTGCGAGGATATGCTCTTTGACCTTTATGATCCCAAGCTAGGAAAAAAGCTCATCTCATTATCGGAAAACAAAAACGAGCTTGATCCGTCTTATTATAAGCATTTTGACCGTTTGCAGGAAAAAGTAGAAAAAGAACACCTGTCCATCCGAAAGAAAATGCTTTACTATGATAATTGGCTAGAAAAACTTATGGAGTCTTTATGAAATTTTTTTTATTTTTTATACTCACCTTATCTTCCCTTCTAGCAGAAGGCTATATTGGCTACTCACGTCCATACCAGCAGGTAGAAGTAGCGGCGGCTAAAGCAGGAATCCTAGAAAAAATTTATGTCAAAGAAGGGGATTTAGTAGAAGAAGGTACTCTTCTTGCGGAAATTGCCAGCCAGGAGTCGGAAATCCTCTTGCGAATTGCCATACTTCAGGCAGAAAGCCAGGGAGCAATAGAAACTGCCAAAGCAGAATTGCAATTATACCAGGAACACGCGAAAAGGCTCTTAGCCATCACAGACCCTAAATACATAAGGGAAGCCGAAAAGAATAAAGCCATGTCTGATGTGGTGATAGCAGAAGCCAAATGGAAAATGGCAATGGAAAAGCAGGCAGTGGAACGCCTGGAAATAGAAAAAATTCGCATACAGCTTGCTCAGCTTAAAATCAAAAGCCCTTTGCGAGGCGTTGTCAGGCAAATTCTCTATCGCCAGGGAGAGCGCATTACAGATGCAAAGCCTGGAGTTTTCCAGTTAGTCCAAATGGAAAAGCTTTGCATTGTTTTCTATATACCCCTCGCAAAGATGGGGCAAATATCCTTAGGACAAAAAGTAGATGTGGATTTTGAATATCCTGGAAAAAAGATAGTAGGCACAGTGGAATTCATAGATCCTGTTGCTGATTCAGCCAGTGCTACTTTAAAAATCCATGTTGTTGTTTCCAACAGCGAAAGCCTTCTGCAAGGAGGCATACGTTGTAAAATCTTTTTAAAATAAAGAAATCTATGAACCAAGAAATTGTTGCCTCTTCTGTGCAAAAAGACAATAAAGGGCAGGCATTAGACCCTGCCTCTATTTTAAGCCAGATTTTCCATTTTTTAAAAACTAGCCAATCCTTAGATACATTCATAGAAAAGCTCCTGGTTATGCTTGTGCGCCTTACCAACGCAAGCGCAGCCTGCGCTTTCAGAAAAACAAGCGCAACAGAAATCGTTTGCTTGCAGCAATATTTTAACCCTGCTTGCATACAATTTAAAGAAAGCATTCTTATTGAAATCAAAAAAACGCTTGTATCTGTAAAGGAAAAAGAGAAAATTGTTTTATCGCGCATACAAATCCATGAAGAAAAAAACTTCTATTCTTTGCTTACGCCCTTTTCTGAAGAAAGAGAGGTGAGTCTGGGAATACTCCTGGATATTAGTGCTATTGCCATGGTAGAGCCATTTATGGTAATCCTCCAGCTCATTGCTGGATATTCCAATCTATACCTTTTGCAACAAAGCAATTCCCAAGGTAGGATTCTGGCTCAACAAACCGCTTTTATCATTGAACTAGTAGATGGTGCTGCCCAAGAAATGGATATTGCAGGAGCGTCCTATTTCTTTGTTAACCAGATGCAGCAGCGCATAGGATGTAACCAGGTTGTGCTTGGTCATATTCGCAAAAACCATTCTTATCTGTTAGCCATTTCAGGCATGGCAAAATACAATTCCCGTTCGCCTGTTGTTCATGCGTTCGAAAAAGCCATGGAAGAAACCATGAGGGAAGCAATACCCATCCAGTTTCCTCAGCCATCGGAAAAAAAAACTTTACAAAGCGATCTGGCACACCAAGAACTGGCGGAGATCAGCCAGTTTTCCACTGTCTATTCTTTGCCTCTTTTGGTCCAAAAAGACATGATAGGTGTATGGATTTTTCTATGGAAAGAAGAGCATGCGATAAGCACGGAAGAGAAAAATTTGACCCAGGCAACTAGCGTTTCCATAGCTCCTCTTTTAAATGTGCTTCTTAAAAACAGAAAAAATTTTCTCCATAAAGGGATGGAAACTTGCTTGAAGCTATGCCATAGCTATCGCTTTGTTTTTTTCATTTTCCTGTTTTTATCTTTTTTATGGTGCATGACACTCCCTTTTAGCTATGATATAAAGGCACATTGCAAACTCCAGCCATCTGTCCGCAGAATGGTCGCGGCCCCTTTTGATGGCGTTTTGCTTCAAACTTATGTAAAGCAGGGAGATGTGATCCAAAAGCCAGGCCATGTCATGGCACTTCTGGATGGAAGAGAATTGCGCTGGCAGCTTGTAGGTCTGGAAGCAGAAAGGGCAAAAATCTTAAAGCAGTCACAAATAGCATTAGCCAACGAGAAGGTGGCAGAGTATCATATCTCCCGACTGGAAATGCAAAACCTGGATGTACAGATCAAGCTTATTCAGGATAAGCTATCCCATTTGGAAATTCGTTCGCCTATTGAGGGAATCGTTCTTACAGGAGATTTAGAACGAGCGCACGGCGTGCCTGTCAGCACAGGACAGGCACTTTTTGAGCTTGCGCCTCTCAATACAATGCTTGTAGAAATATACGCAGAAGCAAGAGACATTGCTTACCTCTCTCAAGGTTTGGAAGGAGAAATCCAATTGGAATCCATTGCAGGGAAATACATTCCTATCAAGATAGAATCCATACTCCCTGAATCTGAAGTGCAGAACACAACCAATGTTTTTGTATGCAGAGCTACTATCCAAAATGCAGACAATATTTTACAGCCAGGAATGGAAGGAACTGCCTATATTTTTGCAGGAAAAAAGCCCCTATGGTGGATACTCCTTCATAAACCTATAGAATGGATCAGGATGGAACTATGGTTTTAATAGCCTGTCTGCGATGAAATTTTCATAAAAACTATTCGTGCCATTCGGCCATTCGTC
>JABWCH010000402.1 GCA_013359215.1 Candidatus Brocadiia bacterium | reverse complement strand
GAGCTTGTACAAAAAGGCGTTTCTTTGATCCTGGGAGACGGAATCGCTGAATTTGAAGCTTCCCCTGAAAAGATTACAGCACAACTGAATTCAGGGAAAAAAATCCAGGCAGACTGCGTCATACTTTCCATTGGAATCCAATGCGAATCTGAACTAGCACAACAAGCAGGCTTAGAACTGGGAATCCGTAAATCCATTAAAGTCAACGAATTTCAACAAACATCTGACCCTGATATATACGCGGCTGGAGATGTTGCAGAAACCAATGACCCAATATTAGGCAAAAGGGCCGCTGTTCCTTTAGGCGGGCCAGCCAATAGACAAGGGAGAGTGGTAGCCGACCATATTTTTCTAAGCAAAATAGACAGCAGCAAGGTAAAACCCTATCCTGGAACTATTGGCACAGCCATTGTAAGAGTTTTCGATGTTGCAGCAGGCGTTACTGGATACACAGAAAAACGTTTGATCCAGGAAAAAGTCAGCTACAGACATACCATTATCACAGGCTATCATCACGCCAGCTATTATCCTGGAGCTGTTCCTGTTGTCGTGAAGATTCTTTGGGACACACAAGATGGCCGTCTTTTGGGAGGCCAGGTAACTGGTTGCGAAGGCGTGGATAAAAGATTGGATGTTTTAAGCACAGCCCTGGCAGGCCGCCTTACCATAGACGATCTTTGCCATCTCGAACTCGCTTATGCGCCTCCTTTTGGAAGTGCCAAAGACGTTATCAATCTGGCTGGTTTTTCTGCCAAAAATATCGAAGATGGACTATTGAATGCTACCAGCAAGCTGCCCAAAAAAGAAGATGAGCAAATTCTCGATGTAAGGCCAGCAGAAATGGTTAAAGCAAACCCTGTTCCTGATGCCATTTCTATTCCTTTAGATCAACTCCGCACACGCCATGCAGAGCTTTCTAAGGAAAAGCCCGTTACAGCAATCTGTGCTTTGGGTAAATCCAGCTATTTTGCCGCCCGTTTGCTGGCACAAAAAGGCTTCCAGGCCAAATCTTTTGTAGGCGGATGGAATCTCTTCTCCCAAAAGCCTGTTTCTTGTGTAAGTGCAGCATGCACGAAAACAACCTGTAGTGAAGGAAATAAAAATATGTCTTCTTTAGCTCCTTTAAAAATCGATACATGCGGCCTTGCCTGTCCAGGCCCCATCATGAAAATCAAAGAAGGTTTACAGAATCTCGCCGATGGACAAGAAATTATTGTCCAGGCATCTGATCCTGGCTTTGCCAAAGATTTTCCTGCCTACTGCCAGGGAGTTGGCCTGGAATTCTTAGGTATGGAACAAAGCAAAGGAATCATCACAGCTAAAGCAAAAAAGGGAAACCTTGCACCCGCTACTGTTACAGGAAAAAGCCCTGCTGGAGCTACACTCGTTATGTTTTCCTACGAAATGGATAAGGTTCTCGCTGCTCTTGTTATGGCAAATGGTGCTGTAGCCATGGGTGGAAAGGCAACCATATTCTTTACCTTCTGGGGATTGAATGTTCTTCGCAAATCAGGCAAAGACGCTCCCAAAAATGTCCCAGGAAAAGGATTCATGGATAAAATGTTTGGCTGGATGATGCCCCAAGGTGCTAATGCTCTAAAGCTTTCTCGCATGAATATGGGAGGAATGGGAACAATCATGATGAAAAGCCGAATGAAGCAAAAAAATCTTCCCAATGTTATCGGCCTCCTGGAAGAAGCAAAGAAAAATAAAATTCGTCTGGTTGCATGCTCTATGTCTATGGAAGCCATGGGCATCAAAGCAGAAGAATTGATCGATGGCATAGAAATTGGTGGAGTCGCTGATTTCCTCGCAGCATGCAGAGAAACAGGAACTAACCTGTTTATCTAATATACTTTGATAATGCTACATTAGAAATTTATCCACAGATTTCGCAGGTTACGCAGATTTTCAAAATTTTTATCTGCGTAATCTGAGTAATCTGCGGATTATTTTATAGGCGATTTTGGTATGGTTAAATCTTTTTAGTTTCGGCTTGTTCGAGATAGGAAATTTGCAATGCAAACACTCAATTTTTGGCAATGGAAAGCAAGCGCAGGGGTTTTATATTTACTAAGCGCGGCTTGCCTTCTGGTTGGTGCGACTATGGTAATTGCCCCTATCTATAGTCATCCAGAACTCATTCTTGAACAATTCTACCTTATCGGAACACTAAACCTTTATCAAGGAATGCTTTTAGGCGTGGCAATTCTGGTTTGCTACTGGAAAAAAGGGAATGATGACGCTATATCCTTGAGCGCATTGATTGGAATATTCCTTGTTGCCTGTTCGGTAGCCCTTGACACCATAACTTTAGATTTTCCTACCGTCACAGCAATATTAGGATTGGCAGGCATTATTTTTGCCAGCATTAATTTTTATTTCTTACAACGCTATGTACTAGGCACAATCGAAAAGTATTTTTTCTTGCCGATTTTCCTTTTGATAATTACTAATTTCTTGATACCAGCGTGTATTGGCTTTAGTATGCGAAATAAAATGATGCTAAGAGCGGAAATGCTGTCCCAGGTAAGCCTTGGTCTTACTCTTATCGCGGGCTTACGCCTATGGTTTCTCACTTATCGTATTCCAGAGCAAAAAAAAATACCAACAAATAGCATGCCTTTCCTCCATACAGTTATCATGCGATGGGTGCTGGCTATCATTATACTGGCTGCATCTTTAATCCATCAATATACATTAAGATGTCCATGCGATTTAGCTATAAAATTCGGAGATATTCTGCCAGCATTAGGGATTTTAACGCTAATTTATCTAGGTCTAGCCCATAGAATGAGCAACATAAATAAAACGATTGCCGTAATTCCTCTACTTTTGGCATTATGTGCAATGTTCAATAATAGCTATACCTTGTTCCAGGAGTTAGGGCCAGCTATTGTTTGCTATCCTCCTGTTTTTTTAATGCTCATGGCATTTGCTTTATCCATTTGCGCCTGGCGTTATGCTCAAAAATGGTTGTATTATTTATCCATACTTTATGTATTGGGTGCTATTCCTTTCTTGCATGCAACACCCAAAATGTTTGTATCGCCAAACTATGCCCTTCTAGCAGCAGGACTCACTATATTTTCACTCTTCCTGGCAATTATCCATAAAGATACAAGATGGGCCATACTATTTATATGTTTTTTATCTATAGATATTGTTTTTTCTCCTTATGTAGCCAGAATCATTCTTTATAAGATACCTTCCATTAGTGCTCTATGCCTGTTGTTCGGCACTCTGACACTGATACTCTACATGGTTTTCCCAAAAGAATCTTCCAAACCTATTGCCTTTCTAGCTGTCTTTTGCTTAAGTATGGGGATTTTATCTTGCTTCCAAGGAGAAAATAAAAGCCTCTATTTTCCGATTGCCTCTGCTATAATTAGCCTGATTTTCTTCTTTATAGTGGCCTTCAGACTGGCTGCATGGTATTTGCTAATCCCTGGTTCGATTCCCTTTTTAAATGCAGCACCTAACTGTTTAGATGCAGTTATTAACTTTTTAGAGACATTTCCTAACATAATGCCTCAAAATAAAGGCTGGTTTATCGTTATTTCCAGTTTTTTAATACTGGGATTAGGAGTTTTAAGCAGCTTTATCAAAGCCAAAAAAAACCCTCCTACGCAAGTACCCAATAGTCCTATCCAATCCGATCCGCAACAAGATCAAAGTCAAAATGGCGGCATCCATGAGCTTAAAAATACAGCATCTCTGTAACTTCATACTGCAAGATATTTGTCTGGAAGTTCCTTCAGGAGAAACCCTTGTGATTACAGGCCCTTCGGGAGCAGGAAAAACAACATTGCTTAGGATCATAGCAGGGCTTGATATTCTGGACAAAGGAAATATCCTATTAAAAGAAAAAGAAATCACATCCTTGCCTCCTTACCAGAGAAATATTGCCATGGTTTTCCAAAACCATGCTTTATTTCCTAACCTTACAGTCTTTCAGAATATAGCCTTTCCATTAAAAAGAAAAGGAATCCCCTCAAAGCAAATCTACGCTAAAGCCGACTGTTTTCTCCAAGCTTTCCAAATTTCCCATCTTGCCAAAAGATACCCCTCCCATCTTTCAGGAGGGGAAAAGCAAAGAGTAGCGATTGCCCAAGTTCTTATGCTAGAACCGTCTTCCCTACTTTTAGACGAACCCCTTTGCCATTTAGATACAGACAACCAAAAAATTTTGCAAAAGGAACTCAAAGATTTCCAAAGGAAACACCATATTCCCATGATCTATATCACCCACGATGAAGAAGAAGCAAAAATCATGGGTAACCATTTTGCTATCATGAGAAAAGGAAGGCTGGCCCATTCTTAGAGCCTATCCGAAAATCCTTTTGGCTGCAAATTTCGATGCATCTCGGATAGCTTCGTCGAAAGTGACAAAATTGTCCTCAGAGTAGCTACGGCTACACTTGCGGCAATTT
>JABWCH010000401.1 GCA_013359215.1 Candidatus Brocadiia bacterium | reverse complement strand
TCTTTATATTCTTCTCTTTGTGTTGAAATCGTCTTTATCCTTTAGATACGTTGCAACTATCAAGAAAGAGTCAAGTTTTGCAAATATTTTCTTTCTTTTTCTTCAATTATTTTGGGCATCTTAGAATACCTGCGTAACTCCTAAATAGAATTCTTACAAGGAGAATTTCATGTTTAAATTTTTGTTTTTTGCTACTATTTTGTTTTGTATTGCTTGCAATCAGGTGGAATGGAAAGAAGAGCCTCCTGCTGCCTTAGAGTCTAAAGAAGAAAAAGCAGCACCTGTTGCTGAGAAACAAGACACTATTGCGGTTGCTGCCGCGCCTACAGAGATAAAGGAATCCTCTTTTAAAGTAGAAGAGTATGCCGTACCGCAAGCAGTTCTTCCCGCGCCTAAAGTCACTTTATGTTTATGCTGGCGTACGCAATCCCAGTTTGCAGGCTTTTATGTGGCCTTAGAAAAGGGATTCTATAAAGAAGAAGGTCTGGATGTTACGTTGAAAGCGGGTGGGCCCGATGTAAGACCTTTCCAGGAAATAGCAGAAAAACGCGCACAGTTTGGTATAGGCCAGGCGCAGGAGGTTTTGATTGCGATTGATAAAGGCATTCCTATCCAATGTGTCGCGAACAATTTTCAAACAGGTGCGCTAAGGCTTGTTTCTAAAAAAAGCCTGGGGATTAGCGATCCCGCTGATCTTAGAGGAAAAAGCATTTCCCTTTGGTTTGGAGGTTATGAATACCAGTGTCTTGGTTTGCTGGAAAAATATGGCATTTCCAAAGAAGATGTTAGTCTGGTAAAACAAGGCTGGGATATGGATGCCTTTTGTGATGGGAAAGTGGATGTAGCCTCTGTGATGGTTTACAATGAACTCAATACCTTGTATGAAAAGGGCGTAAAGGACTTGGATATTTTGAACTATGCAGACTATGGAATCAATTTCCCTGAAGATGCCATCTTTGCGTTGCAAGAATATATCCAGCAAAATCCTAAGACCGTTTCCCAAATCCTTCGTGCCAGCTACAGGGGCTGGAGGTGGGCTATGGAAAATCCCCAGGAAGCTCTGGAAATTGTCTTGAAATACGCAGAAAAACCAGATAAAGAACACGAAAAGAATATGCTCAGAGAGGTATTTTCTTTGATGATAAACAACCATACAAAAGAGAATGGCCTTGGTTATATCTATTCTCCCGATTGGGCAGGGATGGCAAAAATTCTTTTCCAGCAAAAGCTTCTTAAGGAAATTCCCGATTTGCAAAAGGTTATCCAATCTCAGTTTATAGACCAGATTAAAATATTACCAAAAGAGATTGGCGGGTTTTAGCTTCAAGGAATAATTTTAGTATGAATGATAACAAAAAAAACTATGTCTATTATGAAACCATTACAGTATTTTTCGTTGCTGTGCTTTTGATTTCTAACATTGCTTCTGCCAAGATTGTGCAAATAGGGAATTTGGTTTTCGATGGCGGAACTCTTTTGTTTCCTTTGAGCTATATTTTAGGCGACATTCTAACCGAAGTCTATGGATATTCAAAATCCAGAAAAGTAATATGGAAAGGCTTTGCCTGCGCTTTTCTTATGTCTTGCGTCCTGTACCTTGTGCAGATTCTGCCTCCAGCCAAAGACTGGCCATTCCAAAAATCCTATGAAGAAATCTTGGGGATGACTTGGCGTATTGTTTTTGCAAGCCTGGTAGCTTTTTGCGCAGGAGAGTTTTCCAATGCTTACATCCTTGCCAAAATGAAAATCTTCACCAAAGGAAAGCACCTCTGGCTCAGAACGATTGGATCAACTTTGTTTGGGGAAATGGTAGATACGTTTTTATTCTGTTTTATCGCTTTCTATGGGATATATTCCCATGAAGCCCTGTTTAGTATAGTGGTTTCTAATTATATTCTGAAATGTACATTAGAAATCCTTTGTACTCCTTTGACTTACAAAGTTGTGAATTTTTTAAAAGAAAAGGAAGGCACAGACCACTACGATTATAATACTAACTTTAATCCATTTTCTTTTAAAGATTGACTTGCAATTCATTATAGGTAATGAGCCATAACGCTGTTGACTTAATATTTCATTGAATCAACAGCGTTGCGGTTTTTTATAGGGAAATAAAGGATGGCAAAATTTTTATTAAAAAGTGATTGGCAGCCTAAAGGCGATCAGCCTAAAGCGATTGAGGCACTTGTCAAGGCATATAGGGAAGGTAAAAAGCAGCAAACCCTTTTGGGAGTGACAGGCAGCGGGAAAACCTTTGTGATGGCGAATGTGATTGCAGAGCTAGGCGTTCCTGCGCTTGTGATGTCTCCCAATAAAACTCTTGCTGCTCAATTGTATTCTGAGTTTAAAAATTTTTTCCCAGAGAATGCTGTGGAGTATTTTATTTCTTACTATGATTTCTATCAACCTGAAGCCTATATACCGCAAAGAGATATTTATATAGAAAAAGATGCTTCTGTAAATGAACAAATAGACCGCATGAGAATGGCCGCCACGAGTGCCTTATTTGACAGAGACGATGTCATTATCGTTGCTTCTGTTTCCTGTATTTATAGCTTAGGCGATCCCAGAGACTATAAAGAAATGGTTCTTAACCTGCGCGTGGAAAAAGACTATAAAAGAGAGTTTATCCTACGCCGTTTAATTGAGATGCAATACACAAGAAACGATTTTGAAATGGATCGCTCACGATTTCGAGTAAGAGGCGATGTAATAGAAATCTGGCCTAGCTATTTGCAAATGATCCTAAGGCTTGAGTTCTTTGGCGATCTTTTGGAAAGAATGGAATGGTGCGATCCTGTCAGTGGAGAAAAAAAAGAAAAAATTTCCAATATAACCGTTTATCCTGCAAAACATTACGTCATGCCACAAGAAAAAATTGAGGAAGCCATGGCCTCTATCCATGCTGAAATGGAAGAGCGGGTTGCCTGGCTTAAAGAACATGGAAAGATCGTGGAAGCAAGCAGACTAGAGACGCGAACCCATTATGATCTGGAAATGATGCAGGAAGTAGGCTTTTGCTCAGGGATTGAAAACTATTCTCGCCATTTTGCCAAGAGGGCAGCAGGAGAAAGACCCTATTGCCTTCTGGACTATTTCCCTGAGTCTTTTTTGACTATCGTAGACGAATCCCATGTCGCTATGTCTCAAATCAGAGGAATGCACGCTGGCGACCATGCTAGAAAATCAACCCTGGTAGAGCATGGATTTCGTCTCCCTTCGGCTGTAGACAACCGCCCCAATCGTCTGGATGAATGGGAAAAAGTAGTAGACAAAGTCATGTTTGTTTCTGCTACTCCTGCTGAGTATGAGCTTTCTCATTGCGAGCTGCCTGTTGTAGAGCTTCTCGTCAGGCCAACAGGTTTGGTCGACCCTTGCATAGAAGTCCACAGTGCCCAAAACCAGGTAGAGCATCTTTTGTCTTTAATCCAAGAAAAATCTGCCTTAAACGAAAGGGTTCTTGTTACAACCCTGACCAAGCGATTGGCAGAAGACCTATCAGAATATCTCAAAGAAAAGGGATTAAAAGTATCCTATCTTCATTGCGAAAACGATGCTTTTGAAAGAGTAGAAATCTTGCAAGATTTAAGACGCGGTAAATACGATGCGGTTATAGGCATAAACCTTCTCCGCGAAGGTTTAGATTTGCCTGAAGTCTCTTTGGTTGCCATACTGGATGCTGACCGAGAGGGCTTTCTCCGATCAGAAACATCCCTGATCCAGACCATTGGCAGATCCGCACGCAATGTCAATGCAAAGGTCGTCCTCTATGCTGACAGAATCACACCATCCATGAGAAAAGCCATAGGCGAAACAAACAGACGTAGAGAAATCCAACTTGCTTACAACAAAGAACACAACATTATACCCCAGACCATCCGCAAGGAAATTCTAAAAAGCATTGAGCAGATCTTACAAGAAGAAACCAAGCTAGAAGAAATGGTTATGGAAATGTCATCCAAATATAATCCCCAAGAAAAAATTTCTGTCCTGGAAGAACAAATGACTGAAGCCGCTAAAAATTTAGATTTCGAATACGCCGCTATTCTAAGAGATCGAATTTCAGAGCTAAAAGGCGAAAAAAAAACAAGCATTCCCAAAAAGAAAAAGAGAAAACGATGGTAGAAGGTTTGACAACAAAACCATTCTGAGATAGAATAGCAAACACGGAGAAAACAAAATGGGTATTATTTTGACAATGTTAAATTAGGGTTGTTGATTTTAAATGACTTACGATGATTTTGGGATTTATTGGGTTAGCCTCGTGGTTTCGTGATGGCAAATGGAGGGCGAGGCTCCTGCCGAGCCATACCCTCCTGCTCGGCAGGAGCCTCGCCCTCCAATAAAATCTTGACTCTATTTAGTTTTGAAAGCTCTTTTCATGAGAAAAAGGATCTATTTTTTGATCCTGGAAGAAAAACAATGTTTATGTTAATTTTTAG
>JABWCH010000400.1 GCA_013359215.1 Candidatus Brocadiia bacterium | reverse complement strand
AAGTACCTTGAATAATTTCCTACGAAAACACAACCAAAATATCAAGCCAATGTCCCTAGATTTAGAAACAATAAAAGCTTTAGGAAGCAAAGCAAAACATATGAAGGGCTATTCCTTTGATGATGTAGCTAAAATAACTTTTGGGATGGATACAGAGAAAGGGATAGAAGCCAAAAAGCGGTTATTTGGAAATATAGGCAACTTTTTAAAAACAGAAACAAAGGGTGAAATAGAATGGCGTAGTGTACTTTCCAAAGTTTTTGAAGGCTTTGATCTCCAGTATAACCATCCTATTGGAAGGTATCGTGTGGATTTCTATATCCCAAATTTTTTTGGTTTCGGCTTATGTTTGGAATGTAATGGCTACTGCCACAAATTTTACGATCCAGAAGAAGATAAAAGACGAGAGGAATATATCAAGGAACGCTATGCTTTAGTTCGCTTTCACCATAAAATTAGCCTTGAAGATTTGGTAAATGGTATTCTCAAAGCTAAACCCAAAGAGGTCATTATGCTGTACAATATTGAACAGCTTGTTTAGAGGATTTTTTTTGTGTAGCCTTCCGTTATGGGAGGCTTTTTTTATTCGTTTTTAGAGCCATATCGTTTATGGTTCTAACATTCCAATGCAACTGATTGAGCTATCGCTCAACAGTTGATTTCTATGTTAGCCTTTAATTATCTGCGGTTTTTTTAATATTAAACGCATGCAGGTCAGTAGGTGCTAGTTTTAAAAACTATATTCATTCCTGTTATTTTTTCTAGCTCACTCAACTTTTGAATATAGTTTTTTTTGTTTTCTTCTAATTTCAATCGTAAGCTTACAAGAGTATTTTGAGCATCCAGTACATCCAGGAAATCGCTTTTTCCGCCACTGGTCTGGTAGGCTATTTGTGTCACTTTCATGCTTTCACGGGAAATGGGGAGCAATGTATTTTCCAGAAGCAACCAGGAGCGTCCTGCTGTATCCCATTCAAAATAAATATCCCGTATTTGAGATATGCTACTGGCTAGAAGCTGTTGATGTTGGCTTTGCAAAGCTTCTTTTTCGATTTTCATTTCCTGGATATAGCTTGCATCCTTTCCTGACCAGGGGCGAAGCTCGTACATTGGAGTTTCTGGAAAGGCCGCCATTTCAGTATCCATTCTATCCTGACTTTTACTTTCCAGCGCACTTAGCCCCAAAGTGAATGTGGGATAAAGCTGAGACCGTGCAAGGGAAATCATTTGATCCTGTTTTTGAATCATAAGCTGGATATTCTTTATTTCCTGGCGTTTCTCTTTTGCTGATGAATACAATTCTTCAATCGATAGGGTAAGTTTAGGAATAGAAAAATCAGAGACTTCACCCAGGGAATAAGAAGGTGCAATATTTAGAGCAGACAGGAGACGAATGTTTATTGTATTCTTTTTTCTGATTTCGGTTTCCAGGTCAAGTTGCGTTTCTTCTCTGGCAATCTGCGATTTCAAGACATCCGAATATCCTGCTATACCAGCCTGAAATTTCGATTGAGACAATGTTTCTAAAGCACGCAAAATTTCTATATGCTCTTTGTGTATAGAGATGGCTTCTTTCAGAAAAAGAAGCTCGAAGTAATCCTGACAAATCTGATATATCAAATCTCTCAATCCCATAATGTATTCCAGATGGGCCATTGCTATTTCGGTATTGATAATCTGGCTCATAAATGCCATAGAGTCAGGGAAGACTGTTTTTGCAGCCATGGGCGAAGCTTTCATGCTGGTCATCAGGTCGAGTGTCTTTGTAAAAGATGTATAGGAGTCTAAAGTGTCATATAGAAGTTCTGCCTGAGAATAGCGTTCTCTGGCAGCCTGCCATTTTTTTCTGAGACTTTGAAGTTCAGGATTTCTTTCGTAAGCAAGGCAAATTAGCAGTTCTAAAGAGACTGCACTTTCTATTGCCTGGAAAATTTTTTCTTCCTTTGCCAGAGATCGCATTTGCTTTGCTTTTTCTGTTTCAAAATCATATATCTCGCTTGTCGTCATCTGCCTAGATGGATCTATTTCAGATAATCTTTTCTGAAATTCTTGAGACAATTCTTTTTTATCTAAAGAAGATTTTTCCTGGTTTTGACTCAAAGGAAGTCGTAAGTCATTCGTTTTATTTTCTTTCCAGGCTTGTTCCATTTCGGAATAGGTTGAGCAACCTGTAAAGGTAAGAGTGATAATAAAAGACATAATGATGAAGCGCATATTATTGCCTCCTGTTCTCAGGTAAATTTCCGCCACAAAGTCTTTCTAATTCCACGAAATTTTGGGAAAAATCTGTTTTGGCTCTTACCAGCGCCAGGGAAAAATTGAGATAAAGACTCTGGGCTTCCAGTATTCCCAGGAAAGTACCCTGCCCATCTCTATACCAGTTTTCTGCAATATTCATAGAATGCTGTGCCTGAGGAAGTAAGGATTTTTCATACAATTCTATCAGCCTTTTGGAATTTTGCGCTTTATAGTAGACGCGCTTGAGCATGGCAGCAAGGCTGTTTTCCATGTCTTTTTTCAGGTAAGCTACACTTTGACTTTCCGACAGAGATTCCCTGACCTGCGCATTTTTAGGAGAAGTCCATAGAGGAAGATTGATGCCAAACATGAGCATGAACATATCTTCTCTTTCGTTTTTCTCCATCGCACCTTTGTTTTCCCAACCCAATCCAATCGAAAAGTCAGGAAAATATTGATTTTTCGCCAGAGAAAGCTTATTTTGAGACCGCACCCACTCTACCTGGGCTATGGTTATTTCCTGGCGTTTTAATGCCTGTTCATATAAAGAATCGAAATCAGGAATAGCCAATAGTGAAGGAAAATGAAACTCCGCCAGGACAAGAGGCCGTTTCTCCGAAAAATTGCATAGAGAGTTGATTTCGCCTATTTCTGTTTGTTTCAACTCCTGAAGCCGAATCAGGTCGTATGTCATCTGAGCAAGCTGCGACTGCGCTCTCATCAAATCGGAGAGAGTAGCTTTTTGTTTTCCATAATCTACTGTCGCTACTTTGATGAAATGCTCCAGAAGCTTTTGGTTTTTTTGTGTGATTTCTATAGCTGAATCCAGATAAACGAGTTCATAAAAGCTTTTTTGTAGCCTGGCAAGAGTATCCCTTATGACGATTTCATACGCCAGTCTCGCCATTTGCGTTTCGTTTTGAGCGATTTTTCCTTTAAAATAAAGCTTGCCAGGAAAAGGGATTTCCTGCATGATTTCCAGTTTATGCTCTTCAGGAGACATATTCTTTTCGAATGTATATTGATAGAGCAATTTAGGATCAGGCAGAGAAATCTCCTGTGGGTATTTTTCGATTGTCTTTTTCCAGTTGTAATAGGCCGCCTGAATAGCAGGATTTTTTTCTACAACAATTTTAGCGAGCTGCTGTAGAGCAAAAGATACAGGAAGAACATCCTCTTTGGCAAGAAAAGACTTATCTTTTGCCTGTTCATTCTCTTTTGCAATACCTCTGACAGGAGCATGTTGTAAATATTCTTCTTGCTCCTGGTAATAAGCACAACCTGCTATCCAAAAAACAACAACCAAGAGGATAGGGATTTTCATTGGGATTCTCCTGAAGAAAGATTCGAATTTTCTGCTTTCCATGCCGATTCTTTAACCCAGCAATAGCAAACTGGTACAATAAAAAGTGTTATAAGTTCCATAATCATTCCGCCAACACTAGGAAGTGCCATAGGAATCATGACATCCGAGCCACGACCCGAACTCATGAGAATTCCAAGCAATGCCAGAATCGTTGTGGTTGTTGTCATCAGGCAGGGACGAATTCGTTTCATACCAGCTTCCATCACACCTGAACGAATATCCTCAATAGAATGAATATTTCGATTGGCAAATATTGTCTCCAGGTATGTTCCCATGACTACGCCATCGTCTGTGGCTATTCCAAAAACAATGATAAACCCTACCCAAACGGCTACAGACAGTTTATAGGCCTGTATATGCAAAATTTCCTGAAGAGATATGCCAAACACAGAAATATCTAAAAACCAGGGCTGAGAATAGAGCCAGAGCAAAATAAAACCGCCAGATAGTGTAACGGGAATCGCTATGAAAACGATCAAGGTAATCCATACTTTATTAAATTGAAAATAAATCAAAAGAAAAATGATAAATAAGCATATAGGAATCAGGATCTGGAATCTTTTTTCGGATCGAACCTGATTTTTATAGTTTCCATCGAAATCATAGGTCGTTCCAAAAGGCCGTTTCAACTCACCGCTCTTTTCTTTTTCTTGCAATATCTGTTGAGCATTTTCCACAACGCTGACTTCTGCGTATTCCCCTTTTTTATCGAAAAGGACATAGCTTACGAGTAAACCATCTTCGCTCTTGATGACTTCTGGTCCACGAATGTATTCGATGGTGGCTACCTGAGTAAGGGGAATCTGCGCTCCAGACATGCTGGCAACCAAAATGCGTTCTAA
>JABWCH010000399.1 GCA_013359215.1 Candidatus Brocadiia bacterium | reverse complement strand
CAATTTAAAGGATAAGCAGAGCGTAGTGTAAGCCTTCTGTAAGGAATCAAAAACAGTACCGCTTGGCGCATCAAAAAATTTTATTCTAATCTTAAGCATATCACAAAGGAAAACTTGGTACCTGTTTTTTTGATTTCTGAAAGAAAGCTTACACGGAGCGATCGCTTCAGCATAACCTTACATCTTAAATTGACAGCCATGGGCTTAGAACCTATCCGAAAAATCCTCTTGGCTGCAAATTTCGATGCATCTCGGATAGCTTCGTCGAAAGTGACAAATTCTCTTCGCTCTCCGATCGCCTCAAAATTTTCGCCTAAAATTATTTTTCGGATAGGCTCTTTTTAGCAGAATCAGCAAAGAGCCTTTGCATGGAAGCAGGGAGTATTTTCAATACAGAAAAAGCGGACTGCACGAATTTTTCTATAAAAATATCATTCGGATGCAGTATGATTTCTTCAGGAGTAGCGATTTGCAGAATTTTTCCATCTTTCATGACAGCAATTCTGTCCGCTACTTTCAAAGCTTCTCCCATATCATGGGTGATGAAGACAATGGTTTTCTTCAAGTGAGCTACAATTTTAAGGAATTCATCACACATTTGCTCTCTGATTATGGGATCAAGAGCACTAAATGGCTCATCCATAAGAATGATGTCCGAATGAGAAAGAAGTGCTCTGGCAAGGCCAACCCTTTGCTGCATTCCACCACTTAGTTCTTCAGGATAGGATTGTTCGCAGTCTTTAAGACCTACCATATCCAACATTTCCCTTGCCATTTCATGTCTTTTGTTTTTGTCTACTTTTTGTATTTCCAGACCAAAAGCCGCATTTTCCAATACTGTCCGATGAGGCAAAAGAGCAAAATGTTGAAAAACCATACTGATTTTTTTTTGCCTCAGATCTTTAATGGCTTTGGGTGTCATGCTGCTAATTTCTTGATTTTCTATGAATATTTTGCCTATGGTGATTTCAGCAAGACGATTGATGCATCTTAGCAAAGTAGATTTTCCACTGCCAGAAAGCCCCATAATGGCAAATATCTCCCCTTCTTGGATGGAAAAACTTATGTCTTGTATGCCAAGAGTACAACCATATTGTAAAAGAATTTCTTTTTCCTTACCATGAGAATTTTCCAGGATTTCCCAAATATTTCGGGGAAATTTCCCAAAAATCTTCCAGACATTTTCGCATTGAATTGTTGTTTTGGGCATAATTTATGATTCCAGGTTCAAAGCAAACCGAACGCCAAGGCTATAATCCGACTTTTCAGGTAGAAAGCTCCCCCGAAAAGCGCATCGGCAATAGCTAGAAGCACTGTCCCAACTACCACCACGGAAAATTCTGTGCGACCCTTGCAACGATAGGGGATTGTGTAGTGCATCCCGATAGGAATCTGTTAAAACGCCTTTCTTTAAATCCCAATTACAGAAGTCTGCACACCATTCCCATACATTCCCATGCATATCGTAAAGCCCAAAAGTATTTGGTTTTTTTTTGGCAATATTTTGGGTCATGCCCTGTGAGTTTTCTACATACCAGGCATATTCTCCTAGCAAAGATGCGTCTTTGCCAAAGCAATAGGAATCCTCGCTTCCTGATCGGCAGGCATATTCCCATTCCGCTTCTGTAGGCAGCCGAAGTCCTGTCTCATGGCAAAATGCCTGGCAATGATTCCAGGAAACATTTTCCACAGGCCGATTTTCTCCCTGAAAGTAAGAAGGATTACGACCTACGATTTTATGCCATTGCCCTTGAGTGCAAAGATTTTTGCCTATCAAGAAAGGCGAAAGGCTGACCTTATGCCATGCCTCATCGCTGTTGCGGCTTTGTTCTGAAGAAGAAGCACCCATATAGAACTCTCCTCCCTGAAGGAGGGCAAATTCCATTTGTGTGCGCTCATGCAAATATTCTTCTATGCTATGAGAGAAAGGCCCACAGATGTACTCTCTTGTTCTTAAAAAAATGAATCCTGGGATAGACAAAGAAATTTGCTGCTGCTCAGGGGATTCCACTTCTATTTGTTTTTCATCTTGGGCGGCAAAAGCTTTGGTTATAAGCATGTCTTCTTTGTCAAGCTGGTTTGCGGAAAGCAATTTTTTTCTGGTTAGAAGCAGACCATCTTCGTTTTTGGTGTCGGCTGTCGGCTCTAGGGCAATGATCGCCTTCTCCTCCAGTTCCTCGCTTTTGACAATTTCGATTTCTGGCATGAGCGCGATTTTGCTTTCTGTAAATTCTACCTTGGCAATTTCCAATAATACTTTTTTCGCAGGGAAAGGACGCTTTTTGCGATTTTTGTCTAGCATCTGGCGTAAAATTTCCCATTGGTTCTGTCCCAAAAAGGCTATAGGCTCTGGATCAACATCACAAATCAGTCGCATGTAATGATCAAAATGCGTTCCCTGGAAAGGATGATACCCTGCCAGCATTTCGTAAAGAATCACTCCTAAAGCCCATATATCGCATGCTCCATCGAGTGGCCTGCCCAAGTATTGCTCTGGAGACATATAGGGCAGAGTTCCACAGATGTTCCCCGTAACCCCAGGACGGCGGGAAAGGCTGCTCTGTATCTCATGAGCCAGCCCAAAGTCTGTCAAAAGAACTTTGTTATCCTGCCGAATCAGTATATTTTCGGGCTTAAGATCGCAATGGACAATTTTATTCTCATGGGCAAAATCCAAAGCAGATGCCACAGGCTGTAAAATTTCTATAATACGAGAAAGACTCATGCTTCTTTCGTGTTGGTCTATTAAGATATTGCGGAGATTATATCCATGAACATAGTCCATCACAATAAAAAAGCGTCCGCTGCGATGATCCTGGTCTAAATCTCTGTATTGCACGATATTTTCATGTGTCAAACGCTGTACCAGCCGATTGTATTCTTTTCTCAATCGGGAAATAGCCATAGTGTCATCTGTCAGCTCAATGGGCAAAAGCTTGACAGCAACAGGTATGTCTGCCACTATATGCTTTGCAAGATAGACCTCGCCTTGTCCACCTTTACCAATCTTCTTTTCCAAAAGATAGCGGTTGTTTAAAATCTGGCTTTCCGCAAGGTAAGACATGGATCTTGAAATAGACTGGCTGATTTGTGGTAAAATTTGTTTAACTTCTAAGCGAATCTCGCTTTCTTCAATTGCCTTAAGAATCTCTTCCTGTGTGTTGGCCTTTTGGAAGCTTTGCAATTCTTCGATTTCCTCAACAATATCACTTACGACAGGCTTAATATCTGTAAGCCATCTTTCCACTTCCTGAATTTGCTGCTCTTGCTTTTCTTCTCGCTTATCGGCAATCCAGTTGTTGGCAAGACGCAAAGTTCCGACCAAAACCCGCCCTCCTGGAATCAAATCACAAGACATTTCCATAATAGCATTTATTGCATTCTTATGCCTTGCATACCATTTCCAGACTTTGCTCTGCATTGCCATCTTTTATCCTTTTTATATTAAATACAGTAGAGCTATTTTTTTAGCACCTTAGGAATCAGAATTAAATAACCTCCCCATTTAGGAAAAAAATTTACCGCAGAGGCACAGAGATCGCAGAGAAGAGAAGGTTAAAATTATACTACGAAGAATATGAAGAACACGCAAAAGCAGAGACAATATTTTTCATTATTCTTCTCTCTTCTCTGCTTCCTCTGCGCCTCTGCGGTGGATTCTTATGGGGAAGTTATTTAATTCTTATCGCTTATTCCAAAAATCATAAACAAGAACAGATGATGTACAAATTTTGTACACGTCCATAATAGCAGAAAAAGGGCATTATGTAAAAGAAAAAAAACAACCTTCTTCATTGTCTTAAGCTTTTACCATAGATTCTTTTCGCTTCACAAACTGGATAGGCAAACCCCATGGATCTCGAAGCATAGCAAACTCATCTCCGCTTTCTGCTTTTATTGGCTCGCTTAAAGGCGTTGCTCCTGCTGAAATCATGGCTTTATAGGATAAAGGGACATCTTCTGATAAAAAAGCAAGATGGAATGCCACAGGGCTGAGGTTTGGGTAATCAGGCACTTTTTCTTTTGGGTTGTAATAGATTTCCAACATCATACGGTCATTATCGTCTGCCAGGAAATAAGCGCATGGGGGGCCAGGGATATGCCGTTTTATTTTTAGTCCTAAATTTTTACAATACCAAGATGCAACTGTTTCAGGTTCTTTTACTTGCAAAGCTAGATGTTCAATTTTCATAAAATTTTCCTAAAGATTATGGATGCCAGAGATTTCGTTGAATCAGGCGAGAGCGCACGTGAAAGCGTGAGCATGCGTGAACGTCATACGTGTTAAGTTATAACTATTTTTAAAAAAAATAACTTAAATAATAGGAGTTACGCAGGTATTCTTAACATATTGAAATACAATATATATCTATCTTGCAAACGATTAAAATCTTGACTCTATTTAGTTTTGCAAGCTCTTTTCATGAAAAAAAGGATCTATTTTTCGATCTTG
>JABWCH010000398.1 GCA_013359215.1 Candidatus Brocadiia bacterium | reverse complement strand
AAAATTTTTAACACGAAGAACGCGAAGTAAAAAACACGAAGATCACGAAAAGAAATATACAAAACCATTTTTCTTCGTGTTCTTCGTGTTCTTCGCGGTAAATATTCTTTAACTATTATATTTATTAATAGTTTATATTTAGTACAAAGACTTTTGAATACTTACCTAGGCCATGTTTGTAAGCCCATAAAAACCTCTTAAAATTTAAGGCATACAAGAAACTGCAAAAGGCTTTAAAGCATCTTTGCAAACACGGCTTGGCACAAGTCGTGATTATTATTTTTTCAGAAGGAATTTAGCCGATACTTTGTTCCCTGGAATTACGTTGGTGTCTGCATTTAAGAAAGAAATTTCAACAAGAGCGGATGTTTTATTGTCTACTATATTCTGTACCAGACCTTTATATTTCTTGTCTGATAAGGAAAGAAGAACTCTTTGCGTATTGTATAGATTGCTGGCCTGGTATGAGGGGATTTCAACTTTGGCAACCATATCTTGTGTCTGTGCTATTTGGAATAAAAGTGTATTAGGTTGTAATAAATCGCCTTCTTTGCATATTTTTTCAAGAACAATCCCTCTGGCTGGTGATTTTATTTTGGTTTGCTGTAGCTTTTCCTGGGCTTTGTCCAGATAAGCCTGGGATAGTTTTTGCTTTTGTTCCAGAGATAGCAGGCGATTTTTCATTGTTGCCAGATCTTCTTGTATTTTTTCATAGCGTTGGCGACTTTCTAGCCCTTTTGTGTATAGAGAGTGTATTTCCTTTAGATTTTTTTCGGCATTTTCTTTTTGCTCTTTCCCAATCATGCATTCTTTTTGATTTACTTCTAGCTCTAGTCGATAGAGTCCTATCTCCTCTTTCAATCTTTGGGTATCCAAAGAAATAAGTGATTGTCCTTCTTCCACCCAAGTTCCTTTTTCTACCAAAATTTTTTCTATTTTGGCTTCCCATGGCATCAAGACAGGTATTGGTTTGCTGCTATAGACATACCCTTCTGCCTGGACAGGCACATTAGGGGCTTCTTTAGGCGCAGAAACTGGCGTATCGTTTTTTTTCTCTGCTATATTGGGGGAAACGGGGTTTACCATGGGGACTTTGTTTTCTGATATATTGATAACAGGAGGCTCTTGTGTGTTTTTCTGCACAACTGTTTCTTTTCCCTCTGCTTGGGGATTGGGCAGTGGTTTTTCTTTTGTAACAACGGTGTTTTCTTTTTCTAACGGAGTGACAGAGATAGCTGGCCTATAGAGAGCCGTCCAAAGCACAGCCATAAATAAAACAATACCTGCGTAGGCGAAATGGATATACATCCCAGACAATCGAAATGTTTTTTCTTTGTTTTGAGGTGGAGCGATATAAAGTTCTTGCGTTTCGCCAGCAATAAAATTTTCATAGAAAAATAGATCGCTTTTGCCTATGGTAATTTTGTCTCCATGCGTTAAAGGGACGGGCGAATCGATTTTTTTATCGTTCCAGAAAGTTCCATTCCTTGTGCTAAGATTTTCGAGAAAGAGCTGGTTTTCTTTGATATATATTTTAGCATGCAGACGTGATACTGTAGGATCAGGCAAGCATATCCAGCCAGGTTTTTCGAGATTTCCCGCACCTCTTTCAATGATATTTTCTTTGTCCATGCTTAGGGGATACATTTTACCAGAGGCTTTATGGAGCAAAAATAGATTTTCCATTGTGCGATTTCCTAACTAGTATAAACCGAAAAAAAAATTAGATCATATATTTTAAACAAGCAGATGCTCAAAGAGATTTTTATTTGTGGGAAATTCTCACAGAAATTTTTCCCCAATAAAAATCTCTTTCTATAACACCTATCTCGGACGAGCCGAAACCAAAGAGGTATGAATCACGAATGAGACGAATATACAAATTACGCGAATGAAATTTTCATAAAAGCTATTCGTGCCATTCGACCATTCGTCTTATTCGTGATAAAAGTTTTTGCTTTTTCTGCGAACATCTAATCTAACTTCTTAGTTTCTATATTTGCAAATATTGGAAATATTCGTTTACGGCATTGTCCCATCTGGTATCTAGTGTCATGCAGCCATTCATTCTCCAACGGTATATATCTGGTCTTGTTATATACTCTTGTGCTGCATATTCGATGATAAGAGATAGTGTGTTGACTTCTCCCCAATAGTCTTCCAGATCGTACCAGCTATAGCCAAAAGAATAGGGGAAAGTTTTGATAAGACCGCCTGTTTTCCTAACAATAGGGACACTGCCTAATAGGCTTGCTTCATAGTCCACAAGGCCACAAGGCTCAAAGCGAGATGGCACAACGCAGAACTGGCTTGCAGCCATAGCCATTTTTCCTAGAGCAACATTGAATCCACTATAGAAATAAACATTGGGGTTTTTAGCTGCCTGTTGAGCAAAGGCTTTGATAATGTTAGAAGAGTAGCCTTGCTCTGTTATGTCATCACTGGCAGAAGCAAAGATAGCAAAATAGACATTCGGAGCTGTTCTTGCCAAACGATCTATAACACCTAAGAGTACTTCAAAGTTTTTTTGGGATGTCAATCGGCCTACAGCAGAAACCAGAATATCGTGGTCTTCTGGCAAAGCATGAAAAAATTCCAGATAGGCAAGGTTTCTTAGCTCTTCTCTGTTGGAAAGATCATGTACAGAATAGTTATGATTTTTAGAAAACATCTGTTCTTGAACCTGGGGATGAGAAAATAAGAGGTTTTTGGATGTGGCTTGCTGTTTTTTCAAAAAATCGGCTTTGAAAAAAGAGAGGTTTTCAGGCAAATTGACCTGGGATAGACCATTGTCAATGCCTTTGACTTTTGCCCATGCGAGTTCTGAAAGGGTGTTATTGGGTATCATAACTTTTTTAGGAGTAGGACATCCCTCTTTTTCTGCCAAATCGCGTATATCGGATTCTGTATATCTTAGTTCTTTAGCATAACCTGTACTTACCGTCGTTATAGGTTTGTTTTCTTCCATAAATTTCAGTACAATTCCCTTCATTGTATTGAAATTTCCCCAATATTGGAAATATTTATAGTAGTAGTCTAAAGGCATAGAGCATTCATACATGACTGGGCCAGGGTCTCGCCAAACAGGCAATTCGCCCTGATAGCTTGCATTGTGGATCGTAAAAACCATAGGCAAATTGCTTTGGGACGGATCAATATAAAAAGGAATCAGCCCTAAATGGTAATCATGTAAATGAAGTGCAGAAAAGCCTACAATTTTAAGGTAGGTTGCCATGGCTGAAGACAATCTAGCATAAAGTCGAAGAGCATCCCAATCGTTTTTCAGATACAGGCTTTGGGGGTTGTCTTTATCGCCAAAGTAATGCATCAGGGAATGATTCCAAAAGTAGATATGCTTGACTTTTCCTTGCTGCCCATCTTCAAAAACATGGGAATATAGCTCAAACTCTAAGTTAAAGTAAGGGTTTAAAATCGTACCTTCATATTTAAGCTTGGATCTGTCGTAAAAACGAAAGCAAGGGGAAAGAACCTGTACTTCTAAATCTTTTCCTTGCTCTTGTGCGATCTTTACCATTTCTTGAGGCAACTCCTGTAGAACAAGACCTAAGCCGCCTACTCTTGCGCCAAACGGGCTGCTATGGTGGCCGATTTCCCAGGAAGCCATCACTAATCTTTTAGAAAGCATATTCATTCCTAAAAATGTCGCTGGTAAAAGCGAACAAGATTTTTATCAAAACTATATAGTTTATCAGCACTTGCTTTATAAACTAACATAAATTCTCTTTGGGGATATTCCACAATGGCAATAAGCCCTTTTTCTAGCTTTTCTGCTATTTTATCGCTTAGCATAAGACAAGGGATTTTGCCATCCTGGGCAACAAAGTAAAATTTTCTTGCACCATGCACCTGGTCTTCTACTTTGCCCATTTGTATTGCTTCCTCTATTC
The DNA here is from genome assembly GCA_013359215.1 of Candidatus Brocadiia bacterium. GTDB lineage: Bacteria > Planctomycetota > Uabimicrobiia > Uabimicrobiales > JABWCH01 > JABWCH01. The sequence continues at coordinate 554 of JABWCH010000398.1, read as the reverse complement.
TGGCGATTCTTTCCTTTTCGGACCTTTCGTCCTTTTGCTTTTGGGCTAATTCCTGGTCTCGTTTTTTTTGCTCTTCTCTTTTTTGCTCGATTTCTTGCATTCTGGCCTGTTCTTTTTCCTGCAAACCTTCCTTTCCTAACTGCTTTCTTTCTAACCTTTGTTCATGTTCTATTTGTTTGATTTGTTTTTTATTGATTAATTTTGCCTTTAGCAATTCATCTTTGAGAGACATAGATTAAAGCCTTTAGAAAAATATTAATATACCATGGTAAATTTTTTTCGAAATGGGGGAAGCTATTGAATTCTGATTCCTAACCCGCATAAACAGGAAAAGCATTTTATCACGAATTTCACGAATGACCGAATGGTACGAATGAATAATTTTATCTTTATCTCTTCATTTGTCTTATTCGTATCATTCGTATCATTCGTGATTTCAATATTTTTTTTTCTGTCTATGTTACGCTGCGCGTAACTTTTTTCATAATGAAACGTTAGGGATAAGAAGAGCGTAGTGTAAGCCTTCTGTAAGGAATCAAAAACAGTACCGCCTG
>JABWCH010000397.1 GCA_013359215.1 Candidatus Brocadiia bacterium | reverse complement strand
CTCCGTGTAAGCCTTCTTTCAGGAATCAAAAAAACAGGTACCAAGTTTTCCTTTTTGACACGCTTAAGATTTAGAATAAAATTTTTTGATGCGCCAAGCTGTACTGTTTTTGATTCCTTACAGAAGGCTTACACTACGCTCTGCTTATCCTTTAAATTGACATCTATGGGGCAACGCTCTGGGCTTGTATATATATGCCTTTCAGTCAAAAGGCTTTCCATGTTGTCAATCTTTATATCGAGAACCTTTGAGCAGTACAGGCCATTTGGCCCATAAGGCACGGCAATATTTATCAGGGATATCCACATTTTTTTCAGAGTCGTGATAAAGAGCGTATGTTATATGGAGTTGGTCGCTGATATCAAAGCCACTTTTTTCTAGTTCCTGGTAAAAATAGCTTAGGGTTTTAGGGTTTAGAAAAACAACAGAATCATAATCATCGAGGAACTGGATGACGTTTGGGCAAAACTGCCTGACATCTTCATAGTTAGAACGTATAAAATGCTGAATCTCTTGTTCATCGATAGGGTGTTCGACCTCATCGTGGAGTTGTTTGATATTGCTTTTGAGATATTGAGAAATCAAGCTATTAAAGCCAGAAGAAGAAGCATCAGGAATTCTGGCACCTGTGTTGATCATATGAGCCTTGGCAAGATCTAAATCGGTTCGCGTGGAAAACATTCTTTCCAAAACTTCATCGTTTCTCGCAAATCCCTTTCCAAAAAAGTCATACCCACTACGCTCTCTCATAATTCTTACGATATTGTGTTTATGGGTTTTTCCATAGATCTGACCAGCAATTCCAAAATCTCTTCTATCTATGGGGTTGAGCATGGCCGTCATATCTAATGAAACCAGAAAGCTATCATCATCGCAGAAACTCACAAGCGGAGGCAATCCCCATTGTTGCATTTTATATTGGATTCCCTCTGTGAGGTTTACCAAAAGGTATTGCATCAGTTTGTATACGCCCTGGTGTGCTTTTTCACTTAGCAAGGGAACAGGGAAAGTCTTTCGAGATCCATAGTATGTATGCACCATTCTTGCCACGGTTTCAGACTGCAATATTCCCCCTATTTCCATAAGATTGAGCATCGCACTGTTGTATTGTCCATTTTCCCAAAGGGGTATAGAAGTGATGATGTGGTAGCCTTTCCCTGAAACAACGCTAATGTATTCTATTCCTAATGCTTTCAATGCCTGGGTAATGTTTTCGTATGCTGGCTCAAGCCAATGGAAATAAAATTTAGGATCAGAGAATATATGGTCTGGATTTTCATCATTCACAGGCTCTATATCAATCAAGAAAAGGACACGAAGTGGCTTTTGCTTTAGATAGCCGCTCAAGATTCCCTGCATTTCTTCATCTACCCAACTAAACCGTCGATAAACCATAGCCTCAATAGCAGCGTCAAAGCTTTGCCCATTGTCTCTTGCCTCAAAGGCTTTGGGATAAAGCGTGGTATTGATCCAGTTTAAATTTTCAATGATATGCTGCTCGAACTCTGGATTGCGGCCTTTGAAATCAACATAGTATTCTGGCTTTTGGTAAAGAACCTGGTAGAATTCTACAGGATAGCGAAAATCAAAAGCTGCTTGTGTATGAAAATAGGCAAGGCGATTTGCGTCTTGCACATTGAAAGATTCGTGGTGCTTAGATCCATACCGCCATCGGTTTTTAGCATAAGCCACCTGGTAAACGGATAGCTGTTCCTTTGCCAGGGAAAAATATTCTTCCAGGCTACGAATATCATCTTCTTCTCCACCACAATTTTGGTGTATGCAGGAAAGAACAGGCTCTAAAGTATTCCACAGAAGAAAGTCTTCCCAACGCCATTGACTCATTTTGATCTTCCTTTCTATTTTAGCCTTTCTAGCCCTGTCTGGATTCGCTGCATGCCTTTTCGTATTTCTTCTTCAGAAGTGGCAAAGGAAATGCGGAAGCATCTGTCGTTTCCAAAATCCAGCCCTGGTACAACAGAAACATGGCATACTTCCAGCAAATATTCGCAAAGATCTTTGGAATTTTGGATTTTTCTGGTTTCATAGCTTTTTCCATAGAAAGAGCTTGCATCAGGGAAAAGGTAGAACGCGCCTTGCGGCAAGGTACATCTCAACCCTGGGATCTTGCAAATAAGCTCATAGCCAAGATCTCTTCTTTTTTGGAAAGCAGTCTGCATTCTCTTTAGTTCTGTCTGATCTTCCAGATTGTTCTGGATAGCCTTCCATGCAGCTTTTTGAGAAACAGAGCAGGCGTTTCCTGTAAGATGGCTCTCTATTTTGATCATGGCTTTGGCTACCTTAAGAGGAGCAGCAGCGTATCCTATGCGCCATCCTGTCATGGCAAAGGATTTAGATACTCCATTCACAACAACAAGCTGCTCTTTGATTTGGGGATATTGTCCCATGGAAACAAAAGGAAGACCATCGTAGAGCAATTTTTCATAGATTTCATCGGAAATTACAGCAATCTTGCTTTCCTGTATGATAGGCAAAAGTGCCTCCAGGTGTTCTTTATGGTATACCCCTCCTGTTGGGTTGCTAGGAGAATTTAAGAGCAAAAGGCTCGTTTTTGGGGTAATGGCTTTTTTCAGATCTTCAGGCGTTACTCGGTAGTCATTTTCTGCTTTGGTTTCCAAAAAAACAGGCTTTGCATTGGCAAGAATAGCCATAGCAGGGTAACTCAGCCAGTAAGGTGTAGGGATGATAACCTCATCGCCTGGTTCTGTGAGTGCGTGGATTGCACTGGAAATGACTTGCTTTCCTCCATTCCCTACAACGATATTTTCAGGTGTATATTCTATACCATTTTCTTTGCGAAATTTTTCCACAATAGCCTTACGCAGTTCAGGTATGCCAGCACCATCGGTATATTTTGTAAAATTTTCTTCGATTGCCTTGATGCCTTCTTTTTTGATTACCACGGGAGTATGAAAATCAGGCTCTCCCACTGTAAAAGACACAACATCAATGCCCTGTTTTCTCATTTCATCTACTTTGCTTTTCAATACCAAAGTAAGAGATGGTGTAATGAGATCCAATTCTTTTCGTATTTTCATGATTCGTCCTTTTATCGCAAATTTTGTATTTTTTAGCTATAAACGGATAACTTTGCCTATCGAAACTTCACTTCACTTTTTTCTTCTTCAAAGCGATCTATCGCCAGATCAATAAGCTTTGTAAGAAGCTCCTGGTAGCTAATGCCTGAGGCATTCCACATCTTGGGATACATACTTATAGAAGTAAAACCAGGAATGGTGTTGATTTCATTAAGATAAACTTTTTGGGAGTCTTTGTCCATTAAAAAATCGACTCGTGCAAAGCCTGCACAATCTATAGCCAAAAATGCTTTGGCAGACATATCTTGGATCGAGCGGGTTGTAGATTCATCCAGGGCAGCGGGGATAGGTGTCTGTGTGCTGTCTTCCTCATATTTGGCTATTTCATCGTAGAATTCTCTTTTGGGGATGATTTCGCCAACTACAGAGGTTCTGGGCTTTTCATTGCCTAATACACCGCATTCTAATTCGCGGGCATTGATTCCTTGTTCTACTAGGATTTTTCTATCAAAACGGCTGGCTTCCTGGATGGCTGATTCCAATTCTCCTTTGGTTTTTACTTTGCTGATTCCTATGCTAGATCCGCCGTTGGCTGGTTTAACAAAAAGAGGAAACCTAAAATTTTGTTCCAGATCTTTTATGATTTGCGCTTTTTTTTCTTTCCATTCTGTTCGGCTAAAAAAGATAAAAGGTAGAACAGGAAGCCCTGCTGCTAAAAACAACCTTTTCATAATGATTTTGTCCATGCCTGCTGCTGATCCGATGATTCCTGCTCCTACACAAGGAATATCAGCCATTTTAGCAAGCCCCTGGATTGTTCCATCTTCTCCATAAGTCCCATGCAAAATAGGAAACAAAGCATCCATCTGAGCAATTTCAGAAAGGCTTTTTATATCCAGAAGCTTTCCTTTTCTTGTGTAATCTAAAATCACAGGAGGCAACTTAGAATACGCACTTTCCATTTCCTGGATCAGACCTTGCTTTTGCTGCAAAAAAGATTCCTGGCATAAAAACCATTGACCAGATCGGCTCAAAAGAATGGGGATAGTAGAAAAGCGATTTTTGTCTATATTTTGAAGGACATAAGATGCTGAAGTCAAGGAAACTTCATGCTCTGTGCTTCTGCCACCGAACAAAACAGCAATGTTTTTTTTCTTTTCCATATTTTTTTCCTTACTCCATGGATGACCTAAAATTTTTAAGAAAGAGAGTACATCCCATAAGTATAGTATTTTCCATCAAGAAAGCCTAGTAAAAAACTGCATGTTTTCTTAAGAGAATGTTGAAATAGAAAATTAAAATAGTAGAATAGAAACTAAGAAATTTAGATATTTGCCGAAAAAGCAAAAATTTTTATCGCAAATAAGACGAATGGTCGAATGGCACGAATCGTTTTTATAAAAATTCTATTCGCGTAATTTGTATATTCGTCTCATTCGTGATTCATA
>JABWCH010000396.1 GCA_013359215.1 Candidatus Brocadiia bacterium | reverse complement strand
AAAATTAACATAAACCTTGTTTTTCTTCTAAGATCAAAAAATAGATACTCTTTATCATGAAAAGAGCTTTCAAAACTAAATAGAGTCAAGATTTTAATCATTTGCAAGATAGATATATATTGTATTTCAATATGTTAAGAATACCTGCGTAACTCCTATTATATAATTCTTTTTTTCTTCTCTGCGTTCTCTGTGTCTCTGCGGTGAAATCTTATCTCTTGAGAAGTTCAAGATTAAAGATTAATACAAATTACTCTTTAAGAAGACTGTATTTGCACAGTGAGAATAAAGATAATTTCCGTTTGTTGCTTTTGCAATACGCTCGTAGAGAAAAGGCTGCCTAAAAGGGGGATGTCCATAAGCACAGGGATTCCTTTGTGCATTTTCAATTCTTTTTCGTAAAATAAACCCGCTAATAGAATAGTAGACCCATTTTTGACATTCACTATGGTTTCCAGAGATCGGTTGGAAAGTATGGGAATATCTGTATGTGTCGCCAGCCCTGTCATTTCAGAGTAGCTTGGCTTGAGTTCCATTTCCACCCATTCGCTATTTTTAATATGGGGGCGAATCTGGAGATTGACTCCTGTTTGTATGAACTCTATCTTCCAGTTGCGGTTTATTTTCCGCTGGCTTTGGTCAGAAGAATAGTCTCTCAAAGAATTGTTTTTGCTATTGCTCATTGTTTTATTGCTGGACGATGTATCTTCAACTTCACTATAGCTAGAAGACTGGCTAGTCTCTTTTGTTCTGTAGTCCATATCTGTATGTTCTAAAGCTACATCTTGCATTCTATAGTATGGTATGCTATTGCCAGAATTTAATTTGGCAGTTTCTCTATTACGACATAGAATGCGGGTTGTGGCTCTCAAGTGGGCTTTCCCTTGCCGTATTTCTGCATTGATATGCGCCTGGAAATTCTTCAATTTATCACTACTCAAATTATTATAAACCCCACTAACATTTTCTCCTGTTAAAGGCAGTGCAATATTGTTTCCCAACGAAGCACCCTGTTGTCGAGAGCTGCTTTCTGCAAGATAGGAAAAATGGGAAGAAAATGTACGGTTGTTTTCTACGGTTTTTTCAATAATATGGATATCAATCATGACCTGGGGCACAGGAATATCTAGTGTTAAAAGCAATTCTAACATACTAAGCAAGTATTCTGATCTGTCTCTTATGATAATTTGCGATGTATGCTCCATTATGCCTATTTGCCCTACTTCTGATTTGAGTAAATCCAACTGTGGTTTAATCAAGCTGACATTCCCATATTTTACGCGATAGACCAGGGTACGAAAGCTTCCATGCGGCAAATCCCGCAACTGCTGAATATAATCTTGAATTTGAGAAATGTCTTGTTTCGCAGCATTGTCCTTGATTAAGGGATTTGCTGCTCTATCCTTTTCAAAATCAGAAACGCGGATTTCCAATCCATATTTATTTTTCCTAGAGCTTAAACCATTAGCAGGAATTTTATCTGTAATTTCCAGAGATAAAACAATGTATGAAGTATTCTTCTTATCTATATTTTTCAGGGAAATATGAATCGCCTGAGAGCCTGTCAGAACAATATAAGAGCTATTGATCGCTCTCCCACCCTTACTCTGTGTTCGATTAGGGTCTGTATAGCTGCCTGTTTTTTCGGAAACCTCTAGTTTGCTCAAGAAAAAATCAGCCACAGGGTCTTGCTTATTATAATTTTTTAGCTTGGCAGCAGAGACATTGTCCAGAATGATAGTCCATGTCTTTAAATCAGGCTCTCTGTTAATAAGAACAATCGCTGATTCATCAAAGCTATCAAAAGTTCCTTCTTTAGTATATTCCTTAAGAATTACTTTCAATAAAACAGTGTGTTCTGAAGTTTTTTCTATCTGAAGCTCGCTCACATGACCAAGCCAAACTTCATTTTCTGTTTTTCCCAAAGCGCAGGACAAGCATGAAAAAAGCAGGGAGAGAAAAATGAATATATTTATTTTTTCCCTGTTAAATTGATTAACCATCTTACTTCATTACCTCTTTTTGTAAACGAGAATTCCTGGGTCATAGCACTAAAAGGACGAAAGTATATTCCACTGAATTGTGTCCTTATAAGCTTTCCTATTTTATTATAGGCATAGAGATTAAGATTTAAATTGATACCTTCGCCTGTTGGGTTGATAAACTGCACAACCATTTTATAAGAAGAACCATCATCCCAATAGCTTATAACCTCCATAAGAATATTTTTATCTGTAAGCTCTAAGATAGCTGAATCTTTTTGCGGTGTATAATCTTTTTCAGTACCTTCTTCTAGTTGCTCTGGAGATAAAAAAATTTCTACCCTTTTTTCTTGATCCTTCTTTTCCTTTAAATCAAAATTTTCGTTGTCTTTTGCTATAGGAAGCTGAAGAAATTCCGAAGGTGTTTCTTGTTGCCATGGTTTTACTGTACAAGCAGAAAAATAAAGGCATAAAAAAACAAAATAAAAAATACTCTGATATTTCATATTTTACTATTAATTTTAGGATAAAAACGACTATAAAAAATTCAAAGTTAAAAGCAGAATTATAGTGTAGAGAGAAAGATGAATCAAGATTATTTTTCGGATAGGCTCTTAGTCAATTACATATATAAAAGTTTTTAAAGGGGGTTTGGGGGAAAATTTTTACAAAAATTTTCCCCCAAATAAAAATCTCTTTACATAAGACCTATTAATTATTTGCTTTTCCAAAGATTCCAGATAAGCTTTTTTTTCTTTTCATTTTCATGGAAAGAGTATACTTTTTCTATAGAGATTTTTCTGGATTGCAAAAGCTCTTGTAAAGCTTTTTCCCTTGTTGCTTCGGTTAGAATATAAATCTCTTTTGTTGTAGCTAAGTCTTCTATTTTTTCAAAGTAGATGTAGTTTCTTCCCATTGCCCAAAGAAGAGAATCGTTTTGCTTTTGGAACATATACAAAGGAAATCCTTTGGTGATTTCTTTGACAGCCCCAGCCCCTTCATATTCTTCTTGAGCAAAATCAGAATGCTCAATAGCAAAAAACAAAAGCATGGTTGTGATCATTACCGTAAGGCTAAAAAAAAGAACGAGTTGAAAAATGCTCTGTTTTGTCTTAAAGGCAAAGCCTGCAATACCAAAAGGAATAGCAGGAAGGATAAAATACCAGGGAATCTGATACCAAACCAATCCAAAAACAGCCAGGGGAAAAAGCAAAAGAAATATCTTATGTATCCACAACTGCAAAAAGATTGTATATTGAACGAGCTTTTCCTTTTGGAAAATTCCTCCATTCATAGCAAGGAATTCACAAAAAATTCCCAGGAAAATGCAGCAAGAAGGTGAAACAGGGAAAAAATATCGGTTTTTCTTAGCACCAAAAAAAGAAAGCATGGTTAAGCCAATTATAAACCATAGAAAGCCAAAGAAAAGGGCTTTGTTTAAAGAATGGTCTTTGATTTTTTTTGACCATGAAGCGTAGATTTCCTTCACACTCAATACCAAAGCAAGAAAAAGAATCAGAGTCCAGGGTGCCATAAGGGCTGGCAATTGGAGAAGATAGTAATAAAAAGGTTCGCCATGCCTGGAATGGAGTGTTGTAACATCAGAATATAAAGTATTCCATGTCCCAGAATAGTGAATTTGAGAAGCAAACCACCAGCTATGCCCACCTAAAATGCCTAAAATTACCAGGAAAACAAAGGCAGTCCATTTTTTCCAGCCATTCGGAAAGAATACAGCAAAAGAGGAATCTGCATTTTTTTCTTCAGAGAATTTCCAGGAAAGAATCCCCATAGAAAGGAAAAAAGGAATATACAACGCCAGCAATATCGGCCCTTTGCTTAAATACGAGGCAATAAAAAATACCAGAGAAAGAAAAAAATACCCTACTTTCCCCCTCTGTAGCATTCTGCAAGTAGACCAAACCGACCCTAAACCAAAAGATGTGGCAAACAAATCCCATCGGGATATACCAATCTCCGCTATCAGAGGAACGCTTGTTACGAAAATCCAGGTCGAGAAAAAAGCACTCTGCTTCCCTGCAATGTCTTTTGCCAATAGGAATACAAACCAGACCAGCAAGATGCCCACTATAAGGTTTGGCAACCTTAAGGCAAAAATATTGCGGCTGTCCCCAAAAATTTTAGCACAAAGAGCACTAGCCCATGTAGGTAAAGGAGGCTTAACAACTCTAGGCGCACCGTTCAATGTAGGAAAAAGCCAGTTTCCCGTTTCTAAAATTTCTTCAGATGCCCGAAAGTTTCTTGCTTCCATAACATTCCGAACAGGAGACTTTACAATAATCACAAGGAAAAATAAAGAGGCAAGAAACAAGCTAATTCCCAAAGCATAGTCTTTCATGTTTTTCATATAAAAAAATTCCATTTGTGTTTTTTTTTGTGCAGTTCTAACAGGTTTTTGAAAAAATAGTTAGATCAATACTAGGGCGTGTCATCATTCAAGAATTTTTTTACCGCAGAGGCCAGAGAACGCCAAGAACGCAGAGAAGAAAAAAATAATGTTTTGGTCAAAATGC
>JABWCH010000047.1 GCA_013359215.1 Candidatus Brocadiia bacterium | reverse complement strand
CGATTAAGATTAAGATAATGATAACGAATCGGACTACGATTCTTAATCTTAATCGTTATCTTAATCGTTATCTTTATCGTCTAAATGGGGAACTTATTTCATTCCGATTCCTAAGTTATTTTTTATTTTTTTCTATAGGATTTTTTTTCTCTGAAGAAGCAGTACCATTACCAAGCCCAAACATAGCAGTCTGATTTCTTGCTAGTTTAGTATTTTTCTGTGTCATAGTGGCTTTGGCTTCAGGATCTTCAGGAATTTCATTTTCTGGGCCAATGCCTTGCAATTCCATACATAAGGAATAGTATTGTTTTGCAGGCTTGTTGTTTTTATCGTATTCTAAAATGAACTGGAGTTTTTTGATGGCATCAGCATAGCGAGATGTCCTGTAGTATTCCATAGCTTCTTCAAAAGCCTGGTTAATCTGTGTCTGCAACTCCATCTTTTCTTCTGCAAGCCTTTTATATTCAATAGCACCTTTGTGGCTTTCCATATATTTCAAGACACGAGTAAAGCAAGCGATAGCTTTTTCCCATTGCTGGCTTTTGTAAAAGGTAAGCCCCTGGTTATAAAAAAAACTAATTTCTTCGATTTTATTTTCATCAGAAAGGCGATTTTTGCTTTCAGAAAGAAGATTTTTTGCTTGCTCATGCAATTGATCCATTTGGATGACTCGTTCGAATTTTTCGATTGCCTGGGTGAATTCCCATTTTTCATAAAGATCTAAAGCTTCTTGATAGGTTGCCTCTACTTCAGAGCGTTTCTTTTTTTTCTTTTCCCACTCCAAAGCTGCAATTTCTCTATACTTTTGAGATTCCTGATGCTGAGGATTCAGCTTTAGTATGCAGTCAAAATGCTCTAACGCTTTCTGGTATTGTTCATTTTTGATAGCTAGAATACCTTCTTTGTATTCATAAGCTATTTGGGCCATCTTGATCTTTTTTTGTGTAAGCTTTTTCAATTTTTGAAGCATTTCACTATGCGGATCAAGCGCCAGGGCTTTTTCAAAAGACTCCAGTGCTTCATTATAAGCATCTTTTTGGTAAAAGTTTTTCCCTTCAGTCGTATATTTTTCTACAGTCTTACCTTCTTCTTCCACTACTTTTAAAGCCTTTTCGTAAATCTGAGGCATTTTAATTCGTAGCTTGTTAAGATAGTCGCTTACTATGCGAGAGTTGCTGTATTGCCGAGAAATCTTTAAAAGAGCAACAATGCTTTTTTTGGAATCATCAACCATGTTGCTTTTAAAAAATTCTTGAGCCTGATAGAACCATTCTTCTATCAAATCCTGATCCTGGTGCATTTTTTGAAGCCTTAAAACATCGTCTCTTTTTGCTAAAGCTTCTTTGTTACCAGGATCGCAGGCAAGAATTTCATTCAACAAATCTAAAGCACGGTTTAGCTCTTCTTTTGCCAGGGCTTCCCCCACCTGCAAAAGTAGATTCGGGATTTTACTATCTAAGCTTCTCGTCTCCTGACCTTTTTGCAAGATACGGTCTAGCATCTCGTCTACATTTTTAAATCGGTCTGCTTCTTCTTTAGCCAGAGTTTTCAAAATCATTTTCTCTACGTATTTCGGTAGATCAGGATTGATTTCTGAAGGTGGCTGTGGAGGTTGATTGAGGTGAAGCTTGTATAGTGCTATAGGAGAATCAGCTTCAAATGGCACTTTGCCTGTAAGCATTTCATAAAGGATAATGCCCAAAGCATATTGGTCTGTAAAAACAGAAACAGTCCCTTCGAATTGTTCTGGTGCCATATATGTAGGCTTTCCCAGAACTATGCCTGTTTGTGTTACTTTTTCAGAGCCAATGGTTTTTGCAATTCCAAAATCCATTATCTTGACAATTCCATCAGGCCGAATCATAATGTTGTCTGGCGAAAGATCCCGATGGATAATTTGGTTTTTTAAATTATGAGCATAAGCAATAGAACTGGCTACCTGGGTAAAAATTTCTATGCCCTTTGGTATAGGAAGAGGGCCATTTTTTTCTAAAATATCGCTTAGAGTCATACCCTCGACAAATTCCATAATAAACCCAGAAGCATCTGGTTCATCTATTGCGGTAATAATCCTGACAATGTTGACATGATCCAGACAGGCTAACATTCTCATCTCTGCTTCAAATCGTTTTCTGAACCCTTTTTCTTCAGAAAGATGAGGATGAAATATCTTGATTGCACGCCAGACACCGAGTTTTAAATCCATTGCTTTGTAAACAGTTCCAAATCCACCAACAGCAATTTTTTCCTTGATTTCGCAGTCTCGGAAAATACGGCCAATCATACTATCTACTTTTTCGGCATTTTCTGGAGCCATAGGCATCCCTTTTTTGCTATTTTCCCTAAGAGAGGATTGATTCTATTGTATTTACAAAAGTTTGACTTTTGGCTAGAAATTCAGAGTTTTCTTTAAGGTAAACTATTTGCATTCGTTTGTCAATACGTTTCTTGTAATTTTTTACTTAAGGAGGGGTTGGCTTGTCTTCTGGTTTTTTAGGTTTTTTTTTGGGAATCTGACTGGAAACAAGAATAGGAACGCATACATTGAAATTCCTTATACTTTTTTGTAGGATTTCCAGAGATGAGCCTTTGGGTGCAGAATACAGCCCTAAAGTAATGATAACAGCGCGAGGCAGCCCGCCATCGTCTTTGCTGTTCCAGCTTTTTTTGAGTGTGCCCTTTGGATCAAGATACCTCAACTGAAAAACAGCCACCCTATCGTAGAGCTTGATCGAATAGCCTCCATCCAAAGGTCTGTCATCTATGAAGAAATCTTCCCTGCGCATGAGCCTGTAAGAACCTAATTCCTGAGGATTGGTCTTTAAATAATAGCTGACTTCGCACAAATCGCTTTTTTTGTCTTCACTGTCTAAAAGCGTATCCGTGTTTGTTATGAGATCCAAACGGTCGCCTTCTTTTAAAGACCTGCCAGAAAAACATACTTCTTCTAATTCATAAATATAGGCTGCATGTATGTCTTGAGCCATAATGGACAAAAGCCTTTCTCCCATTCTATCCACGCTGGTTTGTGCCTGGACAAAATCTCTGGCATTGATGGTAGAAATCAGAACAACCTGTACCATACTCAAAAGTATGCTCAAGATCGTGATGGCAACCATAATTTCAATTAAAGTAAATGCCTTATCTGTATGGCGATAAAAGCTACTAAGGTGTTTTTTTGTCTTCTTCTGGTGCATTTTCTGGATTCTCTGCTAAAAAATATGCTTCCATGCTTTGCTGGAATTTGTTTTGTGCATCCTTATGACGAATATAAACGACTACTTTTGTCATACCTATTTCGTGAATTTTTCCTGCTGGATCAGCAGAAGAGCGTACTTTGGTTTCTTTGCTGTCTACAGACCAGACATAATTTTGGTAGCCTTCTTCCTGGAATCCACCACTCCTTCTTTTTTCCATTCCACACACAATCTCTCCCATTTTTTGCTCCAGAAGAATCTTTGTCCTTCTTAGCTCTCTAGCCCTGCCTGCTTGCTCAATAGAATTGTTGCGGATGACAAGCAAAGTTGTTACAGAAAGAGAAAGAATGGCTAAGGCAACCATCACTTCCAATAAGGAAAAACCTTTTATATTCTTTATTTTCAAAGTGATACCCTGTTTTCTGAATAAAAGCAGACTTCATTGCTACGCAGCATCTGAGGGCAACTATTGTCCCAAACTTTTTTCTGTTGATGCAATAAAAATAGCTGCGGTCATATCGCCCAGTACATTGACAGTAGTGCGAAACATATCTAATATTCTATCTATTCCCAAAATTAAAGCAATACCTGATGTGGGTATATGCAGGCTTTCCAGCAATATAATCAAAAAAACAAGGCTTCCCCCTGGTATTCCAGGTGAACCTACAGAGCAAAGAGTTGCTATTAACAAAACAGTAAATTGCTTCTCTATTGGCATGGGAATCCCACATATTTGCGCTAGAAACATAGCAGATATGCCTAGATAAAGGCATGTTCCATCCATATTTATAGTCGCCCCAATAGGCAGTACAAAGCCACAGATTTCTTTAGGGATTTGTAGCTTTTCTTCTGCGCATCTCATTGTGATGGGCAGTGTTGCAGCACTGCTGCTTGTAGAAAAGGCAAGAAGCCATACTTCCTCGGTTTTTCGGAAAAATTCCCAAATGTTGATTCTTCCGAAAAGATAAAGAGAAGTTCCAAAAACCAGCAATATATGGACAGCAAAAGCAAGAATAACAACAAAGGCGTAAAAGATCATAGCTGTTAAGACTTCCAGACCTGAATTTGCTACTGTATTTGCCATAAGGACAAATACTCCAAAAGGAGCTAATTTCATAATCCACATAACCATAGTAATCATGGCATCATGCAAAGTTTCCAAAAGCTTTTCCATAGATTGTCTTTTTTCTTTCTCTATGGCGATTAGAACCAGACCAAAAAAAAGAGCAAAAAAAATGATGGAAAGAATGTTTCCAGAAGAAAAAGCCTGGATAGGATTTTCAGGAACAATATTGACTATCAAGCTTTTTAGAGTCTTTTCATCTTTCGTTTTTTCCCTATCTTGTAGTTTTTTATCCAGGGCTGCTTTATATTGCTGCTGGTATTTTTCTTTTGCTGACTCTGAAACAGAGTCTCCAGGGCGAAAAATATTAGCAAAGAAAATTCCTATCAATACAGCGAAAATCGTGGTAAGCATAAAATAAACCAAGGTTTTGCTGCCTATCCTGCTGATTTTTTTTATGTCGCCAAGGCTTACCACTCCCAGGGTCAAAGAAGCAAAAACCAAAGGAACAATGATCATTTTTAGCAAGCGGATAAAGATTTCGCCTAAAAAAGACAAGCTTTCCGCTACCTCAGGCCCAAAAACAAAGCCAAAAACAGCACCAGCGGCCATTCCTAATAGAATTTTGCTATATATTTCCTTGCTTCTGTCCCAAAAAAATACACTCAGAAAGCCGAGGAAAAAAACAAGGATTATGCTTTGCCATGAAAAGCCTTCTTTTGGTAGTAAATCGCTAAATTTACCTAATATAAGATATATAAAGCATAAAATCATACCAGATAGAGCTGATTTCGGAAAAGTGGTATAAACACTAAAAGTTTTTTTTTCTGAGATTGGCATGATGAAAGTCCTTTAAAGAAAAAAAAAGATAGAGGCGATTTCAGCACGAAGAACACAAAGAGCAGAGTGTCCATGAAAAACACGAAAGGCACGAAAAAGAATGGTTGTCTTTTTAATTTTTTTCGTTTCTTTCGTATTTTTCGTGGATATTAGGGATCAGAATTTAATAATTTCCCCATGGGGAAGTTATTAAATTCTTGTCGATTACAGCAGTTTTCAGTTGTATTGCATACCAAAAATGCCTATAAAATAATCCACAGATTACACAGATTACGCAGATAAAGGCTTCGAAAATCTGTGTAATCTGTGTAATCTGTGGATAAATTTCTTCGAATCCGAGTCTGCATCAAGCTTATTTCTTGCCTTGTGAGAGCCTGTCTTTTTCGCAATTCAGCCAGAATTGGTGTATTCCTTTATAGTGGGCCAATTTGCCTGGTCTTTCTTCCTGTATTTTGAAATAATACTCCACTTCTTTGGTGAGGATTTTTTCGAACTCTTCGCCAGCAAAAAATTCCCAAGCCTTTTCATCGAAATCAGGCATCTTTTCAGCACAGAATTCATAGAATTTTTTGGTTTCAAAATGGTCATCCGCTATCTTTTCATAAAGATCTAGCTTCTCTCTGTATGTAAGCTCTTCATTTTGCATGATTTCAAAATATCGATTCCAGTCTTGTGCAAAATTGAAGCTTTTCTTTCTCTCTGTTACAGAACAGAAAATCATCCATCTGGCCATGGCTTTTACCAATTCTGGGAAATAGAAGTGCAGAGAAATCAGGGTACTATCTGGATAGGCATTTGCAAAGTCTATGGGGTAGCAAATTCCATCAAAGCCTATCAATGTTTCGCAAGAATTATGATCCCATTTGTAGAAAGCGTTGATGATTTTGCAGATTTTTTTTACTTCATCATACTCAGCCTCAGAGAGAAAATCGAATTCAATGGCCTGTTGTTCACTTCTTAAGTAACGATCATGAGAATATTTTGCTTTTGCATTGTAGTGCATAGGCATCATTTGCGGCCCTACTCCCACTGTCCTGACGAATTCTCTATAGTCTATGGCTTTTTGTAAGTTCATAGGCTTATCGCCTGACTTATTGTATGTATTCAGCAGATCTTCATAGTTGGATACTTTTTCCACTCCAACCCAGCCTCCCCCTGACTGCGGCTTTAAAAAGGCAGGATATCCTACTTCTTCTCCTATGGATTTTAAATCGAATGGCTCATGTTCTGAAAAAATCAATTCTGAATTGGCTTTAGGATCTTTTGTGATTTCTGTGTAGTCTTGTTGAGGAAGGGCTACTGTCGTAGGTATACGCAAACCTAATTTATACATGTGTCCATAGCTTGTGTTTTTATTAATCGAAAGGAAAGAGATCATATCGTTGAGCAAATAGCTGTTGTGGCCTACTGTCATAAAGAAGCTGTTGTGATGAGGATTCCAGTGTGCGCCTCTGTTTATGATTGCGCTATAAGGACATATAGCGTTTAAAACATCGTAAGGTCGTGTTGTAATCCTTTGGGTTACTACTTCATGCAATTGCCCGCGATATTCAATCTCTGGTTTTAAAAAAGCAATCAACTTTTCGAACGAAGTACGGAAAGAAAACCCATTGGGATCCATCACACCAATCAGTTTTTTTACTTTTTGCATTATTTTATCCTTAGAATTTATGAACCATACTGTAAAATTTGTTACGATTTTTATTCCAATTTTTTTTTACATAAGCCTTTTTTATCCAGGTAAAACATTTTACCAAGACAAGACTAAAAACAATAAGAACACCAAAAGATAAAAAAAATATACTAAAATCAGATTTTTTTTGAGGGAAATGATAAAGAAGACTAAAATACACTATGGCGTTTACAGCAAGCAACGAAGCGCCAAAAGAACAAAAAAAAGAAAAAACTCTTTTTTCTGCTGAGATACAGTCTTGCTTTAGAAGCAAACAAAGGAAACTATGGATTTCCTCTTGAGTATAATAAAATTTTTTTTTAAATCCAAGCTTAAGATTATATTCCCAAAGGGCTTCTTCATACATTTTTTCAGCACGAAGCAAAATTTCTTCTTGTGGAGGGGATTGCAACAATCCTGAGGTACTTGTCAAAGCTTTTGCTAAAGGCCAATGATAGTTAAAAGGTAAGTCTCTTAAAATATGAATTTTTTTCCAATCTTCTGGATCAATGTAAGAAATAGAGTATGGATGTGTAGCATATTTTTTGGTTTGGAGAAGGGCTTGGGAGCATATATGCTCTGATATGTTTATGAGAATATGTTCTAAATCTCTAATTTTGTATATGCTTATGATAGATAAAAAAAAATCTTTAAAAATTTTTTCAACGCAAGCTTTGGCAAGGTAAAGATCGTCTCCTACTCTTAGGAGTACAAAAAGATAAACAGCCTGTATATAGTTTTTTATAAAAAAAGAAATAGCCTCAGGAATTCCTTCTTGCATTGAACGGATTAATATAGATTTATAATCCGTAACTTCTTTGCAATCTAAAGACAATATACAGGTTACGGATTTATAAACTCTATTGAATGATAAAGATTGAAAAATTTTTTTAGTGAAGATATTCAATTTTTCCCGTAGAAGAAACCTTAAACATTACCATACAGCAAGGGCATTTATATGTACCTTCTTTTATGGAAGTACCCAAAGAAATTTTACGAGAGCATTTTTTGCAAGTAACGATATACAGCTTTTTTTCTTGTTTTGGAGCTGCCTCTTGTTTTGGCTGTGGAGCGTTTTCTAGTGTTTTTGTTTCTGCAGGACGTTGGGTTACAGGAGATCCGCTTTGTCTCACATTTTGTACTGCATTTCTCAAAGCAGAATTCATACTAGGACCAGAAGATGCTTGTCTAGCAGAAAACGAAGCAGACACATCTGGCTTGGGGGGAGCTTTTACTGCCGCATTTTTAGCACCAGAAAGCTTTGCCTGAAATGCTTTTAATGCTTCTTCTTCATTTTTGGAGAGTTTAATTAATGCCAGTAGACCTAGCATATTGAACAGAGCAACCATCTTATCAGGAACATCGACGAGGTTGAATTCTCCCCCTACTTCCTGAAATTTATCTGCCAGCTTAACCAATACTCCCATTCCTGTGCTATTGATATAATGTACCTGAGAAAAAACAATGATCAAAAACTTTACTCCCTGATCCAAGAATCCCATTAATTTTTCTTCAAATTGAATTAAAGTTGCCCCATCAATAGAGCCCTTAATTCGACAGACTACTACGGGAGAACCATCAGGAAGTTTGATATGGCGATTCTGGAATTCTATCATAAAATCATCTATCTTTTGTATAGAAAGGTTTTAGAGTTAATTCATGTTGGCTATAAACTACAAGCCTGAATGATCTATCTTATTCCAAATAGTTTTGTTTATAAGATGTTAAAAAAAAATTATAGAAAAAGCAACAAATGAAATCAAGAAAAATTTAAAAAACATCTTGGAGTGGTTTATAGTCTGATAGAAAATCAACAGGCAACTATAGCATTTAGAGCCTATCCGAAAAATCCTTTTGGCTGCAAATTTTGAGGCATCTTGGATAGCTTCATCGAAAGTGACAAAATTGTCCTCAGAGTAGCTACGGCTACACTTGCGGCAATTTTGTCACTTTCTGCTCGCTCTCCGAGTGCCTCAAAATTTTCGCCTAAAATTATTTTTTGGATAGGCTCTTATAATAGACTTCTCTCTTGACAAAACTATAATTTTTTCTTAATCTTATGCGGTTAATGATTTTATAACTTGGAATTTTTATTTCATTCTTCCGAGTGTTTAAAGGCCATTTTATATGAAAAAAATACAGGGAACAAAGCTAAAGCTATCCATAAAATATAAACCAAAAAATACGCCTATAACAAGTGGAATTGCAATATCTTCAGATTCATCCCTTGCTGATAGGATAAGATCTAAATACGAAATTTATAGAAGAGAAGGACGATACCCTGACTTTATTTTCCAAAGCCATTCCCTCTCCTGGCAGGGATTTTCTTTTCAGCCGCGTGCCTCTGTTTTCAAGATTGCTCCTGTTTCCCATATAAATCTATCTTTTCAGTTTTTTTACTCTCAGAGTACTCCTGTCGTAAATTCCAGCAGACAAAATATGCAATTTGCCTATTCTGAAAATATTTTGCAATCAGAGCAAAGAAAGCTCTTTTTTATACCTTACTGGAAAACCCTAGCAGGCACAAAAACAAAAGAAACAAAAGAGCAGTCTTATCTTTTTTCAAAAGACATAAAAAAAATTTTGCATACTGCTGCAATCCAAAGTATGCTTTTTTCTCTACAAAAAAGTCAGGATTTATCATATCAACATTATTTAATTCCAGAGGCGCAGGAAAAACAAAATACCTTTTCTGTTCTAAAAGAAACCCCATTTTCCTGGCAGTATTTTAAGAATCTTTTATTTTCCAGAACTCTTTTCGCAGGCAGAAATCTATTTTTACCTAACGCTATTGTGCAAAAATATTTTGAGAAAAAAAATACAAAATTTAGATATGCAGATTTTAAAGTTTTACCTTTGTCTCAGCCGATTCTTGACCTGCACCAGTTGAGCTGGTTTAGCTCTAGTTTCATAGACAAAAAGGCAAGCTTTTCTTTTCTGGAGTATTTTTTTCGTATTCTTTCTCTTACGCAATATGAAAAAAAATCTACTTCCTTTTGGAATAGAATTCATAATCAACAAAAAGAAAACAAGTTGCAGATTTTTCTTTCCCCTTCTGTACACCATACTCTATATGAAAAGAGCAACTTGCTTTTGAACAATATGCCAAAGCAGAAAAATATTTCCCTCTTTGATAAAGCTTCCCTGCCAGACCTCCCAGAAAAAAATGCCAATCAGTATTTAGAAAGAGTCCAAAGAACACTAACTCCCTTGAGCCTATTGTTTTTTACACAAAGAACTTCTTCAGCAAACACGTCTGTGCCTTTGATAAAAAATTTTCAAAGATTGCTTTTTTCCTTGGATATATGGGGCCATGTTTGGAAAAAAAATCTCCGTCCGACTTTTTCAGGCTATTCTTATCAAGATATTCGCAATACAGGATTAGCAGGAAAAGCTTATAATATCATGGATGCTTCATCCCATTTGCACTTTTTTTCACACAATCTTTCTGATAGAAGTTTTCTCTTTTGGCAAAGAAATTTTTCTCAAATCCAAAGGAATTTTTTTAGCCAGAATACCTTGTTTCAAAGGATAGGAAAAGAATCAAGGCAAAGTTTTTCGAATTATGCCCTACCATCCTATGCTTTAAGGATGACAAATCTTGTTTCTGTAGTTCAGCCAGAACTTTTTCACAGAAAAAACATTCGCTTCTCGTCTCTAAATTCTTTAATCCTGTTCTCTGATGCATCCGTCAGGAAAAGCATCTCAAAATCATTTTTTTCAAGCTACGAGTGGTTTAACCCTGCATCTATAAATTTAAATATAAATACAAAACCATTTTGGTTTTATCGCAATAACAATCCTGGCCATGAGTATAGTGCTAGTCTTAGCCAAACAATAAGAAATCGTACAAGGATACAAATACGACCTACTGCGATGGGGAGTAGTCCCTGGTTATTCTATTTTTCCTCTTTGCAGCTAAAATTGCCAGCTACAGCAAGCCTTTATTCTTTAGTTCTGCCAGAATTTTTCCCGTTGAAGAGCAAGAGTATTTTACAACCTGCGATCTTCCTAAGCCTGCCTGCCCATCTAAAAGATGGCAAAAGTTTGCCTGGTGTTGAAAAAAAATTCCGCCAGACTTCTTTTTTCTATCTTTTGAAAGCTTACAGCCTAAAGGGAAAAAGTGTTTTTTCCGAAGCCAGCCTCCTGAATTTTATAGAAAATCTTTCTATACTACCACATCAAATGCTTACAAAGTATTCCTTTCAAAATACTCTTTCTTTTAGCCAAATGTTATTTAAGAATGCTCTTTCTCTAAAGCATCTGATATTTTTGCAAGATAATACTATAAAAAAACAAAAAAATGCATTTAAAAATAATATTTTGGATAAAGTACTAGAAAAAAGAATAAGCCAGTCTTTTTTACCTTACTTATCTTTGCTTTATAACCCAGAAACTTTAGAAAATTCAGAATATCATTCTATAACAAGACCCGTGCTTTTTTCTAAAAGGCAAAATCTTTTTTTGCCTCCTGCAATGCGATTGTTTTTTGGGAAAAATATAGCTATTGCAGACAGTTCTTTTTTTATACAAAAAAGCCAGACTCGTCCTTTGTCTTTCTTTGGCAATAATTTTCTGATCAATGCAAAAGGAAAAATATTGAATCTGTCCTTTTTGTATTCTTTTTTACAAAATCAAAGCCAGAAAGTAGCGAAAACTTTTTCTGTTGACACCCATCAGCTATTCTGGGGGAGAGAGCATAGTAGCTTATGGCCTAAGCTCAATGTTCTTTTCGGAGAAAGTATTGCAACAAAAATCAATCCTTTGCTTTTTGCAAAAACATTGTTACAAAAATTGTCTATTTTACCAGGAAACCTCTTGTCTCCTGGCAAAGAAAAGAACTTTAGCCAAATTTTTGGCGGCTATTTATCCCAAGCCTATATATTGGAAAAAGAAAGGATTGACTTTACATATTTGCAACATTTCATGGAAGGGCTAAAAACAAGCCTTTTGCCGTTAGATTTCCGTTTTCATTTATTACAGCACACATCAGACACAAGCCATTCTGTGTTTATGCAAAAAAGCTTTCCTCTGAACCAAGCTTTATCTGATTACTTGCATAGATTAGAAATTTCAGAAAAAATATCTATTCCTAAGCTATTTAAGCTAAATCTTTCTCATGAAAGAAATCGCAATTTTCTCCAATCCACCCTGGCTCTTTCGCTTCAGAGAATGCACACCAATAATTTTTTAGTTTTTCCTGATAATAAGATTTCCTATATGTTAGAAAAAAGCATGAGACATGCTTTTTCTGGTTATTTTACAAACAAAATAGATTTTATGATCCCAGATAGGGAAAGTTCTTTATCTTGGAAAAATATCTTTTTCGAAATTTTAAAATATTATAAAAAATATATTTACAAAAAATCCAAAGTTTTGGATTTAGAGCAGGTTAGCTCAAAAGAATCAGGTAGCCTTATTCTGGCATTGCTTAATCTGTACAAAACCAGTTTACCTGGTACTCATTCCCCTGAACCATCATTGCTTTGGCCTATTTTTTCTAATATAAATAAAAGCATGCTGGCTTATAAAAGCAGTATACTTCCCAATATTTTGCATCATTTTTCCTATAGTAGAAATTCTATCCTGTTTCAAAAGCACGATCTCCTTGCTTTAACAAAAGATAAAATAAAAATTTTGCAACCAGGATTGCCTCTTTCTGTAGTAAATCATTCGTTTTTGGACAAAAATTTTACGATGCTTCTAAAAACCACTCTGTCCAATATCAAAAATATTTTTCCCATAACAAAGAATGCCTTGCATAATCAGCAAAATCTTCTTTATACTATAGGTAATTTTAGATTATTCCTTTCCTTGGATGATCTAAAAAAAATAAAAATACAGAAAAATATGGAAATTTCCAAAAAATATAATTTTTCTATTTCTCCTATTCTTTTGAATAAGAAATGGATTCATCTGGAATATTTATCTTATAAATTGATGCAAGATCATCAAGATAGAAAGCAGAAAGAGATGCCCAGAAAACAGCACAGCATTGCTGATCTTTCTTTTTATCAACCAGGTAAAATCATCCAAAACTATACTTCAAAGCCTGGCCTGATTTTTCAAAAAGGAACGCCTTCCATGAGCAAAATGATGGAAGCAGCAAGCGTGGAATTAGAAAAAAAATTTCAAAAAGCCCAAAATTATATCATCCATGAGGTTGTACCTGCAACGTCAACACAAGTGAATCAAATCGCATCTAAAGTATACCAAATGTTTGAAAAAAAAATTGCTATAGAAAAAGATAGAAGGGGAATTTCATAATGGGATTAGCAACAACCAGCATTGCCTTTACTGCTCAGGTAGCAGACCAGACCGAACGCAAGCTTAAAGCTACGATGAACCCTATCAGAAGGCAAAAAGCCAATATTCTGGTAGAAGATACAAGCGAAGTGATTTATGTGATGTTCAATCCCACAGAATACACAGAAAGCATAAAGGTTTCTTTAAATACAAGCGATTATAGCGGTGATACAAACCGCGATATGTATGTTACAGCACAAGACATCAAAGAAAATAGCTATTATAGCCAAAAGGCTTTTTATGAAGCCCAAGAAAAGTTAGCAAAAAAATTAGGAGCAAAATTTTCTCCAACAGAAAGAAGCTTTGGGAAAAAACCTTATTTTAAAGGCACAGAGAAAAGCAGCTTTACTGTAACACTCTTTTACGATACTTACGAGCAAGGCACGGATGTTACAGAAGAAACAGAAAAAATTAAAGACCTTTTGATGCCTACAGTAGCCCAAAAATCAGGGAAGCATCCTCCTATTTGTGTTTTTAGATGGCATCAATTTACATACAGAGGCATCATCACAAGCCTGGATCAAAAATTCACTATGTTTTTATCTAATGGGCAGCCAGTCCGAGCAGAACTAACCCTTACTTTTACCCCTATTTATACTGCTCAGGAAGAAAAAAAGATGAGTGGAAGGGAAGCCTGTCGGCAGCTATGGACTGTAAAAAGTGGAGATCGTTTGTATTTGATAGCCAATAAAATTTATAAAGATCCAGCCATGTGGCCTGTCATTGCGGAATATAATAACATCGACAATCCACTTACCTTCCCTGGCAAAGAGCACCTTGGCATGGAGCTGGTTTTACCTGATCTTTTTACCTAAAGAAACGTAGTGTAAGCCACGATGTCAGGCTTCGCTTGATTTTCTTCATGATGAAACTTTTGTGTAATCTAGGTAGACGAAGCATCGAAATTTGCAGCCAAAAGGATTTTTCGGATAGACTCTAAGAAGGCCAAACTGAAGCAGCCGCTCCGTGTAAGCCTTCTTTCAGGAATCAAAAAAACAGGTATCAAGCGTTTCTTTGTGCCAGGCTTAGGCGTGGAATAAAATTTTTTGATGCGCCAGGCGGTACTATTTTTGATTCCTTACAGAAGGCTTACACTCCGCTTTTGTCTTGATTTTTTCCTGGAAAAGTTAACACCTATGGCAAATACATACCTATGGATAAAAAAATTTTCTCTGCAAAAGAATAGATTGATTTTTTTCTTTTGCAATTTTTTCCTATTTCCATATAATAGCACCTTGCCATTTCTATCGCGGAATATCATACAACAAAATAACGATTTTTTTACATGCTCATTACACTATTGGGTTTATCATGAATATTATTTTTTTGGGAACGCCATCTTTTGCTGTGCCAGCTTTAGAAATTCTTTGCGAAAATGGACACACAATTTCTGCTGTTATAACGCAGCCAGACCGTCCCCAGGGTCGAAATCAAAAAGAACTTGTTCCACCTCCTGTTAAAGTTTATGCTCAGAGTAAAGGTTTAAAAGTATACCAGGTAGAATCACCGAACAAAAAAGAATTCATAGATGAGCTAAAATCTTATCACCCAGATCTTATGGTTTTAGCTGCTTATGGTAAAATCCTCTGCAAAGACATATTGAACCTATGCGCACCAGGGATATGGAACATCCATTTTTCTTTGCTTCCTAAACATAGGGGAGCATCCCCTGTTCTTGCTTCTATGCTTTCTGGCGATCAGGAAACAGGTATAAGCATCATGAAGCTTGTTTCCAAAATGGATGCTGGCCCAGTTTGTAGCCAGGCTTTTCTTCCTATAGAGCCAAAAATTACAAGAGAAAATCTGGAGGAAAAGCTAGGCAAACTAGCAGCCCCTTTATTGATAGATACTATTGAAAAATGGAAAAGAAAAGAACTTGTTTTTCAAGAGCAAGATGAGAGTAAGGCTACATATTGTTCCATTATAAAAAAAGAGCAGGGCAAAATATCATGGGAATGCGAAGCATCCTATATAGAAAGATTTATCAGAGCAATGATTCCGTGGCCTTGCGCTTATAGCACATTAAATACCAAATCGTCCTCATATACAATACTTCTAAAAGAAGCTGAGGCACTACAAGGGAATCCTGACGAAGTTCCTGGGAAGGTTGTCCAGGTTCTTTCTGATGGAATCGTAGTCGCAACAGGCAAGCATTATCTCAAAATTTTATCTTTGCAAAAATCAGGCAAACGCACTATGATGGCAAGCGAATTTTTAAGAGGAAATCCTGTGAAACCAGGCGATTTCCTTTCCTGAACAATCCAGTTTAATTGTAGGAGTTATGAATGCCTTTATTTAAATACTCTCCTTTCAGTATGGATGAATTTGCTTTTAATGTCCAACAACAATTCCAAATTTTAGAGCAAAAAATACTACAAATTGAAAATTTTCTTTCTATTTGCAATACTGATATAAAAAATAATTTAGAAAAAGCATATACCACTATTTTGCCTAATTTGATGAATCTTGAAAAAATACTAGAAAAATACCTTCATTCTTCTAAAGAAGAAACACAAAAATTTAAAATTATCACAAAAGAACAAGAGAATGAACTGAAAAATTTCCACCAAACTCTAAACAATATTGAGTTACAGCTTACGTATATTCTTAGAGCTTTTGAGATATTGACCAATACACAAATCGAGGTTATCAAGGAGCAATTAAGCCTGGTGCAGAAGCAAAACCAGCAGTTGGAACAAAAAATAGATTCCTTGCAGTATTGCACAAATAATCATTTTAAAGAGATTATGAGAAGGGCCGAAGAAATAAAATAGTCTTACCATGCAACCTCCCTATTCTTTAATTAGAATAGGGTTTATGTTAATTTTTAGCATAACCTATTGGAAAATAAATATATAAAAGTTTTTAAAGGGGGTTTGGTGGAAAATTTTTACAAAAATTTTCCCCCAAATAAAAATATCTTTGCGTAACTCCTATTAAATAGCTTACTTTGAAATAAGAACTTTTTTACCCCATAATATTTAACATACCAGCCCAGCACAATGCACTGGGTATTGGACATTTACCTGCCAACCATTAGTGGAGAGAGTTAAGATATGGATAGAATATGGGCACCATGGCGTATGGAACTTATTCGACAGGCTGCACCGCAGGGATGTTTTTTTTGCGAATATGCAAAAGAAAACAATGCAGATGCAGATGAAAAAAATTTAGTTTTAGAAAGAGGAGAGCATTGCTTTGTAGTGATGAACCGCTATCCCTACAGCAATGGCCACCTTATGGTTAGTCCTTATAAACATACAGGAGATTTGAGCGCTCTCGATATTCCCACAAGATCTGACCTGATGGAATATACAACTCGCTGGCAAAAGATTTTATCTCAGGCGGTAAAAGCACAAGGCTTTAATATAGGCATGAATATAGGTAAAGTCGCAGGAGCAGGTGTAGATGACCATATTCACATACACATAGTGCCTAGATGGCTTGGGGATACAAATTTTATGACATCTTTAAGCGATACAAAAGTTATAAATCAGTCTCTTATTGAACTTTATCGTATATTAAAAAATACTATGGGTTAAGTTCAGGAAGGCTTTAGGGGTATTTTTGTGCAGTTATACTTGATTGTAGAAAAAGGAATTCGCTATGGTGAATCCTTTACTATAACGAATTTCCCTGCTGTCTTTGGGCGAGGAGACCAATCTAATGTCCAATTTAAAGATATTGGAGTAAGCCGTAGTCATTTTGTTATAGACTTTGTTGAAGACAATTTTGTTATTCAGGATTTAGGTTCTACCAATGGAACAAGGCTCAACGATGAAAAAATTCTTGAAGCAACCATGCTTAAACACGACGATGTTATCGTTGTTGGAAAAGTTTTGCTTTTAAGAGTATCTATAGACTACTCTGCTCCATCACAAAATATATCTAAATCCAATGGGCTATCCAATATAGAAAAAAATTTTATAGATGGATTTTCTATGGGAATGACTCCTGTCTCTGGGACTTTATCTGATTTGCAAATCAGGCTATACGAAAAATCTATCGTCAAAAGGAGACAGCTAAGGCAAGAGCAAAATCTATCAGAAAATGAGACTGAAGATAACAAAGTAAAGCAAGAGATTCTTTCAGAAAAGAAAAATACCCAAAAAACACCTCAACTACCTTTGCTGAAATTTCTTAAAGAAAAAAAAATAAATCAGTCTAAGAAAGAAGATAGCTATTCACCTCCACCAAGCTATGGAAATCCCAAATCAAAATTTTCAGAAGAACAAGAAGGGATTTTATCTGAAGATTTCGAAAAAATCCATATAGATGTCACCCAAACGTCTATATTAACACCCCAGGCAGAGCTATATCATAGTTACAGGGCTTTAAAAACAATCTATGAGGTTGTACAAAACTGCAACAACGAAACCAACACAGAAAGACTTTTACAGTCTTTGCTGACTTCTGTGTGCAAGACTGTCAACGCAGACCGTGGAGCTGTTGTTTTAAAAAAAGAGAATAATGTCTATGAGCTTAAAGCTTTTGTAGGCGAAGATCGCCAGAAGAGTCGTCTGCCTGTATCACGCACTGTGCTTGCTGAAGTCATGGAAAGAGGTCTGTCGATTATTTCGAAAAGCCCTAGTGATGACGAAAAATATCGTTACTCTGAAAGCATTCGCATTCATAGGCTCAAAGCCATTATATGCAGTCCATTGATTTCAAGAAATAAAATTTTTGGTGCTATTTATTTAGATAGAAGCAAAGCAAACCAGGAATTTTTCAGACATCAGGATCTAGAGCTGCTAAGCGCAATAGGAATCCACATTGGTGCCACTTTGGAAAAATCTCTACTTTTGGAAGAAGTAACCAAAGTCAATTCTTATTTAGAAGCTGTAATCGAAAGTGTTCCTGTCGGCATCCATACTTTAGGCTTAGATGGAATTTTTAATTCCTGGAGCAGCTATTCAGAAAATATCTTTGGCTTTTCTGAAGAGGAGACTCTGGGAAGAATGCCTATATGGCAACTTTTTTATGATAAAGAGGCAGGGCAGAGAGTTTTTGATTCTGTAGGAACAACAGAAGTCTTTTTTGACGAAATCAAAATGCAAAAAAAAGACGGTAGCATCTTCCCCTGCCGCTTTGCTCTTTCTCCTATATTGGATCAATCAGGAAAGCTCTTAGGGTATACAGGATACCATCAAGATATTACAAAAGAAAATCAACAGAGAGAACAATTGTTCTCTCAAGAAAAATTAGCCGCGCTGGGGATGCTTGCAGCGGGGGTAGCGCATGATTTCAACAATATTTTTTCTTTGATTTTGGGCTATACCAATATGGCTATGGGCGATGCACCTGATTCGCTCAAGGGCTACCTTACCAAAGTGGTTACTCATGTCGGAAGAGCAGGCGAAATCGCAGGCAATTTATTGCGGTATTCACGGCATGAAAATGTTCAGTTAACAGAAGAAAACCCTTTAGTCTTATTGCAGGAAGTCCTTACTCTTGTACAAAAAGAACTCTATGCAAGCGATATAAAGGTAATAACAGAATTCAAACCGCTTGTGACACAAAAATTAATACCTGGGCAAGTGCAAGAAGTGTTCTTGAATATCATATTGAACGCTCGTGATGCTATGAGCGGCGGAGGCATAATTACCATCAAAACTTTTTTTGAAGACGGAAACAATAAGATTCTTTTTGAAGATACAGGAGAAGGCATTGCACCCGAAAATCTGAAAAGAATTTTTGAACCTTTTTTTTCTACCAAAAAGAAAAAAGCCAACAAAGCAGGAACAGGGCTTGGACTTTCTATCTCATATCAAATCATGCAAAAGCATGGTGGAAGTATTCTTGTAGAAAGCGTTTTACATAAGGGAACGCAATTTCAGCTTGTATTTCCCATAGAAATTAAAGAAAATCAGTAAGCGGTTGCTTTAGAGCCTATCCGAAAAATCCTTTTGCAGGTAAGGGAATATATGTTTTGGAAAAAATCTCTCGATAAATTAAAAAATGCTCTTGAAAAAACCAGAAAAATTCTTACAACAGATGTTAAAGACTTATTCAAAATTGGAAGAAAAATTGATGATGCTTTTTTAGAAAAGCTAGAAGAAACTTTTATTATGGCAGATGTTGGGGTAAGCACTACACAAAAATTTTTGGCAAAGGTGAAAGCTGCCTATAAAAACAAAGAAATCACAGACCAGGAAGAAATAAGAGAATTCTTAAAAAAAACCCTAAAAGAAATTTTAGTGCAAAAAGAAAATAGTTTAAATGTATCAAAGGACATTCCTACAGTGATTTTAGTTGTAGGCGTAAATGGTTGCGGAAAAACAACTTCTATTGCAAAACTTGCGTACTATCTTTCAGAGCAAAAAAAGAAGGTTTTCCTGGCTGCCTCTGATACTTTCCGTGCTGCCGCGATTGAACAACTGGACAAATGGGCTCAGCGGGTTAACGTAACGCTAATCCGCCAAGCAAGCGGATCAGACCCTGCTGCCGTGGCGTTTGATGCTTTAGAAGCCGCCATTGCCCGTAAGGCTGATTTTTTAATTGTCGATACAGCAGGAAGACTTCATAACCAAAAAAATCTCATGGAAGAGCTATCTAAAATACATAGAGTCATCAAGAAAAAACTTCCCGAAGCTCCCCATGAAGTGTTGCTGGTTCTGGATGCCACGACAGGCCAGAACGCCTTAGCGCAAGCAAAGATGTTCAAGGAAGCCGTGGAAGTAACAGGAATCTTCCTTTCTAAGCTTGACGGAAGTGCCAAGGGTGGAGTAGTGCTTGCCATACAAAACCAAATCGAAATTCCTGTAAAGTTTGTTGGTTTGGGTGAGCAATATGAAGACATTGAGCCTTTCCAGGTAGAAAGATTTATTGATGCTCTTATGAATTAAGTCATCAGCCTAAAAGGCCAAACTGTGAATTATTTTGTATTAGAGCCTATCCGAAAAATCCTTTTGGCTGTAAATTTCGATGCATCTCGGATAGCTTTGTCGAAGTGCCTCAAAATTTTTGCTTAAAATTATTTGTCGGATAGGCTCTTAGTGCCGAATTAAGGAATAGAAAAAATGAAAATTTTAATTTGTGATGCTTTTGATGCTGGTTTGCCCGAAAGACTGAAGGTTTATGGCGAAGTAACAGAAGACAAAAAAAACCTTCCAGATGCCCATATTGCTTTGGTAAGAAGCAAAACGCAATGCGATAAAACCTGGTTCGATCAGGCAAAGCAATTAAAAATGGTCATACGTGGCGGAGTAGGGATGGACAACATTGATGTAGAATATGCCAAACAAAAAGGCGTTATTGCTCTGAATACACCAGAAGCTTCGAGCATTTCTGTTGCAGAGCTTGCCATGGCATTGATGATCGCCCTCCCTAATAAAATTATTCCTGGTCACCAAGGCATGAGCCAAAACAAATGGCTCAAAAAGGAATGCGAAAGAACAGAACTGTATGGTAAAACTCTTGGGCTTATCGGCGCAGGAAGAATCGCAAGAGAAGTAGCTATAAGAGCCAAAGCTTTTGGCATGAAAATCATTGCATACGACCCATCTTTTAGACAAAGCGACTTTGCAGAAATAAAAGCTTCTTTGGAAGAGATATGGAAAGAATCCGATTATATTAGCCTCCATGTTCCTTTGACGGAAAGTACAAAAGAAATTATTAATAAAAATACTATTGCTAAAATGAAAGATGGAGTTATTATAATTAATACTGCACGTGGAAAGTGTGTAGTAGAGCAAGACATTGCTGATGCACTGAAAAGTGGCAAAATAGGGGGATATGGAAACGATGTATGGTACAACGATCCTCCTGCCTCTTCTCCTCTGATTGGCGCACCCAATACCATCCTGACTCCTCATATTGGTGCTTCTAGCAATGAAAATCTTTTGAGAATTAGCGATATCATTGTAGAAAAGATAAAAGAATTCGTCAGCCAAAAAAGCAGTTGTTGTTAAAGTTTTAGTATTTTTGTCTTGGGCGAAGAAAGGCGTCCCTCAAAGCTTAAAGGTTTTGTAAAACAAATACAATGGCTAAAGGCAAAAAAGTAGAAGAATTGGTTCAGACAAACGAGAGCAACAGCCTGGAAGCAGCAAAATCAATCGGCAGTAGTAAAAAAGCTCCAGGGCAAGTAGGTCTTAGTGCTCCCCATACTTTAGATGCTATCCGTCGTCCTAAACCAGAAGAAAGAGTAGACAAGGGCGAAAGGGTATTTGCTGGAGTCGCTAAACCAAAAATTGCAGATCAAACTTACGATTGCTATAATCCTATTCGCAAAGTAGATGCTCCTAAAAAAGCTAAAAAGGAAGAATAGCATTCTTTCTGTATTCCAGAATAAATCCTGGAATATCAATATGTTATAATCCTAAATAAAAAAAATTCCAATTTTATTGGAATTTTTTTATTTTTTTTTTGACATTATCACCACAACATATTACCCTATTAGCTCATTTATGGTCTATAAAAAAAACAGATCATAAAAACAGTAGAACAATTTTCTGCGCGTTGCAGTGAATTACTCTATGCTTAGTATATGTATTGTTATTTCAACCAATCACTGACACATTGCACATCCTACCAAATTTTGTGGTAATTTTTTTTACCTACTGCAAAATCCTTGATAGTGTGACACATTGTTTTTATTTCGAAAGGTCATATAATGGCTCTAAAATGTAAGCTTTGTAGAAAAACAGTAAGTAGCGTATCTCTTGAGATTTGTTCTGAATGTGGTGAAAAGGTATGCCG
>JABWCH010000046.1 GCA_013359215.1 Candidatus Brocadiia bacterium | reverse complement strand
GGGCTTTTCGTCAATTCTTGTGTACCTGTGGTAAGATCCCATCTTCCTATAGTGCTGCCCGAAGTTCGTGCGTACAATTTGCCATTGAGTGCGACCATATATGTACCATAATAGGGAGAAGATAAGCTGCGCGTGCTACTCACTGTGTTGCTGGCAAAATCCGCAGCACTGTTGTAAACATTGATATTACTATGGGAAGTATAGCCATTGGCAGCATAAAATTTACCAGTAATAGAATCCATTGTCATGGAATAATGGCTTGTAACCAATGTGCTTGCCTGGGTGATGTTCACGGTAACGGCATGAGCCATGCTTGATAGGATAAAAAAGGCAAAAAGAAGGAATAGAATTTTTCTCATAGGTTACTCCTTTTTGGGAAAAATGCTAAAATTGGGGAAGATTCGCACACAGGACATTCCCATGTGCGGTGGTTTTGGAAAAAAGTCTTCTGTACTTCAAGAAAAAGACCTGGCCTCATGGTTATCAGGATATTGGGAACTTCTGAATTCAAGGCATCTTTCAGGGAGGAAAACCATCCTTTGTTTTGAAGTTCCAGTGGCCCGATTTCGTCGAGAATAAGCAAATCGACTCTTTGGGAAATAGCCTTTTGGATGGCATTGTATCCAAAAGAAAAGCCATCTTGAGAAAAGCCGAATGGGCCAATGGTAATCGAGGAAGGCATCCCTTTTTTTGCCAAAAAGCGTTTTTCCTGCGTCATAAAATCTACAATATCAAAGGAAAAACGCTTTTCTTCGCAAAAAGTCCCAGGAGCAAGAATTCCGCCTACAAGATAGCCATTTTGCACGATTTGGTTCGCCAGATTCCAGGCTTGCGTTGTCTTTCCCGTGCCTGATGCACCAATGAGGCAAAACACTTGCTTTTCCATGATCTATGCTCGGATGATCTTTCGGGAAACTGTTGCCACGAAAAGAGTAACCAGGAAGATTCCCAAAATGCCCTCCAGTGCAAACAGATGTTTAAACCCATGCTCAAACGCAGGCCAGAAATCTCCATAATCCATAGAAGCGAATGTTACCAGGCTCAAATAAAAAGCATCAGGGATCGTGATATTGGTAAGAGGCCCTGTTTTTCCTACAATGCACGAAGGATCATAATAGAAAAGCCCTGCAAATATAAGCACGATAGATAGGGCAATACCTGCAATGTTCATGGGCTTTGTGCCATAACCAAAGCCTTTATCTAAAAATAGCCAATCTACAAAAATCTTAACCGCATCCCAGGGGCGGGAAAAGGAAAGATTTTTATTTTTTCTATTGCAAAGGCAGAAACGATAGTAAGCCCAATCCATTTCCTTAAAATGGTTGCTGTTCTGGAAGGCTTCTTTCAGCGTGCCGTATTCATTTTTCGCCTGGAGATAGTTCTTTTGCTTTTCAGAAGAAACCATATCGCCAATTTCTTCTTTTCGAATCAGAAAATGGTCTGCTAGAAAATGGTAGAAGTAAAGCTGTCCAGAGCGGCATTTGATCAAATCGGCTTTGCCATCCACATCAACATTGTTTAGAACAAGGGATTCATCTACTTGCGTTCCTCGCATAGTAAAACCACCATCAAAGGAACTTTCATTTAATGTAAACTTCTGGCAGCGAAGATAGTTAAAGCAAGCTTCTTCTTTGTATCTGGATTTATAGGAATCGATTACCAAGGCACAGCGAGTTCCTCCAACCTGCACTGTCCCACGGAAATAGCTTTTAGAAAGCAGCAAATCGTTTCCAATGCTCATATTGCTAAGATCTACTTCGCCATAAGTATTGATTCCTTCGAGAGACAATTTTCCTGCAATCCGCGCACCACAAAGCTTGAGATTTTTATAGAATATGGCTTTTTCTGAATAAAAAGATCCAGGAACAACATTGCTTTCTTTCTCTGGGTCGATTTTTTTTTCTGATAGATTCAGACCTGTTTCTATCCCTGAGAGATCGACTTCTTCCTTGACAACGATTTCTGCGATGCTGCCCCATGTTCCGATCTTGATTCCAGGGGCAAAAAGGGAACCCTGAATCTGGCTTTCAGATAAAATAAAGCGGTCTTTTACCACAGTAGAAGTGATCTTTACAGAGCCATCTACAGAAATTTTTTGTAAATTCATCCCGCCTTCAATGGTTACATTCTTGATTTTAAAATCATCGCTAAAAGCAGTACCAGAGAAAAATATATCGCCTGATGCTGTGGAATCAAAAATGGTTATTTCCGATTGAAACATGGCCTCATTAAAAGAAGATTTTTTATGGAAGGCGACCTTTCCAAACTGGGTTCTGCCTTCAAAATGGGCTTTTTGGAAATGGAGGCCACCAAAGTCTTTGACTTCCCAAAAACTACAGACTGCGCCAAACTCTGCCTGGTTGAAGTTTCCTCCTTTAGCAAAGATACAATTTTTAAAATTTGCATATTTCAGGAAGCGTGCGTCATGGAAAGACAAGGTTTCAGAAAAATGGCAACCTACAAAAGCAACATCATTTTCAAAAATCAAAGATCTGCCAGCCTTTTGTCCATACTTTTCTCTAGGCGCGCTGCCAGAAACTTTTCCCTGAAATTGAACATTGGAAAATTGGGATAGCCCTGCAACAATCGTTTCTTCCATATCCATGCTTTGCAATACACAATTTTCCATTGTCCAGGCGTTATTATACTGAGAAAACAGGCGTGCTTTCTTCAGTTGAAACATACCAGACAGCTTGCAATTTTTCAATAGGACAGTATCAGAGCTGCGGCAAGAATTTAGGTCAATAGAAACGCCCTTTGTTTCCTGGATGTTGTAATTATCAATTGTAATACCAAAAGATAGCTTTGTCTGGTACATTGTGCAGGAAGCAAGAGTACCAGGACCTTCCCATACTACAGGCTTTTCCAAAATGCTTTTATCCAAAAAAATGGGCATGGCAAGAGTACATCGGGTCAAAAAAAATTCGCCTAGAATATTGGCATTTTTTAAGCTCAACGCATCTTCTAAAATACAGTCTTCCAGCACAAGTCCATTTTGGAAGCTTGTTTGAACCTTGCCTTCCTCTTTGTTCTGGCTAAAATTCATTCTTTCCAGAATAAGAGTATTGCGTATTTCTAGCTTGTCAAAGCTAGTGCCTCTGGCAAGCATTCCTTGAAGCTGGCAATTTTCTATTACAATGGGTTTCAAAAAAGAAAGTTTATCCAGATTGAGGAAAGGAATTATTTTTCCCTGGATTGCCTGCCCTGCCTTAATGGCATCCAAAGCTTCACCATAGCCTATTTCTGGAAGCTTTGCAAAATCTTCTTTTCTCATTTTTGGCGCAGGGATTTC
The DNA here is from genome assembly GCA_013359215.1 of Candidatus Brocadiia bacterium. Lineage (GTDB taxonomy): Bacteria > Planctomycetota > Uabimicrobiia > Uabimicrobiales > JABWCH01 > JABWCH01. Next base: position 22,076 of record JABWCH010000046.1, on the reverse strand, counting down.
TGGTTGTAAAGATACTTTTTCCTGATTTTCAGGAATATCCTCGTTCTCTGACATATTATTGTTCCTCTTTTAATGGACTTCCATCTTTAGGACAAAATTTGTAACCTACAGGGTATTTATCTCCACATTGCGTGCAGACTAAAGCACTTGGTAGATTGCCTAAAGTGAACATACTCACAACAAAGGGATACGATAAAGAAACTTTTTCTTCCAAAGTTTGCCTTAAAGACTCTAAGGCTTTACGCTTACCCTGTTTTTGCATTGCATCAAAAAAGAAACGAGCCAAATCTTCTTGTTTAAGCAATTTTTTGGGATTTTCTTGTAGTGTGTTCACAAGGCATGAATAGCTATAGAGAAGCAAAGAATCGCCTTGCTGCCATGCAACAGAGCTTTCTTCGCTAAAATAGTTTTCTTGCAATCCTAAAGGCATCCCTTTTGTGAACAGGGTTTCATGGTTTCCTTTTGCTGTGCGGTATATACCAGCAGGACAAGCAGCGCAGGAATAGCGTATTTCTGAAGAGTTGATTCTTAAAATCATGGCATTTAAAGGAAGAAAGCGGCATGTCTGCATGATATGGCTATTCATTTCCTTCAAAATTTGAGAGCAGCCTTCCAGATAGTCCACTGTTGCATCAAAAATTCCTTGAATCCAAGGGATTAACCGATAGTTAGGATATTTTTCCTGGATTTCTCCCAAAAATACATAGACACCATAAGGATTTTCTTTGACAAAGAAAGCAGTATAATCATCATCTCTGCAAAAGGTTTTGAAGGAATAAGCTACTTTTCCATCCAGAACATCGTAGCGTTTGCTTTCTTCCAGAAAAGGAGAAAGAAAAGCTTTTTTCTGGTCGTTTTTAGCTGCAATCCTCAAGGCTCTCTGAAAAGCAGGCAGGCTGGCACTGGCATCGAAAAAATAGATCGTCTGACCAGCAGAATGAATAATATCGGCATCTTTTAGCTGAGAAGTATTTTCTACTGCTTTGCCATTGATCTGTGTTTCTGTTTTGCCAATTTTTTTGAGAAAATATTTGCCATCGGATTCATTGCGAATGATAAGCATCTCGATTTTTTCCCAGTGAGGGTTCTCTAAAACAAGATCGCATGCGTTTTCTGTTCCTATGGAAACAACATCTTTTTTTAGATCAAGCACCTTGTTGGCAGAAATGCAAACCACTTCAGGGAAAAGTTTTCGGTTTTCCCATCCAGGGAAACTGGAATCATTGTCCGAAGCCTTAGAATCTTTTTCCTGGCTTTTCTCTTTTTTCAATAGATTTTCTAAATTTTCTAAATTTTGGACTGTTTCTTGTTTATAGCTTTGAGCCTGAGCAATCAAAGCTTCTTTTTCTTCTGCTTGCATTATGGAACTAGGGCTGGCAGGATCAGCAGACAAAACCATATCGTCTTCCAAGGGTGCGAGGATTTCTTCTCCTATATTTTCTTGCACTTCCTGAGCAAATATTCCCGTGCTTTCATGAGAATCAGATTCACTTAAAACTTCTTCTGCCAGGATACCCGTTGTATTAGCATCTTCTTCTATTTCCTGTATTTCATAGCTTTCTTCGGTGTATTTAGACAATGCATTTTCTGTTATTTTAACAGTACTCCCTTTTCCTTCCGCAGGCTTAGGAAAAAAAGCATCGCTTATTTTGGCAGTTTGTGGCTTTTCTTCTATAAAATCTTCATTGTCTAAATCAGGATAAAAATCCACTTCTTCATTGGCTGGCAATTCTTCAGCAGGGGAAGCAATGATGTCTTGTATTTTATAAGTTGGCTGAGGCTTTGCATCCTTTGGCATTTCTTGCTCTGGTACTTTCAATTCTGGACGCTTGGGAGAATCGCCTCTCTTTTGCATTTCCATAACCTCTGTAACTCTGTGTAGCTGCTCTGTGGGGATTGCTTTTTGGCCTTTGGCTTCAGCCTGGTGTTTTTTTTCATAAAAAAGCAAATCAGGCTCTAGCATATTTTCTAATATGAATTTTGCATTGACAGAGCCTAATTTTATTCTATCCTGATCTTTCAGCTCTACAGGTTGCCCAATGCTTTCTCCATTTAAATAAGTCCGTTTAAAACGGCTCATATCTTCAATATAGAATTTATCCTGTCTCATGGTGATCTGGGCATGGACGCGAGAAACAGTAGGATGGTTGATCATAATCAGATTTTGATCAGATCTTCCTATGCTAACGAGTTTTTCTGTAATCAAATATTCTCGATTTTGATTTTCTATGGTTACTATCAATTTGGCTATGCTATTCATAGAATTTATCCTATCCTAGAGGCAAAGAGAGCGCGTAGTTTTAATTGACTATAAAGAAAAGAATCATAAAAATAGCACTCATCACAGCCATGATAAAGCTTTTTTGTAAAGCCTGGTATTTTTGTTTATTAATATTGGCAACATGATAAAGTTCATTGCTAAAATTTTCCAATACTTCATCTTGTGTTATATTGAAAAAGTTGTCGCGAAAGCTTTCAGGTGTTGGATTGGCTAATATTTCCGCCCAATAAACAAAACCTTTGCTCTTTTGGATGCTTTTATACTTTAACCTTGGATAAACCACTTTGATAGCAAAACCTAGAGCCGCAAGGCAGCAAATTACTGCTAAAAGACAAAGCGCAATGCCTGCAGAAGAATATTCTTCTTTTCTTAAGGCAAAAAGCTTTGTCAATAAATGGCCTGAAAGAAAACCCAGAATACCTAGAAGTACTAGTGCCTTATGATCCGCGAATTTTACAAGTTCAGACAGGTGGCTTAAAGAATATTTTGCAAGCTCTATTTTTTTCTCTTTAGATAAAATTTCTGCTTTTGGTTCATTTTGTACATCCATGTTTCAACTCCTATTGAATTTGGTAAACAATCTTTCCTTTTTTAAATACAGAGTGGAGTAAATTATCTCCAAAATGATACGGCAGGTATTCATAATGGCTGGCTTGCCAGATCAAAAAATCGGCTTGCTTTCCTGGAACAATACTCCCCACTTCTTTTTCTTTTCCGATAGCGCATGCTGCATTGATCGTAGACGCGGTCAATGCTTCTTCTGGTGTCATTCTTAAATATAGACCAGCTATTGTAAGGACAATGGGCATGGATTGAGTCATAGAAGAGCCAGGGTTAAAGTCTGTAGACAAGGCTATGGCAACTCCAGCGTCTATCATTTTTCTAGCAGGTGCATATCGGGAAGACCCTAGAAAAAAAGTTGTTGCTGGCAAAAGTACAGCAATGACTTTTTCTTTTGCCATTTCTTCTATGCCTTTATCCGAAATAGCAACCAGATGCTCTGCGGATGTAGCTTTGAGCGAAGCAGCCAGCTCTGCTCCTCCTGTATAAGACAATTCATCAGCATGCAGTTTTGACAAAAGGCCGTGTTCGTGGGCTGCCTGCAAAATTCGCTTTGTTTCTTCCAGTGTGAAGACATGGGTTTCGCAAAAAACGTCGCAATATTTTGCCAGCTTGCGCCTGGCGACTTCTGGGATCATTTTGTCAATTACAATGCGGATGTATTCTTCCCGATTGCTTCGATATTCATCAGGGATCTCATGCGCTCCCATAAAGGTAGGAACAATATCCAGAGCATGATCTTGGCCGATTTCTGCAAGGACTTCCAGGGAAGCGATTTCTGAATCATAAGAAAGGCCATAGCCACTTTTGGCTTCAATCGTCGTTGTCCCTAAAGCTAAAAAACGATTGAGCCTTTTTCTTGTCAGATCTCTGAGCGTATTTTTTGGGGTTTCCCTCAACTTCCTGGCACTGTTTCGTATGCCGCCTCCTTTTTTGGCTATCTCTTCATACTTGACACCGCGGATTCTCATGCAAAACTCTTTTTCTCTGGAAGCAGCAAAAACAGGGTGTGTATGAGGATCTACAAAGCCAGGAGTTACCAAAGATTGCATGGCATCTATTTTTTCTTTTGCCTGCCATTGGGATATAGTATTCTGGTCTTGGGATACTGCCACTATCTTACCATTGTCAACCAAAATAGCAGCATTTTCCAAGACTCCGATATTCGCCATTTCTTTCCCTGTTCTTGGCTGATCTGCTCCATCCATTGTAACAAGTTCGCCTATATTGTAAACTACCAAATCAAAAAAATTCATAATCTATTCCTGTTTAAAAATGCCAGTAGCATTGCCTGAAGTTGCCATGGCTATTATTTCCCAGCCAATTTGTGCTAAATTTTAGCGTTTTTCTGGCTATATCTGAAAAGATTCTATTTTATTTTGGAAAACACCGTTTTTCCAGAACCCTTCTGCTTGGAAAACAGAAAAGATTTCTTTGCAATTTCCATACTCGGAAAGTTTGCTGAATTTTACTTCTGCATTTTCTTTATGAGCAATGACAACTTCTTCTGCACGATTTTTAAAAAGGCTCAGAAAGTATGGAGAATGAGTGGTTGCAACAATCTGGATAGGAGATCTGCTCTCGCCAAAAAGTTCTGGGTAGCTAAGACGATATAGCGCGTTTTGCAGCTCTGGAATCAAACGAGGATGGAGTCCTCTGTCAGGCTCTTCAATTCCTAAAATACTAGGAGGATTAGGAAGATATGCCAGAGTTACAAAAACAAGGGTAAACAGAGTCCCCTGCGACAATTCCGAAGCAGGAATTTTATGCTTCCCGCTTTTGAGTCTTAGCAAAAAAGAACGGCTTCCATCCGAAGGTGTTTCAAACAAAATTCTGTCGAATTCAGGCAGCCATCGATTCAGTTCCTGGTTAAGGGCTTCGAATTTTTCTGGCTCTACGTCTCGCAGATTGTCCCATATTCCTGCGAGATTGCTTCCATCGTTCATAAGCTTCAGATAGGGTTTTAAAAGAACAGGACGGCTAATGCAAGTTGCATTTAAATTATAGTTCTGAAAGCCATTTAGATTGCGAATCAATTGATCCTGATCTTGCTGAAGCAAAATAATATTGGGTGCTAATGATGTTTCATCAAAAGATGGTGGGTCAAGAGGCTTATCATGCCTGACGATCCGATTGCCTCTTGTCCAGATGATTTCTGTTTCCAATAGCAGTTGTTTGCCTTTGCTGAGTACCTTTAAGTGTATTTCTGATTCGTTTAAAGCTGTAAAGCTTAAAAACTTTTTGAATTCGCTTTCCAGTGAGCCTTGTATGAGCTGGAATGCCTGAAGTGCTGTTGTTTTCCCTGTTGCATTGGCACCTAAAATAAGGGTAAAGGGGCGTAAAGGAAGTATTGTGTCTCGTAAAGATTTAAAATTACTAAATTTTATGGATTCAATCATAAAAAACCTTAAAATAACGATATTTTTAAAACAGCGATGCGATGCAAAAGAAAAATACTAATCGGACTTTTCTTTTTTTGATATGTCCAATTCTCTTTTTTTGATTTCCTTGAATTCCTGGTTACGCAAAGAAGGAATCTTGATGGGGCTTAAGGTATAAGACGCTATCAATCGATACCGTTTATCCAAAAAAGAGTTTTGGATTCTTTCCATGCTTTTAGGATCTATTTTAAAAGACGTAATTTTGATACTTTCATTGCCGCTTTTTAGAAGCTCTTTTGGGATCATGTCTCCTTGCAGTATTTTAGTATCATGGAATACTTGTAAAATTTTTTCGATTATCATCCATTCTTTTTCTTGTTCTTTTGCAAAAGGAATGAGATGATATTGTATATCCAAAATCAAAGGAGGATATTGTTTATAGTTGTTTTGCCTTTCTGGCTCTGTATTTCTAAGATAGTTGTTTTCTTCAAACGAAGCCAGAAAGACAACCAGTTTTGGGGTGTCTGGATGCCCTAGTTCTCCAGGTGTCAAAAAGAGTATATCGTTTTCCTCTATCATTTCTTGCAAATTTTGAAAAAGAAATTTTTTCAGACTTCCGCTGATATTCTTGAGAATATTGGTTACCATGAAATTTTCCTTATTGCAAAACGCAGTATTAAAGATCTCTAAGCCAGTTTTTGATTATGTCAGGATGCTTTCTAACCCATTCTTTCGCAACCTCAGCAGGATCTTTTGCTGGATTGTCAGGAATGTCTTCGATCTCTGCAATCAAATAGCTTACTTCATTAATAGGTATATACCAGTTCATAAAAAATTTGTAAGCTTTTGGTATTTTTTTTTGCAATTTTTTGGAAACCCCAACATAGATTGTTGCCTTAGGATAAGAGCATGAAATCTTCGTGAGTTCTGGCCTTCCCTTTGAGAATATCCATCGGGAATCGCTATAGATCGGTTCTTCCAAGAGCGTAACATCATATACGTATGTGACCCATCCTGGTTCCCAAAAGTAAAACACAATCGGCTTTTCGGCTTTCATGTTTTCTTTAAGAACAGAATAGAATCTTTTTTCATCGGACTGGAAAATGTCGAGATCCAGGCCATATTCTCGCACTTTGGATATATTGATGGCTGTAGAATCCCAATTGCCATCGCCTACCCATATATCGCCCTTTCCATCTCCATTCACATCAAAAAGGCTTTCCTTGCCTTTAAGATCAAAAATGCTTTTGATTTCAAACTTCTTAGCGATTTTAGAAGGGATATAAAAGCCTTGATAGGCATCAGGATAGCTGACTTTCGCAACCACAGTCTTTTTTTCTTCTACATATTCCCTAAAAAGGGCTATTCTATTGGGAAGCCATAGATCAGGGAAAATGTCTACTGTGCCTTCTTGCAGCTCAGGCCATATATTCCTTTCTGGCACATTTTTGATTTCTGTAGGGATGCGCAATTCTTTTTCCAGAACATATTTCATGATGTTTTCAATGGCAGTAGAGCCTGTCCAGCTTAGGCTTGCGATCACAATCTTTTCATCGCGGATTTCCTGGATAAAGCGAAATCCTGTATAATAACCACGATAGTCAGGAAGATAGCTGGCTCGTAAAGCAGAACGGCAAAATTTGGCACTATGAAACCACATCCCGCCTCGATACATTCTTTCTTCGCCACTGGCAGGGCCTTGGGGATCAATCTGCTCTATCACAGGATATTCCCCTCGCCAGTCCTGACACCATTCATAAAGATTGCCGCTCATATCATATAAATGCCAGGCATTAGGAAGCTTTTGCCCTACAGGCTGAGGAAATGGCTTTCCTAGCTTTTCTGTATTCTCTGAATGCCAGGAATAGTCTTGTGCTTGCCGATAGAGAATATCATCTCCCCAATAAAAACGAGTGGTGGTGCCTGCTCTGCAAGCATATTCCCACTGTGCTTCTGTTGGCAAAGAAAATTTTTCTTCCAGCCTTGCAAAAAATTTCGATTCAATGTCTTTCCAACTCACATAGCTTGCTGGATGCTTTCCTGTATCCCCTTTTACAACTTTCGCCCCAGAGGATTTGTCTTGTTTTCCTTGCCATGGTTTTTCCTGGGTCACTTGATGCCATTGATCTTGTGTGATTTCATACTTTGACATCCAAAAGGGTCTGGTAATGGTTACCAGGTGGGACTGCTCGTCCAGATAGCGATCTTTTTCCCCAGAAGGCGATCCTCTCCAATATCTCCCTGGTGGAATCAGAACGAGTTCAAAAGATGCCTGGGCATTGCGAAAACTTTTTTCGACAGGCAGGTCTTTTTGCTGTGCGTATGCCTTCTGATACAAGCCTGCAAGCTGCGATTGCCTTTGGTGGGAAAGGTTTCGCCAAATAGACGATGCCATATCTAAAACCAGTTCGCCACCCTTTATGGGAATTTTATAGAGCAACTTTTCTAAAAATTCCCCTTGCTCATGCTTTGCCATCTGCATGAACCATACATTTTCCAGCTTTCGGATTTCTGGCAGGTCGCCCCTCATGGATTTGAGCTTTTGTATTTCGCCTTGCGCTTTTTCTATCTTGCCATCAGCAAGGTATTCTTCTGCCTGAGAAAGATAGGTATAGTATTTTTCATTTTCCAGCTCGACCTGGAGCAAAATTTTCCGTATTTGTGCATTTTCGTAATATTTTAATGCCTTTTTAGCCCATAAAATGCATTCTTTATTGTTTCCCTTGCGGAATTCTTCATGAGCTTTGTCATGAGCCTCCAAGAAATCCCTAAAGTCGGAAAATTTTTTATTCCATTCATTTCCTATGTTGTATTTTCCATAAACTTCAGCAAGAAGATCTCTTACAATGCTGATTCTCTGCTCTTCCATGGCTTTGGAAATTCTTTGCTGGTATTCTGTATAAACCTTGTCCGTTACTTGCAGTTTGAGATTGCTTAAATAAACATCATTTTTTCCTAAACTTTCTGCTTTGAGAATAGATTGCAAGCACTGAACAAGATCTTTTTCCTGATACGATTTTCTAGCTTGAGAATAGTGCTTTTCAAAGACCTTATCCTTGCATTCTTCTTTTTTTTCTTCAATGATTTTTGCGTACTTATCGGACATTTGAGGAGCAATTTGATCATAGATTTCTAAGGCTTCCTCATAGTCGCCTCTTTCTTGTAAGGCGTACGCTTTTTTGTATTCTCTTTCTGAAAGCAGCTCAAGGCATTCCTCTTTTTTCAGAGAAATCATATTTTTGTAATGTTCATTCATTTTAGAAAAAATAGAATTGTATATAGCCAGGGCTGCTTCATATTGATTTTTTTCTTGAAGCGCAAGAGCCTGAGAATAGGATTCTCTCAAGGGGAGAGGTATATTTTCCTGGCTTGCTTTTCCCAGAAAATTTTTAAATTTTTGAGAATTGGGAAATCGAGAAATCGCTTCTTTGCAAAGATCTTCCACAGAAAGGTCGCCCTTTTCCAGGAGGCGTTCTAATTCTTTATAGTACAAATATTCTTCTAAGTTCTCCAAAGTCTCGACAATAGGGCTTTCTTTATCCACAAGGCTATATGCTGTTTTAAGCTGCTTTAAGGCCCTTTCCTGGTCTTTCGATTTCCAGGAATCTTGAACAAGTTCTAAAAGATCCAAAAGCTTTTGGCTTGCCCCTTTGAGGCTTTCCTCTTTTTTTAATCCATCTGGGGGGGTTCGAAGAATCTTTCGGGCAATGTATTCTTTTTTGTATTCCTTGAGCAATTTCTGTATTTCTTTGCTTCTTCTTCCCTTGGGATAGACTTTTAAAAATTGTTCCAGGCTTTCGATTCTCTGGATAAGGTTGCCCGTAAAGGCGATTGTTTTTTGATACAGAGATTCTTCTTTTGCTTCTTGTATTTTCAAGATTAGATCTTGGGCATCTTTTTCAAAATAAGGATTTTTATATTGAGCTAGATAGTCACCTATTTCTTCCAGGGCTTTATCGAAATTTTCGCGTTCGCAGTATTTTTTAGCTTCTTTTGCCTTTTCCTCAAAAGCCAGAGTCTCTTTTTTCCTCTGGATTTCTTTTATTTCTAGCGCAAGAAGAGAAGAATAGCTGCTAGATGGGTATTTCTGGCTATATTGTAGACAGGATTTGTATGCCTCTTCGTATTTTCCTTTGGAGCAGAAATCTCTAACCTCTTGGATAATTTTATGATAGTATTTTTCTTCTTCCAAAGCCTTATGCGAGATCTGAATAAGATCCAAAGCCTTTTCTTTATACTTTCCCTGAGGATAGCGTTGGAGGTAGCTCTGGTATAAAGAAATCTTGCTTTCATACATCTTTTCCATCTCTGCTTTAGAAAAAGACAAAAGCCAAAAATTTTCTTCTTCCCTTTGGTATTTTAGGGATTCTATTTTTTCTTTGGCTTTGCTGGCATATCTGCCTTTGGGTGCCCATTCACAGTATTTCTGGTAAGCCTGTATTGCATCCGAGTAGTCTTGCAAAGATTGTATTTTTTTGCTTTCTGCTATTGACCATAGAGTTTCGGCTTTCTGGAGTGCCAGCGCACGTGTGATTTCCTGATGAGCGGTGGAAGAATATTTTCCCTGAGGATACAGGCTAAGGTATTCCTGGTATATAGAAATTTGTGTCTGATAGCTTGAAGCAATATTGGCTTTTTCTAAAATACGATTCCAAAAGGAGATGTCTTTTTCAAGTTTATAGTCCTGGTATAAATTCCAGCCATAAGCCAATGCTGCTATAGAAATGAGCAAAACAAAAACTATACTAACAGATTTTACACTCATGATTTTCCTGATTTCTATTGGAGAGGAACTCTACGTCCTAAGAGTATTTTACGGTTTCTGATGAGGTTCGACAAGGATTCTCTATCAATCATAAGATAGCTTTCAATCCCATCATTGACAACAACATATTCTTTATTGCTATATTGTATCCTTTGATTCCCTCTTGTTCCTAAATAATACTCTCCTTGTCTGATATAACCAAGTCTCGAAGTAAAAAACAAGGCAGCATCTTTTTCAAAGCTGATGGCGAGCCAATATTCCCCTGACTGTACAGAAATACCAGGAGTATCTTCCTCTATTAAAATTTGCTCGATCAACTTTCCCGATTTTGTCGTCAGCTTTCCTCGATCTACTTTGCTTTCTCCTAAAACAGCATCTCTTTCTATAAGAATATCGTCAGAAACATAGTATTGTAAATTTTTCAGATCTTCTTCGCTCAACTGGTATTCCTGCCTGAGTTCCTGTGTAAAAGGAATTCTCTCGCTTGTGCATCCTGGCAGAAAAAAAATCACGCTAAAGAAAAACAGGATAAAGATTTTCATGATAATTTCATCCTTGCAAAAAGAAGATTATTTTTTTTGAGAAGAAAAACTCAATCGCCAAAGATTCTAGGCTCTGGAGTCCATTTGATTTCAGGCTCAAGCTTTATCTTGGGTTCAAGCTTTATTTGGGGAGAAATAACCGCCTTTGTTTCTCCTTCTATTTTGGGCCCAGTAGGAATAGAAGAAATCGGCTTTTCTTCTTCTTTTTTGACTACTTGTGATTTAGGGGAGCTTCCTTCAGCCGCTAAAGGCTTTGCTTGTTCTTCCTGTGATTTTGTGGGTGTAGCATCCAATTTTTTGCTTGGTTCTTCGGATGTTTGGGAAACAGGCTGTGGTGAAGTTTTTGTATCGGCTATAATCTCTTTATAAGGTGCAAGAGCATCTGCCACGCCATGAAAGAATAAGGCAAGGTTCTGCACTACAACAGAATCAAGAAGCTCTTCATCTTTGGCTTCTTTGGGGAGTCCAACCATGCTCCATGTTCCTTCAATAGCCTGGAGCAAATCTTTTTTTTCTTGCTCGGAAACATGCTGTGCCCAAAGGGTTTCCAAGAGCAACATTCTTTTATTCCAGCGTCCGACGGTTATATCTTTATTTTGGCTTTGGTTAAGTTCTAATTCTGGCAAAACTTCTTTTTCGAGCATAGCAACCACGGGTGACGAAAAAGAAACTACCTTGCGGTCTAATTGCAATTGTCGTATAATGAGGGTTAAATTTACTTTCGCATCGTTTCTTATAAAGCTATAAGAAACAGCCTTTTCAGAAGGCTTTGTATTCTTTTTAAGAGGAACAACGACTTGCTGTAACCCTAATTCTCCTTTAGAAAGGGAAGATGGTTCTATCTCTTCTTCTGCCAGAAAGATTCTTTCTTCAAAAGAACAACTAACCAAAAAAAGCAGTAAAGTAAAGCATAAAATTTTAAGCATATAAACCTCTTTTAGGCGAATTTTTACTAGATTCAAGATATAATAAGAATATCAATGAATAGAAAAAAAGTCAAGGTAAAGGAAATTTTATACCATTGTTTTTGAAAATTTTTCCAAGGAACAGAGCTTTGGACACTTATTCTGTATTTTATGACTTCATATTAAAAAATAAACTCTTAGACCACAAAGAAAAAATCCTTGTTGGCGTATCAGGTGGTGCTGATTCCATAGCCCTTTTGGATTTAATGGCACAGCTTTCTCAACAGCTTTCTTTGGAAATCGTTGTGGCTTGTTTAGACCATGGAATCCGAGAAGAAAGCCAGGAAGAAGCCAGATGGGTAGGCGAACGCGCTGCCCAATATGGATTTCCCTTTTGTACAAAACGCATAGAATTAGGAAAAGAAAGCAAAACCGCCTTAGAGGAAAAAGCAAGAGAGGCCCGCTATTCTTTTTTATGGGAAACTGCGCAAAGATTCCAGGCAAGCAAAGTGGCTGTAGCGCATCATGCCGATGACCAGGTAGAAACCATTCTGCTGCATTTTCTGAAAGGGACAGGGATTCCTGGGCTTTGCGGGATGCCCTTGGTTCGCTCTTTATTTCCCCATTCGACTGTCTGTCTGATTCGCCCTTTGCTGTGCCTTAATAAACAGCAAATTCTTTTTTATTTACAGCAAAAAGGCTTATCATGGCGTGAAGATGTCTCCAATGCAGACATACGATTCACTCGAAACCGCATACGACATAAAATCATTCCCTTTTTGGAAGAGCAAGGATATCCTAAAATCAAAGAAAGCCTTCTCCATCTTACACAGTATGCAAAAGAAACTAACGATTACATGAGACAGCAGGCAGAAAATTTTTACCAGAATCATGTAAAAGAATGCTGTCCTGAGCGACCTTATCTGAGCCAATTTTTTCAGCTTTGGGAAGGAAAAGAATGTGCCAAAACCATCTTAAATTCTTCGCTACAAGAATTGCCTATTGCTCTAGTTCCTTATCTTTTCTACAGGATATGCTATTCTTTCCAAAAGCCTTCTGCTATAAGAAGCTCCCATTATCAAAGAATCTCAAAATTGATTCAAGAGCAACAAGGGATGGTAGAAATGCCAGACAAAATAGAAATCCACAAGACACCTTCATCCATGACCATTGTCTTTCCCTGTTCAACAGAACACAAGCACCCTTGCGTCTGGCAAATTCCAGGAAAAGTTTCTTGCAGTCCCTATTCTCTTTTTGAGGCACAGTGCCAGTCTGCCCAAAATTTCGATCTTGATTCCCATCGCATCCATTCTCATCCTTTGTCTGTAGCCATTGCCGCGGATTCTTTAGAATTTCCCTTTTGGATTCGGTCTTGCAGCCAGGAGGATACAATACAGCTTCTAGGCTCTCCAGGGAATAAGAAAATAGCGAGAATCCTTAGCGACCTGAAAGTACCTTTGCCTCTCAGGCAAAGAATCCTTCTTGTCACAGACAACCATAACCGTCCTTTGTGGATTCCAGGAGTTGGCATTTCGCATTTCGCCAGAATTCAAGAAAAAACGAAGAATATTGTCGTTCTTTCTATGAAAAAAATAAAATAAAGAATAAAGAGATGAAATATGCTAAAGAATATATATAAAAACCAGAGGATCTATCTGCTGTATTTTTTGCTTTGTCTTGGAATTTTTTTTCTGTATGGAGAAGGAAAAAGCTATTTCCCTTTATGGTGGCCCAGGGTGCTTTGCTGTTTGTTTGCTGTCCTGTCTTTCTTTTCCATCTATTTTTTGGGGTGTATGGTCTGGCGGTTTGGGGAGATCCCCGAATCTGCGCTTTTTAAGCTAGGCTTAGGGACTTTGGTATTCTGTTCCCTCTCCTTAGTCTTGGGAAGCTTTGGGCTTATATCTCAGCCTATTGCTTTATTTTTTCTGCTTTGCCTGAATGCTTTTGGGTGGAGAGAATGGAAAAGATGGATAGAAAAGACAAGTGGGCTGGCCGCTTTTTGGCAAGCTATGGGATCTTTAGAAAAATTCCTTTGCATTATATTTTTCTTGGTTTTCTGTGTGAATTTTTTCCATGCTTTCTTGCCGCCTCTGGACTATGATGTACTAGAATATCACCTCGGCTCACCTGCTGAATATTACAAAGCAGGGAAAGTCTTTTTTATGGAAAGCAATGTTTATGCAAATTTTCCGCAAAATCTGGAGATGATCGCCTTTTTCTGTATGTGCCTGGCTGGTAAACTGTATGGATCTACCATCGCCCATATTATCCTGGGCTTTTATGGTCTGGCCCTTCTTTATGCAATCTATTGCTTTGCCAGAAAATTTTTTAGCCAGGAAGAAGCGTTCCTGAGTGCCTTGCTTGTATATTTTTTGCCTTGGACAGCAGATCTTCTGCGCATCTATTACGTAGAAATCCCCCAGGCTTTTTTTCTGATTCTGTCCCTCGTGCTTTTTGAGAAAAACAATAAGAATTTTCCCAGACAATATCTTTTGCTAGGAATCATGATAGGCGGCTCTGCTGGGTTCAAATACACAAGCCTTTTTCTGGGTGGGCTGGCGTTTTGTCCTTTTTTTTTCATGATACCAGGCAGTTGCAAAGACAAAATCCATTCTGCTGGATGGATTGCAGCAGGATTTATTCTCGCCTTTAGTCCTTGGGCTATAAGAAACTATGTAAACACAGGGAATCCCCTATACCCGCTTTGGAATGCGTGGATTGTTCCTGGCTACTGGACAGAATGGATGTATGAACGCTTTGTTTATGCCCATAGCCCTAGACATATAACGCCCTCAGGATTATGGGAGAAAATGGGGGATGTATTTTTCTATGGACGGTATGTTTCTGCCTTGCATCTATTTCTCTTTCTCCCTTCGCTTATATGGATCGCACGGAAAATGCGTGCTTTGGCCTGTTTTCTTCTAATATGGTTTTTTCTCTGGATAGGCTTTACTCATCAGATTGACCGATTTATCTATATTATCTTGATTTTGCTTTGCCTTCCTATGGGTTTTATTCTAAGACATTGCCAAAAAGCAATTTCTACAATTCCCTTTGCTTGCGCTCTTGTTATTTTTAGCCTGCTTTGTTTATACCAGCAGCTCTATCTTACGATTCCCGATGCTTACGATTTTTTCTTGGGTTTAAAATCCAGAGAAGAGGTATTGCAAACACACTACCCTCCTTATCAGGCAGAAGAATTCCTCCAAAAAAATATCCAGGAAAAAGTTTTGCTGCTAGGAGAGAGCAGGACTTTCCATTTAGACATTCCCATAGAGGCAGGCACTGTATTTGATGAGAACCTTTTGGAAGCCATGTTTATACAAATAAAAGACCATAGCAAAATTGCTCTATCCCTGCACAAGCAAGGAATCCTCTATCTTTACATCAACTGGAATGAAATTGCGCGTTTGCAGTCTACTTACTCTTTTGTGTTTCAGGGAAAAAAACTCCCAGGCTATCTTTGGGTTTCTCATGAGGAAATTACCCGATTCTTAAAAAACTACACAAATCGTATATTTATTGATCCAAAGGCAAAGATTGAGATATACAAGCTACATAGACAATAGCCAAAAAATAGCTAAAAATTTTAGTGCTATTCTGTTTTTATGACCACCTCACAAAATTTATCTTTTGCAAAACAGGATGTTTTATGGTTAAATGAAGAGAATTGTTGCGTAATGGTTTCACTTCAAATAAAATTTTCATTTTTTTTGCTTTCCTGGTTTGACTATATAAGATTCCTAGGATAAGATAATGATTACATAATGATTACAGTCTATTGGCGATTTTTTTTTTTTGAAAGGCAGATACTATAATGCCCAATATATCTGCAAAACAGATTACTGCAATCCTACAGGCATCAGGAATGGTACCTGCCAGCATGATGGATGATATTAGTAATCTTATACTAAATACTAAAGAAAGCAATCTAATACAAGAATTGGTCTCTGCCAATCTTCTCACTGCTGATTGCCTGAACAGTATACAATTGCTCCTTGGTGCTTTGGAAAAAAATTTCGTGCCTTCTGAAGATGGGAGATCTCTGGATGAAGCCAAAGGGAAAAAGGAAGAAGTTTTGGCTTTTGCCCATTCAGAAGAACGCAAAAAAGACATTCTCTTTGCTTGCCAGGCACTATCGGAAAATCTTTGTAAAATAGACGATGTGAACAAATGTTTTTTAGAACAAGCAGAAATGAAAACAGGTGGAACTACCAAAAGTTTGTTGATTGGGCAAATTATGGTAAAAAACCACTATATCCCTGTTGACCGATTTGTAAAGATCCATCGCGAAATAGAAAAAAAAATCAAAGAAGTCGGTTGGGATGATTTAATAGCTAAAGAAAAAAAAATTAGGATTACTGTCAAAGATGGAATCATTCGGCTATTGGAGGGATACATTCCTGAAAAATTCGGGCCTTATCGTATCTTAGAAGAAGTGGCTAGAGGGGGAATGGGAGTGGTATACAAAGCCTGGGATGCCAAACTCAAAAGGCATGTTGCCCTGAAAGTCCTCAAAGCATGGGAAAATGCTCCATTAGAAGAAATCCAGCGTTTTCATAGGGAGGCAAGGCTTGCTTCCAGGCTTACGCATCCTAATATTGTAACCATATACGATGCTGGCAATGAAAATGGAGTCCACTATTTTACTATGGATTTTGTGGAAGGCCAAGTCCTTTCAGAATATTTAAAGAAAAATACCTCAGAGCTTAGGGAAAAGCTTAATATTATACGCGAGATTGCGCTGGCTTTAGACTATGCACATGGGCAAGGTGTCATACATAGGGATGTGAAGCCAGGGAATATCATTCTGGATATGAATAAACATGCTTTGCTTACGGATTTTGGCCTGGCAAAAGGCACAAACAGCATGGATAGCCGACGGCTTACAAAAAGTGGCGAAGCTATTGGAACACCGTCCTATATGTCGCCTGAGCAAGCAAAAGGAAGTGCTAATCTGGATGCAAGAAGCGACATATATTCTTTAGGTGCAGTATTATACGAAATACTTGCAGGAAGTCCTCCTTTTGAAGGGAATACGGTTGGTGCTGTAATTTCTGCGGTTATATCTCAAGAACCTATACCTCCTGGTAAAATTAAACCAGATTTGCATCCTCATATAGAAACAATTTGCCTTAAAGCCATGGCAAAAGATCCTGACTATCGCTATCAGACAGCAAAAGAAATGGCAGACGATATAGATCGTTTTCTATATGGAGATGGCATTAAGGCAAAGCCTGTCAATGTGGTCAAGAAAGCGTGGAAAAAAATACAGCGAAATTCTGCTTTAATCCTGAGTATAGTGAGTTTTTTTATCTTCTTCTGCTCTTTCGTTGGAACAGTGTACATCAAAGAATATTTCTTGTCTAAAAAAGCAAAAGAAAATTACAAGCTAGGCTTGCAGTGGTTAGAGAAAAAAAACTATCGGTCTGCTGTATCTTTTTTTCAGGAAGCGGCTGAAGACCGCGAGATAGCACCTTTGGTGCGCAAAATTTTGGGACAATCCACTTCCAGACACATTGAAGAAGGAATCAGAACTTTAATGGAGTATAAAAGAAATAAAAGCCTATTAGAAAATCAATACCAGGAAAAAACGAAAGAATTCAAATTCACATCAGAATATCAGATAAAAAAAGATTTGCTTTTCGATCTCCAGATGTGCCTGGACATGCAAAAAGAAAACCAAAAGCATATTGCCATTTCTGCACAGAATTTTTTCCAGGCTTTAATGCTTGATCCCTTCAATGCGAATGCAATCCAGGGCATATCTCAAATCTATGCAGCTTTACCAGAAACAAAGGAAAAACAAGATAGACTTCAAGAATCTTTTTTTCTAGCCTCCGCGCAAGAAAAAACATCTGCTATCCAGGAAGAAGGAGTTCTCTCTATAGAGTCTTCTCCTGAAAAGAGCAATGTTTATCTTTTTTCTATTCAAGACTTATATTTACAAAGGGCCTTGATTCCTTACAACCTTCTAGTTCCAGTTGCTAAAGATAGAAAAGAAAATACATCTCTTTGGGAATCTCTATATAGCCAGGAATTAAACCCATCAAGCTATATTGGGCAAACCCCTATAGAGATTGCCTCTTTGCCCAAAGGGGAATACCTCGTTGTTGTGGCAGCAGAACAGTTTTTGCAGCAAAAGGTTTTTGTTCGGATTTCCCCCAAAGAGAAAAAAACGGTCAAACTCAACCTTAAGCCAGACTCTCCATTGCTAAAGGACTTTTCTTATGTAGAAGTCCCTGGTGCAGATAGAAAATATGATTATTATCTTAGTGTATCTGAAGTAACGTGCGGCCAATACCAAAAATTTCTCAATGATCCACAAACTATCCTTCAATACAATCAATGGCAGAACGCAGGGAAACTAGCCTATATTCCCAGAACAAGACAGAAAAAACTTTGGGAATACAAAAAAGAAGGATTTGTTGCGAACTGCGATCTCTCTTATCCTGTATCTGGCATTTCCTGGGAAGATGCTATAGAATATTGCCGATGGCTTACACAAAAGGCCAACAATGCAGTAATGTATCGATTGCCAACATGCCAGGAATGGCAATGGATTGCAGGGTATGTAGATAAAAGGGAATATCCCTGGGGAAATTTTTATGATGTATTTTTTTATACACCCTATTTACAGAGAAAAATCTACAAATCCCAGGAAACAACATTGGATATTAGCCCTTATGGAATTAAAGGTATGGGAGGTAATGTCAGCGAATGGTGTCAGGATGATACCCAAGGGCTTCTTTCCTTTGCCATTGTATGTGGTGGTAATTGGCAATCTCTTTATCCAGAATCCTTTAAAATACACAATATAATGGTATTGCCAAAAGGACACACAGGAGAAGAAATTGGATTTAGAGTTATGGCTCTTGTTCCCAGATAAATGTTTCCTCTGGATTTTCACAGGGAAAATTTTTACAAAAATTTTCCCCAAAATATAAGATTCGTGGTTAAAAACTTTTCCGGTTTATCCGGTCAGGAAGGAGTAATCCATGCGATTTTTGGGTATTTTCATTTTTGTACTTTGTGTCCCAATTTTTTTGGCTACAGCAGAGGATAAAGATTTAAAGAGTGCGCAAGGAATGCGCTACCCTGCCTGGTCACCCGATGGAAATTCTATTGCTTTTTGCTTGTCAGGCGATATTTGGAAAATTCCAGCCCAAGGAGGACAGGCAGTCCGACTTACTTTGCATGAAGCCGACGATCTCAAGCCCAGATGGTCACCTGATGGAAAATACATTGCCTTTTCTTCCAATCGCAATGGAAACTTTGATGTATGGGTTATTCCTTCTCAAGGAGGAACACCCAGGCAAATCACATTCCATAGTGAATGGGATTCCATTTCTGACTGGACACCCGATGGAAAATGGATTGTCTTTTTTTCCTATCGCTCAGGAGGAATGGAAATCTGGAAAGTAAGGCCAGAAGGCGGAATTCCCGTACAAATTACATTCGACGGAGGAAGAGATGCCAGTGTATCTCCTGATGGAACAAAGATTGTATACACACGAGGCGAAGCATCTCTCTGGATTAAAGGATACCAGGGATCAAGCAACTGGGATATTTACAGCACTTCTTTAGAAAAAGGCGAACCTTCGGTTGCCTTGACTACCTTCCAGGGCAATGATCTTTCTCCTTTTTTTAGCCATGATGGAAAGGCCATATATTTTATCAGAGAAGACCTTGCTGATGTTGCTGGAAAACAGACCATGGTCTATAATCTCTGGAAAATGGATCTGGATGGTAAGAATGCCGCCCGCCTTAGCTCGGTTGACTTTGATATTATGAACCCTCATCCATCCAAAGATGGACAAAAGATTATCTATGAAAAAAACTTCCAGCTATGGCAGATGAGCCTGAGCGATTTTAAAGAAACAGCCATACCAGTCCATATTTTTTCTGACAAAAAATCCGACCAAGAAAGCACCAAAATCGTTTCAGAGGGAAGCGAAATGGGACATTGGTCGCCAGATTCTAGCCAGATTGTTTTTGTACTTCAAGGCGATATATGGCTTATGCCTTCGCATGGCGGAATGGCTATACAGCTTACCAAAGGCCCTGCAAAAGATCAGTGGCCTCGCTTTTCCCCTGATGGAAAATCCATAGCCTATTTTTCTAACAAAAGCGGCAACGATGATATTTATATTCTCGAACTCAGCAGCAAAAAAGAGAGACAACTAACAAACCATAAAAGCAATGATTTTTTCCATAGCTGGGCCCCTGATGGAAAGACCATCATCTTTACCTCAGAACGAAGCGGAAATAGAGATATATGGGCAATTCCAAGCGAAGGTGGCATTGAAAGGCAAATCACCAATAGCCCTGAATCCGAAGATGATGCCGTTTATTCTCCTGACGGCGAATGGATTGCCTTTGATTCAGCAAAAGATGGAAATCAGGAAATCTGGATTATGCCATCCAACGAAGACTATTCACAGGCAAAACAGCTTACAAAACAAGGGGGATTAACCCAAGTTCCTAGCTGGTCTAGCGATAGCAGATGGATTGCCTTTGAAAACAACGACACCAGGGGAAATTCTTCGATCTGGCTGATTTCTCTCCAAGGCGGCCAGACAATGCAGGTTGTTAATAAAGCAACCTTGCCTATGCTATCTCCCAATGGAAAATGGCTCATGTATGAATCTGAAAAGGAAGGGATAAAAAATCTCCATACTATAGAAGCCCCTAAAGAAATAGTCCAGGGCAAACGCATTCCTTTTTATGCTAGACAAGAAAGCAATTTAAAACAAGAACGCCTGGATATTTTTGAAGAAGCGTGGAGTGCGATTGAAAAAGACTTCTATGATCCCAAATTTCACGGAGTCAACTGGCTCAAAACCAAAGAAAAATATCTCCCCTTAATCGAAGATTGTGAAACAGATATGGAACTTTACGTTCTTATCAACCGTATGGTAGGCGAGCTAGGCGCATCTCACATGGGCATAACTCCTGAATTTGAAAAGAACAAAGCATCGACAGGCGAGTTAGGCTGGACACTGGAAGAGGTGGAAGGCATTCGCGGCCTACGAGTCAAAAATGTACTCAAAGACGGGCCTGCCGATAAAGCATGGATACGCAAAGGGGATTATGTATTCCAGATACATGGTAGCCTTATAACCCGCACCATACAACTAGATCAGATTCTCAACAATACCATAGACCAGGAAGTAAGGGTATTTATTAGCCCAACCAAAGAAACAAAAGACGGACGCTATGTCAAGGTAGTTCCCACAAGCATCAACAAAATAGAGGAAATCAAATACTATCATTGGCTTAACAAAAGAGTAGAAATAGTAAAGCAAATTTCGTCAGGCAGGATCGTTTATATTCATCTTAGAGAAATGAACCATGTCTATCTGCGAAAATTTTTAGAGATTATACAAAAAACAGTAGAGAAAGCTGATGGTATGATTCTGGATGTTCGCAACAATGGCGGTGGCAATATACATCAGGAACTGATTGATGTCCTCATGCGTCGTCCTTTTGTCCAATATCAGGTACGCGACAAAAAAATGTTCATGCAGCCAGAACTGTATTGGGATAAGCCCGTTGTTGTTCTTATCAATGAACGTTCTTTTAGCGATGCTGAAGTTTTTCCATACGCATTCCAGGTACTTAGAAGAGGATACGTTGTTGGTATGCCGACTTCAGGTGGGGTTATTGGAACAAAAGACATAACTCTTTCCAACAAATCTATTTTCCGCGTTCCCCAGGTAGGGTATTATACCTTGGACAATAAAAATTTGGAAGGCTTTGGTGTTAAGCCTGATTTTATTGTTCCAGAAACACCAGAAGATAGACAAGAAGACCGCGATCCTCAGCTATTAAAAGCAATCCAGATTATGGTAGAAGAAATATCCCAAAGCAAAAAAGAAGTAGAAAAAAAAGAAACTCCTGAAAAAAAATAGTTTGCCGATGAAAAATTTACAATGAGTATCTATGGAAACAAAATATTCTTATAAGCCGTTAACAGAGAAAGAATTTCAAGAAAGATTCACACCCAAAAAATTTTCTTGGAAAGACCCTGGATCATGGCCTTTGACAGTATGGGGCATGTTTCTCTTTTTACCCTGTATCTTTATTTTGGTTACTGCTTACTATGGTTTTTTTCCAGACAAAACTAAAAAAAGCTCTTTGTCCATAGAAGAAATAAAATTGTATTATGAAAAAACAATCAAAGAACAGAGTGCAAAGCTAACAGAGGAAAGCCAGTTTTTTGAATCGAATGAATTTTCTTTTTTCTACGATGAAGTGGAAAAAAAGCTCTATTTCTTTTTGCCAAAAAACAAAGACATTTTTTCCATAGAACTTCATTCTTTTAAAGAAAGCCTAGAAAAAGGCAAACTCCGCAAAAAAATTGCTACAATAGAAAATGGCTCTAACCTTTTTGGCTGGTATTCTATGTTGTTAGATTTAGGGGAAGGAGAAGATGTTTATGCTTTTTTGAAAGTGGCAAAGATAAGCCCTGAGAAGAAACAAAATATTTTGAAAAAGTCCCCAAAAGAATACAAACAACCCTTAGAAGAAAAAAAATGAGTACCCTACTTGCTAGTCGAGTAGGGACGCGACACAAGGATACAAGTAGTACCTGTAAACGAACTTCCAGTTTGTAGCTCTACGCTAATCCTGTATCCA
>JABWCH010000045.1 GCA_013359215.1 Candidatus Brocadiia bacterium | reverse complement strand
ACTTTTATATATTTATTTTCCAATAGATTATGCTAAAAATTAACATAAACCTTGTTTTTCTTCTAAGATCAAAAAATAGATCCTTTTTATCATGAAAAGGGCTTTCAAAACTAAATAGAGTCAAGATTTTAATCGTTTGCAAGATAGATATATATTATATTTCAATATGTTAAGAATACCTGCGTAACTCCTATTATTTAATTCCGATTCCTTATCTGTGTAATCTGTGGATTATTTTATAGGCGGTTTTTGTATGCAATACAACTGAAAACTGCTGTAGTACTAAGACTACAAAGACAGTGGGGCTTTAATTCGATGGTTTACAATTAAAGGATATTGCCCATTTTTTGCATTTTCCACATTGGCTTCAGTACCATGTATTTTTAAAAATTTCACTTTATATTGTTTATTTTTTTTAAAATATTTATAGTGACTTAGGCGCATATATCCAATAGCATTTGGATTTCTATGAATAAAGGCTAACATACGGTTTGCTCTCCCTATTTCCATTGGCTTTCGGGCAGGATAGCCGCGCTCTATAATCTGTATCCAATGTTTTTGCATAAGGTAGGAATTTTTTTCAAAAACACTATCGGAAAAAGATTCTCTTTCCTCTGTTTCTCGTGGGAAGTCCAGGCAAAAAATTTCATCTTTGTTGTTCCAATAGCGTTCTTTCTTAAGATAAATGGCTTTGATTTCATTTTTTTCGATATTTTCTATTGGATTTTTTTGATGGACAACCAATACTAAAATATCCTGATCACCAGAAATCGCCTCTTTTGTAATTTTTGAGAGAGTTTTATTAACATACAGATTCTGGCAGCCACTCGCCATAAAAAAAATAAAAGAAAGTAAAATAAAGAGAATAATTTTGCTCATTTTTGCTACCTCTTTCAAAGAAAATAAATTACAATAAGGCTACAATGGAAACTGCAAACCCGCTGAAATTTTCTTCTGAAGAATCACGATGCCATTCATAAAAGAATTCGCCTTTTATGGAGATTTCAGAAATAGGCTTATAGCGAAGGCCAAAAAGAATTCGCTTGCTATGATCTAAAGCTCTTCTGTCAGGATCAAAGATTTCCCCTCGTCCATATATGCTATACTTGTCCCAGAAAGTATATGCCATTTCCAGAAACCCTCCATAGTTTTCTCTAAGGCCGAGAGTTTTATCATGGAAATAGCGTCTGCCTTGTGCGTATTCTATATGCAAAAAAAAATTCTTTATTTCCAAGATAACTTCTATATTCCAAAGCAAATCTCTATCTTTATCTTCTGTCTTTCCATAAGAAAAGTTAGCAGCGATATCGAATTGCTCTAAAAAATTAAAAAGCGGTAAATGCAATATGAGCTTACCGCCAAATACTTTGTTTTCATTGGAATCTGTTTTGCCTTTATCCAGGCTTTCTCCGTTCGAAATATACAGAATATAGCCAACTCCAAAGCTTTCGCTTAAAAGGTATTCTGTATCTCCATAGGCAGAAATGCCTACAAACTCTCGCGGAAATATTTTCGTAGTATGTACAGGGCTGTAAATACTATAAGTGGTTGTAGGATAATGATGGAGATTTCTGGCCTCGGGCGTAAGCATCAAACCAACACGAACATTGAATAAAGGATCATAAAGATATTCTAGCCAGGCTTGCTCTACAAAGATCTCGCCCGATCCATGAACTTCTCCATCTTCTGCATCGAAAGAAGGTGCGTTCTCAAAGGCAATTTCTGCAAATAAATTGAATTTGTGCAATTGCTTTTGGAAGAAGAAAGTCAGCTCATGCGCTCTAAACCTAGAAGGAGAAGAACTTTTATCGTCTTGCCAAAAAACGAAACTATAATAACCAGAAATATTTACAAAATCCGTCCCTAGATAGCTATTCAACAAACCTAAAGTGTTTTCTCGTATGACTTCGCTTTCTGTTTCTTCAATCAAATCTTCGACTTCTTCTCTTAATTCTTCGACCTTTTTATCTTCCTCTACTTCAGACACTCTTTCGCGGAGATTTTTTACTTCTTCCTTTAGATCTTTAATCTGCCGTTCATAGTTATCAAACTTTTTTTCATATTCCTTGAGCCTTTTGATGATTTTATCGACTTCTGAATTTGATTTTGATTCTTGTGAATAAAGAGAAGAGATCGAAATAAACAAAACAACAAAAAAATAAAGTTTAAGCATTTTTAAGCCACCTAATAGTTTTGGAGCAAATTTCTTATTTGCTTATAACGTATGTCGTCAGGAGAAAGTTTATCGCCAATATCTTTGAGAGACTGTTTGGCGTAACGCTTTGTTATATTATCCAATAGCATTTTACTTAAAACAGGAATTGCCTCTGGTGAACCAATGTAGCCCAATGTTTTAATGATTTGTCTTTTTAAATATATGTCTGGGGTATTTTCCAAAAGAGTAGAAAGCATTAGAACAGAATCATTGCCTATATTTTGGAGAATCTCAAGCAAATATTTTTGTTCTTGTCTGTCAGAGCTTTTTTTAACTTTTGCAGCAAGCAAAGGTATGATTGGCTTGCCTATTTCTGTAAGTATATTCATTGCCTGGCTTCTATAGTCTACATGACTTATAAGAATGTGAAACAAAGCATTCCAGGCAACTTCATTCTTTGCATCGGCAATGCTTTGAACAATCGCCTCACCTACAATGACATGGTTTATTTTTTCTATCCCTAGAATTAATGCCTGCAATGATTCTGGCGTATTGATTTCTGATAGGGATTTTGCTGCGATTTTTCCTATTTCAGAATCATCATCAACTAAAGACTTCTGCAATACTGCAATGGATTCAAGGCTTTTACATTTTCCTAGTTTAGTTAATACATCTTTTCGTATATCAGGATGATGGTCTGATGATAAAGACAGCAAAAAATGCTCTTTCTCTTCTGGGGTAATATCCAAAATAAAATGGAGTGCCTTTAATCGTATTTCCCAATGCGTATCTTTGAGTGCGTTTATTAGCCCTTTTTTATAATTCCTTTTGGCATAAGATGTCAATAAAAGCATTTTTATTTCTAAATTTTTTGCTTCTTCCATCATTTTTTCTAGGATCTTATCCGAAAAATCTTTTTCTGATTTTACTAAAAAGGAAATAAAAATTTTATGGATTTCTTGACTATTTTCTTTTTTGATTAGAGCAAAAACTTTTTCCCCATGCAGCGGATGGATTTTAGGTGCTATTGGTAAAAGGTTCTTTAAAAATCTTTTTTTTCCCTCCAAATCCAAAGAAGAAAAGCCTTCTTCTAATAAAGAAAACTCCTGATCGCAAAGAAATCCAATGTTCTCCAAAGAAATATCTTCTTTTGCATTTAAAATTTTTAAAGTTTTTCTTAAAACTTGTAAAGATATAAAAAATTTATTGGAAATCTTTTCAAAATTGTTTTCCATGAATGCCAAAAATTTCTCTGATTCAGGTGAAGGCATTTGCAAATATATGCTTTTGACCCAAGAAGAATCTTTATCTATTAGCATATCCTGAAAGAGTTTCTGTATAGATTTATCTAGTTTTAATATAGTTAAAATAATTTGCACTTGCTTGTCAAGTTCACTTTTTTCTAAATGATTCTTCAATAGTTTACAAAGTATGGAGGCTTTTTCCTGCTGGACAATAAACTTCTTTAAAGTTTCTGTCGATTGAGTAAAATTACCTGAGGATATTGCCTGTTCGAATCCCATCAACGCATTTACCCATTCCTTCATCAAAAGAATCTTTTGCTCCTTTGGATACTCTACTTCAAGCCTTACAATTTCGTTTTGTGCATTACTCAAATCAAGGTTGGATAAAATTTTTTCAATATTCGCCAGATAAAGATGGATTTTCTTTTCTTTCCTGATTTTTTCCTCTTGCTCTATTTTTTCTTTTTTTATAACTTCAGATATATCATTGTGTTTTTTCTCTACAATAACAGGCTTTGTATTCTGTATCTCCTCTTTTTTTTCTATTACAGGATGCTGTGTTTTTGGCTGTATTTTTTCTTCTGGCTTAAAAAAATATAAAAGCATAGACACCAAAGACAGTGCAAGAAACGATGCTATGATTTTTTTTAGATGAGAAAGAGAGCTTTTCTTTTCAAGAGGAGAAATAATATAGGGAATCTTTCCTGATGGCATCTTTCTCTTTTTAATTTTTTGGAAATTTTCCCATAGCATAGAATAGCTAGAGCATCGTTCGTTAGGGTCTTTAGCAATCATCTGGAAAAGGAACGATAGTGTTTGTCTGGAGATCTGGATACCGAAATCTTCTGGTAAAGGAGGTGCATCATTAATATGGGAAGAACATAAATTATAGAAAGAAGATCCATTGAAAGGTAAACGAGATGTAAGCATTACATAAAAAGTGATTCCTAATGAATAAACGTCACTTCTGTAATCAACATTGCTACTGGCAAATTGTTCTGGCGACATATAATGGGGAGTCCCCAAAAAAGTACCAGTTTTTGTAAGATGCATCTCTGAGTCAATCTCTTTAGCCAGCCCAAAATCACAAATTTTCACTATGCCATCTTTTCCAATCATTATATTTGCTGGCTTCATATCGCGATGTATAAACCCTTTTTCCCATGCATAAATCATTCCTTCCAGCAATTTTTCAAAAATTGCGAGGCTTTCTTCTTCTGGAATAGCACCTGTTTTCGTTATTCTATCAGCAAGAGACCCGCCTTCT
Source organism: Candidatus Brocadiia bacterium (assembly GCA_013359215.1). Classification (GTDB taxonomy): domain Bacteria; phylum Planctomycetota; class Uabimicrobiia; order Uabimicrobiales; family JABWCH01; genus JABWCH01. Next base: position 17,131 of record JABWCH010000045.1, on the reverse strand, counting down.
ATATATTCCAAAACCACATAATACATCCCATAAAGTTCTCCATATTCAAAAGCCTGGACAATATTGGGATGAGAAAGGCTTTTTATCACTTCACATTCTTGCTTAAATCGGACAATCTCGCTTTGGGAGTTGTTTACAGGAAGGAATACCTTTAGCGCAATTTGATTTTCTGGATTGTCTTCTCTTATCCCTCTATAAACAGCAGCCATTCCTCCCTCGCCAATAAATTCCAAAATAGTATAACCAGGTATCAATGCCTTGCCATCAGGGCTCTTGAAGTGCAAAATATTATTTACTGTACATTCTGGAAGAAATTTCAGTTGGATTAGCATGTCTACAAAAGTAAAAAACAATCCCTCTTCTTTGATTTTAATATAGATTTTTTCTAATTTTTGTACTTGCTCAGCGTTAAAGATAGAAGAAGATACAAGCAACCTCTGGAATATATTGTCCCGTATTTGTGTTTTGGGAAAATTTTTTTGAGTTTTGTCCAGAACTATTTCTGGCCTGTTTATCAGATGTGTTTGTAAATCTGCTATATCAAACTTGCTTATAGAGACTTCTAAAAAATCTATATTTTCCGAAAAAAGCTCTACATTTTCTTTTTCTTTACCTATCCTTGTTTCTGCATTAATAATTCCTGATTTTTTCCCAATATTTTGGAGCAAGCCAAAACTTTCGGAAAAAAGGTCGAGATCATCTTTGTTGTTTTTTTTATCCATATAAGCAGCTCCATTAGCAATAAAAACTGAATCTAAATCTGAACCTAAACGTTTTTAGTAAAATACTGTTGATTTAAGGAAGTGGGCTGACCTAAACCTAAACCTAAACCTAAACTTAAAGCTAAATGTTTTTTTTCTACTAAAATTTTGATAGAAATTATCGCCCGTTTAGGTTGAGGTAGGTTTAGGTTGAAGAATCACAACTCCCATTGCACAGGTCGAAATTTTTTGTAAAAACCTATCCTCGCAAGCACCTCTGGTGGAGCTTCATTCTCATTGCATATCCCTTACGGGCTATAGCGGAAAGGATGGCGAACAACGGCTTTTTCATACATCAGTTCTTCCAGGGAAGGTCTGCCTTCCAGGGCTTTACGGATGGCGTGGCGTATTGCTTTAAAGTTGTTGATCTTAACCCTTTTTTCATTGCTGGCAGAGGGATGTACAAACACGTGAGCAATGAGATCAATGTCATCCAGGATTCCTTCTGCAAGGATTCCATCCTCTATGGTTTTTTCAATGCCCATTTTTAAACCAGAAGCTGCGACTTCATACACGAGATGGGATTGGTTTTTGGTTCGGACGGTTACTGTGGGAACAAGCAGAGTCCGTGGGCGTTCCAGCAAAAGCAAGACTTCCCTGCCTTTGCGGCTTTCTTTGGTCTCTGCATAAGCTCGGTTTAAGGCAGAACTAACGGGGCCTCCTTTTTTGCCTATGAGAAGATCAATGTGGGCGACTTCTGTCATAGGAGGGCCAGCAAAGCCTTCTCCTACTTTTATGGTAAAATTTTTGATGATGCTTGGGGTTTCTGGTATTGCAAAGTATTGGCTTTTGACGGTTTTTCCAGGTATCACCTCAAAGGAAATCTCTCGTCTGGCAATTTTGCCTACTCTTTCAAGCTGGATGCGCATTTCTTCTCTGTCTTCTCTGCGGAAAGCATCAGCACCCATCATAGGAAGACGGGAGTCGCCAACGGGAATCCCCATCATTCTTAATCCTTCTTTGACTGCCTGGGTTGCGCCATTGCAAACCACGATTCTTACAAGCATTTGTATCTGGGCTTGAAGGGATTGTGCAGTCTGTAGATCGTTTTGTTTGACAGCATGGTATATTTTTTGCCATATATCGGGAATCAGATTCGCGCTTGCTAAAATCAGCCCATCTGCTCCCATACCCAAAGCTGCCTGCCCTACTTCATCATTGCCGCAGAAAAGAGCAACCTTGCCGCCAAGCTTATCGGTAAGAGCAGCGAAATAAGACAGGTCGCCACTAGAGTCTTTAACGCCAATCACATTTTCCAGGTCACATATACCTTCGGTCGTGAACCATCTTTGATGAGATCCAGCGCATTGAGGAATATTATAAGCAATCAAAGGGAAGCCGATTTTGTTGAGTTCCTGGTAATGGTCATAGATTTCATTGAAGTTGACCTTGAAATAATAGGGGGTAACAACAAGAGCAGCCGTTGCTCCTATTTCCTTAGCATATTGAGTCAGTTCCATTGCCTCCCATGTGGAAGGGCCGCCTGTTCCAGCAATCACAGGGCATTTTCCCTGGACTTCCTCTACAACAATTCGGATAGCCTGCTTTCTTTCTTCTATGGTAAGAGAGCTAAATTCCCCTGTTGTTCCACAAACCACAAAGCCCGAAACATGAGGCAAAAGATACCTTACAAGGCCACGCATATCGCTCTCTGCGATTTTGCCGTCTTGTGTCATGGGTGTAACAATAGCAGGAAAGATTCCTTGAAACCAACTTGGTTTTTTCATTATTTTATCCCCTTAAAGGCTTGTTTGATTGCCTGGTTTGCTGCTTCATAGTTGTTTTTATGAACAAGTCTTCTATCCAATGCCATAGGGTGGATAAAGACCCTGGCCATAAGAACAATATCATCTACCATTTCTCTTGGTATAACCCCTTCTTCTACATTTTGGACTACAGCTTGACCTACAGCAAGTTGGGCAGGCCCGAAAATCATATTTGCTTGTCTTAAAGTCTTTTGCTCTACAGCAGGAATCAGAATAGTAGAGGGACGAGCGGTAAGATTGGGTTCAAGGATAGCAGTCAGAGCTTCGTATCCATGTCTGGGATGGGTCATCTGATAGCAGTAAGCTTCCCCAAGGATGCTGTCTTTTTTCCCTGCCAGAATCTCTATATGAACTTCTTCATTGCCTGTACCACAAGAAGCAGCTCCAAGATAAGCACGGCTTTCTCGTATCATATCTTCTGTGATGCCTACGCACTCAAAGCGTTTATCTAGGACGATTTCAGGGCGCGTTTCTGGTTCAGGATTGCTGATCTTGCCTAGCTTGATAAGCTCAATGCGGATTTCTTCTCTGTCTTCGTGAGAAAGCACGCCGCCAATTTTCAAAGGCTTTCGAGTGCTTCCTATCTTAAGACCCATCATATTTAAGGCAGCTTTAACAGGAACAGGCCCGCCATAGCGGCAGAAAATACGAGAGAGCTTTTGGACTTCCCTTTGGGTTTTGCGAGCTGTTTCCAGATCGCTTTCTTTTATAGCACGGAATACTTTCTGCCAGTGTTCAGGATATATCTGAGCACTCGCCAGAATCATTCCAGAGCATCCTGCCGCCAGAGCCGACAAAACCACCTCGTCGTGGCCTATCAAGATATCCAGGCGATCTCCTACAAATTCTAAAAGCTCGGTCGTATAAGTCAGATTGCCAGAGGAATCCTTTACTGCAACTACGTTTTTCAAATCCGCAAGATCTTCAATCACTTGCCTGGGAAGAACAGCATCGGCTGTTTGTGGTATATTGTAAAGAATCAAGGGAATATTGCAATTGTGGGAAACTTCCAGAAAATGTTTGTGGACTCCTTTGTCTGATGGGTGTAAGAAATAGGGTGTAACAACAAGAGCTGCGCTTGCACCCGCTTCCTGAGCTGCCTGTGTTAGCTCGATGGTGTTGCAGGTAGATGCTTCGCCTGTTCCTGCTATTACGGGAACTTTCCCTGCTACTTTTTCTACAGCAAGCCGATAAAGCCGTTTGCGCTCTTCCATAGAGAGATACAAAGACTCTCCTGTTGTTCCAGCGACAACAATTCCATCTACTTTGGGCAAAACGAATTCGATCAAATCACAAAAAGCCTTTTCATCAAGTTCTTGCTTTGAATTAAAAGGCGTGACCAAAGCAGGAAAAACCCCTCTAGGTCTAAATAATTCTGGCATACAATGCCCTCCTAAAAAAATAGATTTTACATGGGCTAATTTGTTTTATTTTTCTAAAATTTAATATTTTTAAAAAATATATTTATTTTAAAGAAAAAATTACCATTTGCTTGCTTTATGTTGTGCTTTTTTCCCTTCAACAATGAGGGTGATAAGGGATTCAGGCACTTGCTCGTGAGAAATGATATGGCGCGTAATTCTTTCTAAATCTGGGCCTACAGAAGCATTGATTGTTTGTATTTTATCTGCAAGAACACCAGGTGCATAGCCGAAAACCAAAAGACAAGGGTCTTCATAGCGTGGGTTTTTTAAAAGCTTTAAGAGTCCTAAAAGGCGGGAAAGCGCTGAATCTTGTGATTTCATAAGCTTTTGGACTTCTTCTTTGAGTTCTTTGCCGATTCCATGCCTTACAATGGAGAGAACTTTCTGGCTCAAAGCGGGTGCAAAGCTGTTTAAACTCGTTGCAAAGGAAGTAAAGCTTACTTTTTCTCCTGGCTCAATGTAAGTTCTAACCAAGGTCAATAGCTTGGTAACAGCGGAAGCAAGATCTTTATTGGCCTGAAGCTTTTCTAATTTTTTGAGTAAATCAGGCAAAGAACTTAGCTTCAAGATTTCTTTGCATATTCTGGCATCGCCTTCGCTTGTCAAAAGCAAATGAGAGAGCTTTTCTTTGATATTGACCTCTCCATAAGCACCTAAAAAACGATTCAAAATACGGACAAGCTGGTCTGGCCTTTTTTGGTATGATTTTTGTATATCTTTCAGGGAAACAATGGTTTGCAAAACAGGGTATTTTTTTACAATGCTCAGGCTTTTTAATGTGTATTTGTCCAGGATTTCATTCAAACCATCACAGCTTTTGCAGGCAAGGATTTGCTTGCGAAAGGATTCTCCGTATTCTGTGAGCTTTTTTTCTGTTTCAAAATAAAGATATTCCCAGGCATTTTTGTTGATTTTTTTATTGGAAGTCAGGAAAGCCAGGCGATCCAGGGTATGGCAAAAAGAACGGTAACCCTGGTTGATGATATTGATGATGATGCTTTCTTCTGTCAGAAGCTTGGTTCTTACAATCAAGGCATTTTTCAACTGGGTTACAGCACTGCGATTTTGTCCTGAAAGATCGCCTTTTGTCAGAAAAAAATTGAGTATTTTCAAAAAATCCTGGGGCTTTGTTTTTTCCAGCTCTTTTTCTTTAAGAGAAGACGGCCATTCTATGACAGAAGCTGCATTGTGAAAAGACACAAGAGTCTGCGTCCTTACGGATTCCATTTCATAATCATTTAAAGGAAATGCAGTAGAAAGAATGGTTTGTGCTTTTTTCTGGGAAATCTTCATGCTCCATCTTTGCACTACGCTGAGCTTGGGCTTATGTGCAGCAAAAGTATGTTCTTCTTTTTCCTCGAAAACCTGGTGCAATTCTCTGGAAAGTGGACTGGACATGATAGTCTCGTCCTCCACTACTCTCTTTTTGATTTGCGGGCTGGCAAGAAGCGTTTCCTCTTCCATTTTGGGGGCTTTCTTGTCTTTAGATTTGCTGACAGCGATTGTTTCGTCTTCTGTCTGCGAAGACTTAAACCATTTAAGAGAACCCATGAAATTCCTTTCTGTAATTTTTCTATCAATCTACATGCAAAAGATAGAAATATGACATTCTCAAAATAGCTTGTCAATATAGAAACTAATAACGTCCCGTTTGGTAATCTTAGAATGAGTTTTCAAGATTTTACAAGTTATTATAAAATAAATAGTTATGTTTTTTACCAAATTTGTATATTCGTCTTATTCTTGATTCATACCTTTTTGGTTTCGGCTTGTCCAAAATAGATTGTAGCGAGTTGTATAATTTTTGTCAAACGCCTTTTTGTTTCTTTGAAAGTTGTAAAATTGATCAAGCCGTTCTCATGAACGGCTGTAGTCTAGTAAAAAGATAGGGAAAAAATAAGCCCAAGAAGCAGAATTATTTAAGCCTGTGGTATTCCAGCTCGAAATGGCGCATTTTCGTACCCTTGCCAAAAGGAAGGGAAATAGTAGAAGGAAATTTGCGTTCTTGTAGCCAGTTGTGTATAGAAACAATGGTTTGAGGGGAATAGCAGGCTTTTTTTGTGCTGGAAGCAATCTTTGGAAGATGGAGATGGGAAAGAAGAGCCTTGACAAAAGAAGTATGAAGAGTGCCTTTGGATGTATAGAGCCCAAGCTTGTGGGCAATCTCCTGCACATCGTATTGAGCCTTTTCCGATTCACCAAAAGCCTTTTCTGGCAGGGAAATATCATACTGCTGGCAAAGCGAAGTGAAATAGTTCCTGCGTTCCTGGACAGAGAGATCATAGAGCTGCGTCATATCCTCAACAAGCATTTTGATCATCTTCCATCCGCCAAAAATATCATGCTGTTTCTTGCATTCCGACAATACATCTTCCACCTGATCCAATCGCTGGCAGGTATCCTGGACGAAAAATTTTATCTGGGATTGGAGCTTGCCAAGGGATTTATCCATCTTATCCACAACTTTATCCACAATAGCAGAAATAATCTCGTTTTTTTGCTCGAAAAATGCAGATTCTTGAGACACTGTGGATAACTCAATATCTCCTTGTGCAGAATGGAGATAGAACCCTTTTTGACGAATAGAAGGCAAAACTTCACAGGTTATCCACCGACGAAAAATTTTAGCTTGAGGTTTACGGGAAAGTATCATAGCCGTGTATAGGCCCGATTCTGTAAGTAAAAGTAAAGAATTGCTACGCATAAATCCTTCTTTAAGATGAGAGGTAATAGTATTACCTCTCATCAGTAACTCTTTGAATTTTTGTAGGTTATCATCACGCAAAATAAGATATTCGACCCCTTCATTAAAAGATTCACTGTGAGTCATAATTTTTGATAGTTCCTCATACCCAAGTTGCCCTTCCAGTTCTTTAGGCAAAAAAACAAAGCCAGTGCCCTGCATAAAAAAAGGGGTAATCTGCAAGCCAGTCTCATGAACAAAGGTTTTTGTAATTTCAAACATGGTCATTCTCCTGAAAAAATGGTTTACAAAGAAAAGAAAATATATTTTCTCCTTGATTTAGGAGAGTAAAGCCTATAGAATCACATGCGAATTAATTGTTAGGCATGTTTTCCCAAAGGAAACATGCTTTTTTTATGGGCAAAAACCATTATAGAGGATGATTGGGTTTTTGTCTATAGAAAAAATGGAGATTAGTGTAAAAACAAGCTGGTTCTGATGATTACAGCAGTTCTCAGTTGTATTGCATACAAAAGCCGCCTATAAAATCATCCGCAGATTACACAGATTACTCAGATAATGATATAATTCCTCTGCGACCTTTGCGACTCTGCGGTTAATTATTTTTTATCAATATGTTACAATAGGTACAAAAACTTTTGAACACATACCTATGACATTGTCAAAATAGCTTGTAGCGAGTTGTATCATTTTTGTCAAACGCCTTTTTGTTTCTTTGAAAGTTGTAAAAATGGCTGGAAAATGGCATTTTATTATCTCTTTTTCCCTATTAATTGTAATTTATCACTTTTCTTTATATTTGCATAAGCTACAGCCCTCTTATTCAAAAGAAGAATATCTGTGTTTATCCAGCAATAAAAGAATCAGGCAGTTCGCTTTTGGATTTGAAGGTGAGCTTGCTACCTTGCTCTGGATACAAAGCCAGATAAGCCTGAACCAAAAAATGGTTTATGGGCATGAATTTACGAAGATGTTCGCTTTGTATGATACAATAACAGACCTGGATCCGTATTTTTATGATGTTTATTTTAAAGGCCCATGGTATTTGATGATAGCATACCGCGATCCCATAAAAGGAATCGAATTTTTAGAATCGGGTACACAAAAAATACCCCATGAATCTTGGATATGGCTTTTGTTGGGTCAGATGTACAGACTGCAAAGGTGGGAATTAGAACACAAACAATGTATGACACAAAAAGAAGCTTTGGAAAGATCGCTCCGAGCCTTCCAAAAGGCCATCCTTCTTGAAAAAGACCAGGAAACCATGGAAGGGCTTCGGGATTTTCTGGAAAACCCTGGTGGGATTTTAGATACCATAACCTGGGCAAGCCTCTATTGCCAATCTCTGAAAAACCCCTTGCTTGCAGCAATTTTTCTGAAAAATTTTCATAAACATATTCTATCTTTTGCTTTAGAATTCCTTCATGTTCATATCATGGATTATAAAGAAAAATTCCATAGATTTCCCGTCCGACTGGCTGACATGGATATACCTTATTTGCGAGAGCCAACAAAAGAGCAGTCATCTTCCATAGCAATAGAGCTTTATCGTTTTTCTAAAGCAGGTAAAACATCGGAAGATATAGAAAAATGCCTTATAAATTTGCTGGCAAACCCTTCTTACCATGCGTATAATTATGACCACAATACAGGGAATGTATCAAGTTCTTTTCTCAAAAAAAAGAAAAAGGAGTAAATTTTGGAAAAAGCTTTTGAAGAACTAGAAAAAATTTACACAGAGGTAGAAGCACTTTTGAAGCAGCAAACCATAGTGTGTCATTGCTGCGGGAAATGCTGCGATTTTTCTAAAAACGGGATGAGGCTCTACATTTTTCGACTGGAAAGACTCTATTTGCTAAGCAAGCTTGGCTCTCCTCTTTCCCTGAAAGATGGTAAGTGTTCAGGCCAGAACCAGAACCTTTGCTCTCTCCACAAATATCGCCCTTTAGGCTGCCGAACACAATTTTGCACACATACTTTCCAAGAGATATACGAAATTTTCGCAAAAAAAATACAAGAAATAGAAATAAAATACAATATAGAATATGAATATGCAGAAGCATTCGAATCGTAGCAGGCCAATCTGTTTTTTTCCAAATGCCTAAAAAAATATTCACCAAAAAGTTATGAATCCTGTATATACTTTTTATAAAAATAAGCCCAAAAAAATCCATTGCTTTTGTAAAATTCTGGCTACAGCATCTTTTGTGCCAGAGAAAAGCATAAGCAATGAGGACATCATTGCAGCACACAACCTGCCTTATAAGCATTCTGTTATTTCAAAAACGATTGGGGTTGAATCCAGAAGAGTAGCAGAGGAATACGAAGAAGATAGCGATATTTTAGTAAAATCTGCACAACAATGTCTTGCAGAAGCTGGCATTTTTCCTGACCAGCTTTCCAGGATCATCGTCAACAAATATTTGGGGGACAATTTGCTTCCTATGACAGCAAGCAAATTGCAGAAAAAACTCGGATGTAAGATCGCAATCCATTCGTTCGATATAGACGCAGGGATTTCTTCTTTTTTATATTCTCTGGATGCAGCAAGTCGATTTATCAATACAGGCGATGAGTATATCTTAATCGCAAGCGGTGGTATCCACAATCGTTTTGTATCCAAAACAAACCCCAGAGTTGCCTTTCTTTTTGGAGATGCCTCTGGTTCTGTAGTTTTAGGAAAATCGCAAAAACAGCATATACTTGCAAGCTATTTCTACACAAACCATAACTACCGAAATCTAGCAATATCCTTTGATGTATCAGGCATTAAATCTTCCATAAGGCAAAATCCAGAAGATATGTCTTTTTTGTACGATACATACCAGATGGACAATTGGAAAATAGCAGAAGAATTTTATAAACAGGCAACCCAAGAAATCGTCCAGAATCTTCTCGAAGAAAGCGGTTTAAAAATAGAAGATATAAACTTATTCCTTATTACAGAAAACAATAGAAAAATATGGGAAATCACCCTGGAATCCCTGGGGATTTCTCCTGACAAAACCCTTTCTCTTCTGAAAGATTATGGCAATACCATGTCTGCGATGCTCCCCCTTTTGCTAGACCGTGCCTTACGCACACAGAGGATATATGCTGGCGCAAAAGTCATGCTTCTATCTCATGGAGAAGGCATAAATGGCGGAGGAATGATATATTCTGTCTAATAGGAGTTACGCAAAGAGATTTTTATTTGGGGGAAAATTTTTATAAAAATTTTCCCCCAAACCCCATTTAAAAACTTTTATATATTTATTTTGCAATAGTTTACGACAAAAATAAAAATAAATTTTGTTTTTCAGTTTAATATCAGAAAGCGAATTAAAATTATTTTTTTCTCTATCTATTGACTGGAATCAAAAGAAATGCTTAAATAGAAGAAATTTTTTCATTGGTAATGGTTTTAGCGTTACCTTAAAGCAATCAGTTGAGAAGGATTTTATGATAGAAGAAAAAAATAGCTTATTGGCCTATCTTCTATGCGCACCAGAAGAAAAGATCTTTTGTAGAGAAATGGATACAAAGCGCAACATTCAGGAATATACCTTTGGCGATTTGATCCTTTCAACGACAAATTTGGGTCGTTATCTGGATTCCAAAGAAGAATGGGGAGAGCATATCCCTATTTTTTTAGATACTTCGTATGATTTTTTAAGAACATTTTTGGGTATCGTCGCGGCAAAGAAAGTATGTGTTCCTGTGCATACCATTGCCAATGAAGAATCCATGGAGTTCATTCTAAAGAAAGTACGATCAAAATGCCTCGTGGTTACCCAGAAGCGTCTTTACCAGAAACTAACCAAATTAAACTATGTTTACCAGCATATCCATACGATCTTTACAACCAAAGAGATCATAGAAGAAAAGAACCTGCCTTGTAGACATATTGACATTGCAGAAATCTTCTCCCAAAGCAAAGATTTGGAATCTGCCAAATCTTTTCTGACGAATGTTGTTGAAAATACGCATAAAGATGATGTAATGCAGATTGTTTTCACTTCGGGAACAACAGGCGAACCAAAAGGCGCGATTTTAAGCCATAAAAATGTTATCTCTTGTGTGGTGAGGGCTGGCAATCATTTGAAGATAAATTCTAGCTACCGCACTTTAACATTTTTGCCCTTGAGCCATGTCATGGCACAAAATGAAGTTTTTATCGCACTTACCGTCCAGGCAACAGTCCAAATCACAGGACGGGACAACCTTTTGCATGCACTCAAAACTTTCGCGCCTAATATTCTGGTTTCTGTCCCACGTGTCTACGAAGCAATCTACCAAGGTATTCAGAAAAAACTCAAGAACAAACCCTTTGCACGCAAGCTGATCGATTTTACTGTGAAGATGCACAAGCTTTCCAAAAAAGCTTCGCCCTTAGTGCGTTTGGGGGCTTTTCTTTTTAGCAAAACGTTTGGTCATATTATTACGGCTAAAATTCGTAAAAATATAGGAAAATTCAACTTGATGGTAACAGCAGGAGCAGCCTGCCCTGCCCATATTTATGAATTTTACGAAGCGATCAGCATGCCTTTAACCAATGCACAAGGTCTGACTGAGGTTTCTGGCGCAATCATTTACAACCAGGCGAATGAAACACTCAATGGATCGATTGGATTCCCTTTACCTGGAGTTGAGGTCAAAGTGGATGAAGATGGAGAGATTTTACTCAAGGGAGATCCTGTTTTTTCGGGATACTTTGAAGAGCCAGAGTGGAATCGGAACAGCTTTACATCCGATGGTTTTTTCCGCACTGGCGATTTGGGAGAGATTCAATTCCTCCGAAATAAACCTTATGTTTTTCTTAAAGGACGCAAAAAAGAAATTCTGGTGCTTTCTTCTGGACTCAACATCCCTGCTGTCCAGATCGAAGAACGCCTTGTCCGCCATGAAATCATTTTGCAGGCTATGGTAGTGGGCGATGGACAACCTAAATTAGCTGCCTTGATCGTTCCTAATGCTGAATGCTGCAAAAATGGCGACCTGAGAGGCGAAATTTCCAAGGTCATCCGTCAGGTAAATTCGCAGATGGATGCAAGCGAGCATATAGGCGAGTTTGAAATCCTTTCTGAGCCTTTTACTATTGAAAATGGCATGCTCACTCCTACCTTGAAAATACGAAGACCAGCAGTATTTCAGAGATATAAAGAAATCATCGGACATTTCTACGAAGCTTCTGTATGCTAGAACATAAGCTGCTTTAGGAATTTTTAATTTTGTGTAAAAAAAATTTGATAAAGAAAGACATGATTTTCTTATAAAAGGAAACCATGTCTTTTTTAGTCACTTACGAGTGAAATCTCATGTAAAAGTGTAAAAATTTTTCACGGACGGAAAAGAAAAATATTGAAATCACGAATGATGCGAATGATACGAATAAGACGAATAAAGATAAAATTATCCATTCGTGCCATTCGGTCATTCGTGAAATTCGTGATAAAATGCTTTTCCTGTTTATCGGGTTAGGATATAGATTCCTGAATGCAGTTTATTCTTTCAATACCACTTACACTGAGAGAGCTTATTTATGAACAAATGCGTTAGTGTAATATTCGATTTTTTTTGTTCTATTTTCCCTTATCCTGGTATGAAATATGAGCCAGGCATAAGAGAATGGATGAACACCTTTCTTTATGTAGGTATATTTTACCTGGCCTGCACCACGATATTCGTGGAAGGCTACCAGATCCCTAGTGGATCTATGGAACCAACATTCCATGGTGATCCTGGCTTTTTTACAGGAGACAGGATTTTCGCCCTCAAAGGTATATCCCAGTTTTTTCCTCTGAAAAGAGGCGATATTGTGATTTTCCTTTCTGCCGAAGACCAGGAAACCTTTATTGTGAAAAGGCTCGTTGGTTTGCCAGGAGATAAAATCCAGATCAAAAACAACAAAATCTATGTCAACGATGAAATGCTCAAGGATCATCCTGTTTTTGAGAAAAATGATTACTATATTCCTAGATTCAAGGAAGTTGCTGATGGTTGGGAATATGAACAGACTTTTGCCTGGGATCCTTATAGCAAACCCATTAAGGTTTATGCAGAAACTAAAGAGCCCAAGCTGAAATGGCCTTCTATTATTGAGCAATTGATTCTCTTTTTTAGAACAGATTATATCTGGCAGGATACCAGAGGCAAAGTTTTGCCTCCCATTATGAAATTCAAGACACCTTATTCTGAGCTTCCTACAGGAAAGTTCATCCGCTGCTTTGGACAAGCTCCGTATATTGTTCCCAAAGATTGCTATTTTGTCATGGGAGACAACAGCGCAAGCAGCAATGATAGTCGCTATTGGGGCTTTTTGCCCAAAAGCAATCTTTTAGGACGGGCCTCTATGATCTGGTGGCCTATACAAAGAGGCAGAATCATTCGATGAAAGAAGTCAAAATAGGAATCGTTCTTCCCGAAGATGGACGGGAGGAAATTTCTTTTACGACACCATATAAACCACTATACCATTGGGAATCCCAAGGCATTCTCTATCCTTTGCAGAAAGCGACAAGCTATACGATCCGAAAAGGATCAGCCCAAAGCCTGTTGCTTTTCTCAGGGCTAAATTGTCTGTGCAAAGGGCAGGAAAAGGCGCGGATCTTTTCCCTCGAACCCTTTAGCATAGCAGCCGAAAGCTGCCTGGAAGTAAAGAACATTCTTGCAGGCAGGAACTTCCATTGGCGCAAAGAAATCCATCAAAAGCTTCCAGTGCATCTTTCTGTAAGTCTGGATCAAGGCAATATGGTTTTGCTGAATCTGCTTCCTTTAGAAGCCTACATTGCTTGTGTGGCAGTATCAGAGATGAGCCCTGAATGCCCAGAAGCACTATTGCAAGCTCAGATGATTGTAGCAAGATCCTGGTTTCTAGCGCATGCAGAGAACAAACATCCTGGTTGGGATGCCTGCAACGATGACTGCTGCCAGAGATACCAGGGAGTAGAAAATCTGCATGAATCTCTCATTCCTATTGCCCTAAGCACAGAAGGAGAAGTTCTGGTATACGAAAACAAAATCTGCGATACAAGGTATAGCAAATGCTGCGGGGGAATTGCAGAAGATGCAAGCCATGTATGGCAAGGAACTTCCTATCCCTATCTACCAGCCCTTTGGGATAGCAAAACCTTAGGTGGCATTTCTTCCCCACCAGATATGTCATCCGAAGAAAAGGCGATACACTGGATACAATCGTCTCCGCCCTGCTTTTGCAGTCCCGATGTTTTAGACCCCAAATCCCTTTCTCAATATCTGGGCAAAGTAGACATAACCCAAAATTACTATCGATGGGAAAAACAATACTCTCAACAAGAAATTTTGGACTTGCTACAGAAAAAAGGCAAAATCCAAAATATAAAAGAAGTGCTTTCTCTTCAACCCCTTGAACGCGGACAATCTGCAAGAATCAAACGTCTTGGAATCCATTATCTTAATGAGCTAAATCAAAAACAAACCGTGGAAATTTCAGGAGAGTATAATATAAGGCATCTTTTGCACCCTTCTTTTTTATATAGCTCTGCCTTCTTTCTTATAGAGGAACGAGACAGCCAGAACCATATCCTTTCTCTCACATTAAAAGGCGCGGGCTGGGGGCATGGATCAGGTCTTTGCCAGATGGGTGCGCTAGGCATGGCTTTACAAGGGTATTCTTACCAGGATATACTTTCACATTACTTTCCTTTTACACAAAGGATCAAAATATGAATTTTTTTATTGCAGAAGCTTTAGGCACTATGCTCCTGATTATTTTTGGAGATGGAGTCGTTGCTAATGTGGTCTTAAAAAAATCCAAAGCAGAAAATAGCGGATGGATTGTCATCACAACAGGATGGGCTTTGGGTGTATCCGTGGCTGTTTATGTAACAGGATGGGCTAGTGGAGCGCATCTCAATCCTGCGATTACCATTGGTCTTCTTAGCTATGGTCAGATCTCCTCAACTATGGCTTTATGGTATATTGGCGGACAGATGGCAGGGGCATTCTTGGGTGCTGTTCTTGTGTGGCTATATTTTCTGCCTCATTGGGCTGTTACAGACGATAGCAGCAAAAAGCTGGCAGTATTTTGCACAAGCCCTGCTATCCGCTCTTTTGGCCCAAATTTCTTTTGCGAATTTCTGGGAACATTTATCCTGGTCGTGGGAGTATTGGGAATCACTTCTACCTATAATAATCTAAGCAATGGCCTTGCGCCTTTCTTAGTGGGCATTTTAGTTTGGGCTATTGGTCTTTCTCTTGGCGGCCCAACAGGATATGCCATCAACCCAGCCCGTGATCTTTCTCCAAGGCTGGCCCATGCTATTTTACCCATTGCAGGCAAAGGCAAATCTGACTGGAAATACGCATGGATACCAGTATTCGCACCCATTCTTGGCGGAATCGCAGGAACCTGGTTCTATAACAGCATATTGCCTATCCTGGTAGAAGCTCAGAATATAATGAAATCAGGCGGTTAACAGTATAAAAAAATTACCAATTGTGCTAACCTTTTGCCTGAAAGGCGTATATTACCAGCCCAGGGCAACGCCCTGGGTAATAGCCATGGGATTTTATCATTGAAGAGGAAACGGCGTATAATGTCTATTCAATCCTTAATCCAGTCATTTTCTAATTATAAAATTTTAGTTATAGGCGATATTATTTTAGACCACTATGCTTTTGGGACGGTCAATAGAATTTCTCCTGAAGCTCCTATCCAGATTTTGGATTTAAAAAAAGACGAGTTTCGTCTAGGCGGTGCAGCGAATGTTGCAAGAAACCTTGCCAAACTGAATGTGGCAGCAAGTCTTTGTGGCGTGATTGGAAAAGATTTTTATGGCTCTAAGCTATTAGAACTTTTAGACCAAGACAAAATACAAAGACAAGGAATATGCGAGGACGATTTGCGTCCGAGTACTATAAAAACAAGATTCATAGCGAACGGACACCATCTACTGAGAGTGGACTTTGAAGACAAAAAAGCCATTTCTCTGGAAAAAAATTCGCAAATTATGGATTTTCTTACATCTCAAATCAACAACTACGATTGTCTGATTTTATCAGACTATGCAAAGGGGGTTTTTGGAGAATCTTCAGAATGCCTGGCACAAAAAATTCTTCTTCTGGCTGCCAAACACGGTAAGAAAGTCTTTGTTGGCCCAAAAGGCAAGGACTGGAGAAAATACAAGGGAGCCTACCTTCTTTCAGCCAACCGATCAGAAACAGAAGCAATATGCGGCACCTCATTATCAACTCATGACGATATAAAAAGAGAAGCAAAAAAAATTCTGGAGGAATTAGAACTCCATGCCATGCTAGTGACATTGGGATCGCAGGGGATGTATCTTTTGAATCGAAACGATCAAGGTTTTTATGCTTCTGCCCAGGCAAAGGAAGTCTTTGATGTTGTAGGAGCAGGCGATACAGTGCTTTCCTTGATATCCCTTTGTCTTGCAGCAGGAGAAACCTGGGAAATGGCAATGAAATTAGCCAATACAGCAGCAGGTATCGTTGTAGGTAAGGTAGGCACATCGGTTGTGCTTCCTGATGAATTAGAAAAAAATTTCATTTTCTAAAAAGGCAAAGAATATGCTTCGTCTTGCATCCCTTTTTCTTTTTACTATGGCATTTCTTTTTTGGGGATGTACCTCAGAAAAAAGAATGCTGCAACCTGTACAGCAAGGGAATAGTATCAGTCTATCCCAGATAGCACAAGAGCTTTCTCTTTCCCTTACGTGGAATTCTGCCGAGCGAAAAGCCTATCTCCAAAAAGATGACTACTATGCTATTGTTCAGCTACAAAACGATATAATCTGGATACGAGGCGAACCCCATAAAATGGAATTCCCTGCATACCTTGCCAATAAAGAAGTTTATGTACCCATAAGCACCTATATACAAGACCTAAAAGCACTCTTTGCTTATCAGGCCAAAAACGTAGAAGAAAGCAAAGAAATCCAAGATTTACCAGAGCCTTTGTACAAAATAGAAGCAAGCATCCCCAAAGTTTCTTTTATCAACTTCTCTGTACTCCTCGACCCTGGGCATGGAGGGAAAGACACAGGAGCCATAGCACCGAATGGTTTGTACGAGAAAAATTTCAATTTAGACATTGCCAACAAAGTAGCCCAAATCCTAAAAGATAAGGGAGCAAAGGTGCTTATGACCAGGAATAACGATAGCTTTCCCACACTCGACCAGCGCGTTTTGATTGCCAACCAAAAGAAAGCCAATTGCCTGGTATCCATTCATCTCAACAATGCTTTAAACACAAAAGCATCAGGTTTTGAAGTATGGATTAGCACAAACAGCAAAGCAAAACACTATAGCAAAAGCTCTATGCTGGCTCGCCTTATCCGATCCGCATTCCAAAAGCATTCACCTCTTTCCGACAGAGGAATCCGAAAAGGTGCTTTTCGCGTGATTCACGAAACGCATATTCCTTCTGTCCTGGTCGAATGCTGCTTTCTTTCTAATCCAAAAGATTTAGCCTGGATTTCCACAGAAGAAGGAAAA
>JABWCH010000044.1 GCA_013359215.1 Candidatus Brocadiia bacterium | reverse complement strand
AAAGGAACCAAAGATATCCATTCTTCTGACCCCATATTTTTTGCATAAAGGAATAATGTTCAATTCCAAATCTTCAAATTTCATGGCCTGCCTTTCTGTGTCAAAGTTTGTCAATCTCTCTTATCCTCATTCTCTGTGACTCTGAGGTTAAATCTTATGGGAAAGTTATTGAATTCTCACAGCTTATTTATTATAGCCAAACTTGATACTTTTGACCAGTTGCTATTGACAAAAGGCGCAGGGATTGCTATAAAGGTTGTCTTTTCTGAATAGATAGTCTTTTTCAGAGCAACCCTGCGGTTACAGATGATTACAAGGCAATCTTTTTATGAAGCAGAATCAATCATTCCAGGCATCCATCCAAGATTTTCTCGAAGGTTCTTATATCTTTTGCTATTTTTTATCTCCTTGTTTCAGGATTTTTTCTTCGATTGCCTTCATAAAATCGGGTAAATCGAACGGATACCTGCTTGTAACCATATTTTCATCCACTACTACAGCCTGATCCATCACATTAGCACCTGCATTTTGAATATCAATCTGCACATTCCAGAAACAGGTTGCTTTTTTTCCCCGGATGATGCCAGCATTGACAAAAACCAAAGGGCCATGGCAGATGGCAGCAGTCAACTTATTTTGAGAATACATCTCTCGCACGAATTTTTGGACTTTGGGATCATGCCTCAGGCTGTCTGGATTCCATGCTCCTCCTGGAATGATGAGTCCATCATAATCATCTACGGTAACATCGTCTATGAATTTATCAATTGGTATCCAGCTTGCATTTTCCATATATCGTATCGTCAGAATATGAGTGGCTCTCTGCTGAGGATAAACCACGCCATACTTTCTAGGCAAAGTCTGAAATCTAGGAGCCACAAGGTGTACTTCTGCACCTCGCTTTTTGAGATACTGGATAGGGCCAATCAGCTCAATCTCCTCTACTCCATCTGTGGAGAGTACTGCTATCTTTTTGCCTTTCAAAATCGTTGGATTTTCTGGCTTTGTCAAAAGCATATTGCGAAGAGCGACATTTTCAGGAGATCCTCCTGTGATCAAAAGCTCTGTACTCAATCTAGGAACTATCGGAAGCCCAGAGTAATTTTCCAATTCTTTTACATTTTCTTCAAACTCTTGTGCTAAAACAGGAATGAAACAAAGTACAAAGAGCATACAAAATAGTGTTTGCTTTTTCATAATTTTCCTTTCATAATC
This sequence comes from Candidatus Brocadiia bacterium, assembly GCA_013359215.1. Taxonomy (GTDB): domain Bacteria; phylum Planctomycetota; class Uabimicrobiia; order Uabimicrobiales; family JABWCH01; genus JABWCH01. The sequence continues at coordinate 20,622 of JABWCH010000044.1, read as the reverse complement.
CTTTCAATCTTTACAAAAAGGAACATCGATCAAAATCAACTCTGAATTATTTCGCGCTTTAAATGACAATGGCTCAGCGCATTCTATGCGTGCTTGATCATTGGTGTTAAGTATGGTGTCATTCATTGCTAATTCCCCACAAATCAGGTAGATAAAAATGCTGCGGCTTTTGGATGGATGAAAATCCAGTGTTTTGCCTGCTTCCAGTGAAGCTCGATAGATTGTAGCATCGGTATGGAATATCACTGTATTTGGCTTTCCCTGACCAGATGCCAGGGCGCAAAGCTTATTTTTCCAAATCTCAGGTGAGAACTGCTTCTGTTCATAGCTTGGTTTAAGCCCAAGCTTGTCAGGGTAAATCCATATCTGATAAAAATGGGTAGGTTTCTCGCCTAGATTATATTCTGAATGGGTAATCCCTGTACCAGCAGACATTCGCTGTACATCCCCTGCATGAATTGTAGTACGATTACCCATGCTATCTTCATGAGTCATTGTGCCATCCAAAACTATAGTAATGATCTCCATTTCTTTATGAGGGTGCGTTGGGAATCCTCTCATTGGTGCGACAACATCATCATTGAAAACACGCAATGCACCGAGCTGGATATTGTCGGGATCGTAATAATCCGAAAAAGAAAATAGCCAGTAGGTTTTCAACCAACCATAATCACTGAAATGTCGCTGTTGCGCAGGAATTGTTTTTATTGTCATAGTACCCACCTTTTCTTCAGACTCTTGTGCTAAGACAGGTATGAAAAAAAGCACAAAGAGTGTACAAAATAGAGTATGTTTTTTCATCATCTTCCTTTCATCAAGACTTGCAAGTTTTTTTGTAGTAGCCAAAAACCTTTGAGGTAATTTCCGTTCAGCCTACTGTTTTGCCAGTGATAAGCCAGTAAAGACATGTCCAGGGATGATAGCTGGCAACACGCGTTCCATCGAGAAGAATTGATCTGTTCTGCGAATGAGAGTTTGGGAGCGCGAGCAATGGTGGAATAGAGAATGTAAGCATTGGGCTCAGCCAAAAAAAGGCCAGTTGGATTTCCCGAAGCATCACGAGCAATGAGACCTCCTGGTGGATTAGGGGTGCTTGCATCTATGCCTAGCACACGCAACGCAGCCATGTTCAGCAAAGCACAATCATAGAGATGCAGTATCAGCACGGGTGTTTCAGGGGCTGCCCTGATTTATACAAATAGCCCTATTCTTGCTTCATTCGAAGGGCTAGTCGTCTTGACCCACTTGAGAGATAAGACTACTAGTGCCTAGTTTTCGGCACAAGAGACCTATTTGTTCCTGTTCCTGGGAAGTCAGTATTTTCATTTCTCTCACGATATTGGCCACATGCCCTGGTAAAATCCTGGCTACAAATTGATGTCCATCAGAGGTAAGCGAAACCTTTGTGACTCTACGATCTGGCTGATTCCGTGTCCGTTGAACCAAACCTCTTTTTTCGAGATGGTCAATCACCATGGTGATATTGCCACCACTCTTCAATATTTTTTGAGATATCTCTTTCTGAGAGAGCGGGCCCAAATGATATAGAGCATCCAAAACTCCCAGTTGGCTAACTGTCAAATTTTCAGAGGCAAGAGAAACGTGGACACGTGAAGACACCGTTTCTGCTGCACGAATCAATTTGATGAAAGTGTTTAAAGCTCTAATTTCTTCGGTACTTCCTTGATAATGTGTTCCCATTTGATAAACCTATATACTGCAAATAAAAATTTTTAATTTATTTTAATATTAAACAATTTAATATTAAAATATTATGATAGCCAAAATTCATAGTCATGTCAAGAAAAAAGTTTAGTAGCAGAAAATGCAGAAAAAAAAGATTTAAAAATTGCACAGCATTGCATACATATTACGCAGATTACACAGATTTTCGAAGCCTTTATCTGCGTAATCTGCGTAATCTGTGGATTATTTTATAGGCTTTTTTGTATGCAATACAACTGAAAACCGATGTAGGATGGTGATAACCAGTTTGGTTAAAAAATTTTTGAAGTGTCTATTGTCCCAATGTATCGGCCATAAACCTAGAATTTTTTCATTCGACTAGCAATCAAACCCACGGCACTCAGCCCTAACAAAACCAAGGAAGCGGGTTCAGGAATTGGTGTGTTCGCAGCAATGGTGTACACTTGATGGGTACTGCCATTTTGGTGGACGTAATAGTTAGTCCCATCAAAAGCAGATCCATAAATATAAGATCCTGTGCTGAAGCTTCCGAGTCTATTTCCCGTGGCCAGACTAAAATATTCAATGACACCATTCCCGTTACCACGGATAAGATAGTCGCCTACTACAGCGAGTCCGCCATACATGTAAATGCCACCATGCGCACCCCCGCCTGATATGGAATCTAAGGTAAACGTGTTGACCAAAATACCTGTGCTTTTGTTCAATCTAAAAACAGTGTTAGTATCATAACGCATAGCATATACATAATTGGCATCTGCCGCAACACCACCTGCGTGGCCGCCAATATTATAGGTCCAAACCGTGCTGCTGCCACTCCTTTTGGTAATGGTATAGTATTGCCAGTTGGCGGTGTAGTAAGATCCGTCTGTATCGCCCCAAAGTTGCATCATATGGTCCTGTCCAGTGTTAAAGCTTCCTAAGAGGTTATAGTTTCTATCATAGCGATACACGGTTTGTGTTCCCCAATAGGGTACCCAAAATTCATTGGCAAAGGGGCTGTAGCCCGAACCATGGGATTGGCTGTTAAGATTGACGGACCCTTGTAACTGGGGTGGCCACACGATGGTGGCAGCCGATAAAGAAGTGGATAAAAGAAGAATCATGAGAAATACCATAAATTTAGCTAATTTCATAATAGCCCTTTCCAAAAAATAGTAAAATTGTAAAAAATTTCATAAATAATATAAAGTTCTTTTGTAAAACAATCAAGCAAAAAATTTCGCATCTAATAATCTATAATGCAAAGCGCGAAAAAAACTATCATCCCAAATAATTTGATCACATTTCGCCGAATCAAGGAAAAATCAGAAAACAAGCCTAGCTACAGCACGTAAGTATTCGCTTTAAAAATGGGCGTAACCGACATTGCGCTTTCGAAATTTCAAGCGAATTATAAATGGAGGGCGAGGCTACTGCCGAGCTTCTTATGCATCGAAAGAAGCTCGCCAGGAGGCTCGCCCTCCACTGCCTTTTCGGACAAAAAAGCGCTCGCCCGGTTACGCCCTTTAAAAATTAGATTTTTTCTACATAATACACACTTTCTATGGCTTCTTTTTTCTATGGGTTACTATCCTTGTCACTGCATCATATAAATTTTTGATTTTCAATACAAAATCCTGGATAAAAGAATTTATTTTTGAAATTTTTTTTATATAATAAGCTATAGTGTGAGAATGTAACATTTCGTCCAATCAAGGAGAAATAAGGAAAATTTTATGATAATTACGGTGAAAGACATACCCATTACAGGCAAAACATATACAGGGCAAATCCGCGAAAAAGATCTGGACATGGATTTAAAATTTTTAAAGCCTGTACTTTTTGATGGTACAGCCTATAAAAGTGCTGAAGATATTCGACTCTGCGGACATATTGCAACTTGCATTGAAGCAAACTGTCATCTTTGCCTGGAAGCTTTTCCTTTTGAGCTGGATGCAAATTTTGAAGTATACTATCGCCCTTTGCCTACTCACGCGCAGCTTTCTGATAACGCGGAATTGACAATAGGCGAGCTTGGAGTCATGCACTATGACGAAAATAGCATTGACCTTTCCATTGTGGCAAGGGATACGATTATCGTCGAAATGCCCATGAGGCTAATTTGCAAACAAGATTGCCTTGGTCTTTGTCCCCATTGCGGCGAAAACCGAAACAAAACAGAATGCCAATGCCACGAAAAAAACAATGCCTCAAATCCTTTTAAAAGCTTCTTCCAGAATCATTAGTCCGAGGTGAAAATGGAAAAAATTTTGGTTGTCAAAATCAGTGCCTTGGGCGATATACTCCATTCTTTGCCTGTTTTAAAAGCATTGAAAGAAAGCCAGCCTAATCTTTTTATAGGCTGGCTTGTAGCAAGAGCTTATAAAGAAATTTTAGAAGGAAATCCCTATATCGATAGGATTTTTCTTTTTGAGAGAGAAAGATGGCGAGGTTTAAAAAATTGTCTATTTCGTCAGCAGGAAATATGGCGTTTGCTTAAAGAAATCCGCGCTGAAGGCTTTGATACGTGCCTGGATTTACAAGGGCTTTTCCGAAGTGGTTTTTTTACCTTGCTATCGGGTGCGTCTCATCGTTTGGGCTTTGCTCATGCCAGAGAATTTTCTACCCTGGCTTACAACAACAAGGTATCTGTTCCCCATTCCATCATACACGCAGTGGATCGCAATTCTTATCTTGTGGAGAAACTGATCCAAAAGCCTGTTGCAAGGGATTTTCCTATTTTCTTGAGCGAACAAGATAAACAAAAAGCTAGTTCCTGGCTGCAAGGCAATCCTTGCATTGTCATGGTGCCTGGAACTCGGTGGCCCAGCAAAAGATGGCCTGCAAAGCATTTTGCAAGGCTTATGGATGGTTTGTTTATGGATTATAATGCAACCATTGCTCTGGTTGGAGCAAAAGGGGATTCAGGGCTAGGAGAACAAATTCTAGGAAATACAAAATTTCCAGAGAAAGTCGTAAACCTGATTGGCAAAACATCGATCAAGGAACTTTGTGCAGTCATGGCAAAGGCCGATCTTGTTATAAGCAATGATTCTGGCCCAATGCACATTGCTGCTGCTATGGGAAGTAAAATTTTAGCTCTTTTTGGGCCAACAGATACCCAAAAGACATCGCCTTATGGGGAAAACCATATTGTTTTGCAACATCTATGCGGCTGCAACCCTTGCCGTAACAGGGTTTGCAAAAAAAATCCAACCTGCATGGAACAGCTATCCCCAGAAGAGGTTAGGAAAAATATCGCATTTTAAAGAAAGAGTGAATATGGATATTTCTGGTATTTTGCTCGTTGTTCTTTTTGCTTTTTTAGCAGAATACATTGATTCTTCTCTTGGCATGGGCTATGGCACTACCCTTACGCCTGTTCTCCTGGTTATGGGCTTTCCTGTGTCTGATGTTGTTCCTGCTGTTTTGCTTTCGGAATTGATTACGGGCTTTTTTTCTGCTTTTTTATTTCATAAGGCGAAAATCGTGCAGTTCGATTTTCAGCGCGATGAGGAAATGGTAAAGAAATACGGCAAACTTTTGTATTTCCCCAAATCTCAAGATGCACAGATTGTGTTTGTCCTGAGCTTTTGCAGCATTATAGGTTGCATATTTTCTATTATGATTTCTCTGCATCTTCCCAAGCTTTATTTGCAGCTTACTATAGGCATGATTGTCTTGTCTATGGGAATATACATTCTTTTCAAGAAAAACACAACAACTCCCTTTTCCTGGCCTAAAATTTTGACTTTAGGCAGCATAGCAGCCTTCAATAAAGGAATTTCTGGAGGAGGCTATGGCCCTTTAATGACAGCAGGGCAAATTTTATGTGGAGCAAATAGCAAAAACTCTATTGCCATAACATCCTTTGCAGAAGGATTCACCTGCTTTATAGGACTCATAACCTATTTTTCTTTGGGTAAAAGCATATCCTGGAATCTGGCACAGTTTTTACTGATTGGTGCTGTTCTCTCTGTTCCCATAGCTGTGTATACGATCAAAAAAATAGAAATCAAAAAATTTACCACCCTGGTTGGGTTAGCAACCTTGGTTTTAGGACTATATACGGTATTGAAGGCTGTTTTATAAAAATATATTTCGTGTTTTTATATCAATCGGAAATCCTGAACGGGACGAGGAGGCGTCCTTCAAAACATCGTGTTTTGTAAATAAAAACTATGGCTGTTTTCTTTGATTGCCCTTTTTGTTCCTATGATAAAAAAGTTCCTGATAGCTATTACAATAAAAAGCTGAAATGCCCACGATGTCTGGCAACCATCACATTGGGATTAGAGCAGCCAACAGCATTGACTGCTCTTGCCCTTCCAGAAGAAGACATTTCGCCTTTGGAGCAGACTGCCATTGAAGTAGACAAAAGCGACACCATCATTGAGTGTCCATTTTGCTTCCAGCTTATAGGCTCGGAAGAAAGCCTGTGTCCCTATTGCCATAAGGTTGTAGTGGACACGCCTTTTCCCAAAAAAGTTCTTTTGCAGATTTCTACATTAGAAAAGAAAATGCAGCAAGGCTTTTATATAGCTCTAGCCTCTTTGGTTTGTGGTTTGGGAATCGTTCTTGGCCCTGTTGCTGTTGCTATGGGAATCAAAAATTCCAAGGATTGCCAGGAAAAAGACAAAGAAATGGTTTATGCTAGTTTGCTCATGGGTGTTTTTGGCTTTATTGGCTCTTTATTTTTCATAATGGGTCTTTTTTAAGATTCTATTTTTTCTATTATGAGAGAAATCATGAATAGCACAATTGTAGAATTGCAGTCCAGGGGTGTGGTGATTCCATCGCCTCATCAGATTTTTGTTGATAAAGATGTCATCTTAAGCAACATAGAGCCAGGGGTAACGCTTTTGCCTGGCATTACCCTCCAGGGAAACAAAACTTTGATCGGCAGAAATAGCATTCTTGGGCCTAATGGCGTTTATTCCAATGTACGATGCGGAACAGGCGTAAAGCTAGGCAGTGGATATTATGACAACTGTGTTTTCCTGGACAATGCTAAAGTACGTTCAGGAGCGGAGATTCGAGGGGCAACTCTTTTTATGGAAGCTGCTGAAGCTGCCCACACAGTAGGGTGCAAGATGACAATTTTGGGAATCAAAGTGGTTTTGGGCAGTCTGATCAATTTTTGTGATGTTTTGATCACAGGCGGAACAGAAGAGCCTTTTGGTTTTACAGAGATAGGGTCAGGAGCAGTCCACTATAATTTTACCCCCAATGGTTTGAAATTTGCTTCTCTTCTAGGCCCAGGAGTAGCAGGCGAAATGTTCGGGCTTTTTCCTAAAACCTTTATTGGCGGACAAACCCAGATCATTGCTCCCACGATGATTGGAGAAAAAGTTTTAGTACCTGCAGGAACAGCAGTGCGTGCCTGCGTCCCCGCAGGCTGCCTTTCTATAGAAGCCCCCTTGAAACCCTCTCAAAAGCCTTATCATCCAGCTTTGCTTACTTCTGTAAAAGAAAAATTTTGGATCACAGCTACCTTGGTTTCTCACTATCATGCCCTTTATTTATACTTTATGGAAGTCCGAAATAAGTTCGCCACGAGAACCAAGAACTCTTTTTACCAGAAATTGCTCCTGGAAGCAGGGGATATGATTCTGGCAAACATCCAGGAAAGATTCCACTGGATTTTCGACCAGAAAGAGCAAGGGCAAAGGGCTGATATGTTTTCTAAACTGCCTTTGTCTCTTGAGCTTCATAAAAAAGAGCTTGGAAAAGCATCAGGGAATTCTATTTCTTTCTATATCAAACAAATCAAAGAGCATGAAGCCTTGCTTACCCACAGAGAAACGCTGGAGCAAAAGTTCCTCGCGCCTTTTGGCTTTATCCCAGAGCAAAAAGAATTTATGGAAGCTCTGGAGCAAGAGCTTTCCTGTGGATCTTTTTCTTCCTATCTGGATTTTATCCTGAAATTGCCTGAATCCGAAAAAAGGAAAGGCCAGAGATGGCTCAATAGCCTTATAGAAAAAAGAATGGAAGAATTTCAGGAAATTCTAAAAGCATCGGAATCCCTGGCTCCCATTGTTTTAGAGAGCAAAAAACACACACAGGAATTTCTCCCTTATTTTTCCCGATTTAAAAAGCTATACCAACAAAATAAATTTTTGTTCAATGGCGATTGGAATTCTCCTCAAATGGGGCTTTTGAATGGCGACTGGAATGCCTATACCGATTTGCAGATCCCCGCATGGCAGCTCTGGCAGCCCAAGCCAGAAGAAGTCAACCATGAAAAAATGGGCATATTGTTGGATTTGCTCGAAAAATGGCCTTATCCTGCTCTAGTTCACTGGCCTTATCTATTGGCTCTTGCTGCCAAGACGAATGCTACTGAAATTTCCGAGGAAACCATAAAGAGAGCCTGCTTCTGCTTTCATGGCACGGACGGATTGCGTGGCCCTACTTTTGTCCCCAACACGAGTATGTCTCTTATGGAAAGTATATGGCATTTTCTGGACAAACATGAGATCACACCAGAATTTTTTTATGGCCTTGCCCGCAATACTGTTCTTGCCTGGGAATCCTTCTCTGGCAAAAAGATAGAATCTATCCTCGTGGGATGCGATCCAAGAGACATCTATAGCGATGATCCTAGAAGGCAGCATATTTTTTACCAATCTGTAGTAGAAGGCATTCTTTCGACAGGAAAGCAAGCCCATGACCTGGGCATTGTCCCTATTCCCTGTATGCCCTACGCTTTAGCCTATTGCGATTGCCAGGAAAGCTCCATACAAACCAGCCTGGCATTGTATAAAAGTGCCTCGCATAACCCTGCATCGCAGGATGGGCTGAAAATTTTTATAAAATCCTACAACAACCAGGGTGTTGCTGTATATACAAAAGCACCCTTGGTATTGGAACTGACCATTGCTGCTCTTCTCTATAAAGATGCCTTGAATCCCCCTAAAGCCAAAGATAGGGGCGTATTGCATAAATCAGAAAAAATGGCTAAGGAAGTGCTGGCAAGAACCATGCTGGATGCGAAGAATCTTCCTCCCTTGAAATCAGTTGGTTTTCTGGTGGCAGACCTGGCTCACGGCGCGTTTGCAGCTCCTATATACCAAGATATTTTAAGAGAAATGCTGCCTGATCTAGGAGTGGAAAACTTTTTCTTTGTAGGCAACCATCCTGATGGAAAAAATATCAATAGTAACCACGGGCAGGACAGAGTGGGCGCGGCCCATTTGGAAAATATCTATACCATATCTCGTTCTGATATAGAAGAAGGTAAAAAATTTTACGGATTTCCTGCGCTCAAATCGCTTCTGGACTTTGGACAGCAGAATCGAGAAAAGCTGCAAAATGGATCTACAGCGTGGGCCATTTTGGTCGATGGAGATGGAGACAGAAGCTATGTAGCTCTATACAATCCTTTCCATGATAATTTGCAGATTATAGACGGAGATGAATCGCTCTACTATCAAGCTCTTGCTTTGGCTCAGGCGCAAAATATACATTCGCTTCATTTGCTTGCTTTTACCGTAGAGTCCAGCGTTCCCTTTATCAATGCACTCATGCAAAGTCTAAAAAAATATAACCCTATGCAACTGCTTCTTTCGGAAGAAACCCCTGTATCTCCTGATAAGATTAATTTAAAGCTTTGTCCTGTAGGCGATAAGCATATCCTCAAGCAACAATGTATAGGAGCAGAATCATCAGGCCATATTGTAAGACCATACCATGTCGCTGCCCAGGATCTTCATACAAAACACAAAGTTTTCACGGGTAATGGGATTCTTTCTTCTCTTTATACAATTTCCGCTATCACCTCTGCTCTGCAACGAGAAAAAGAAACCCCAGTAAGCGAAAGATTCGCCAAAATACTTTCGCCTTACCAGATCCCTTACAATGATATTTTATACATTTATTTTGTTAACAAAAAACTTTGGTATAGAAACAGCGAACTCTGGCAGCAAATCCACGATTTCCTTACAAAAGCATGCGAACCAAACCTTTTGCAGGAAGTTTTCTTTAAAGAAGAGAAAGACACACTCTATTTTGTTTGTCTGGACCAGTCAGAAAGCATTCTCTTTTCTGTTTTGGCAAGACCTTCTGGCACAGAAAACAAATTTGGCATTAAATTTTTCGGCGATAGCAGCCAGAAAGATTTCTTTGCCAAAGCAACAGAATTCCTTTTCCCACAAATTGCAAAGAGCATGAAAGAAAGCAAAAGCAATCTTTGCCAGGACGAGCAAAAGATCTTGCAGTATTTGCTAAAGAATGAAACACGATCTGTTCTTCTGGAGGAGCTTAAAAACCTTCTTCAACTTTCAGATTCAAGCTCAGAAAACGCCTATTTCATGACAATCGTAGAAGCTCTTTCTGATAAGTGCCAAAAAATGGCTTTCTATGATGGAAAAACTCTAAAAATTAAACCCAGAGGCAAAAGCTTTTTAGCCTAAGAATCGTTTGGGGTTATGCAAAGAGATTTTTATTTGGGGGAAAATTTTCCTCCAAACCACTTTTAAAAATTTTTATTTTTAAAATCAAAAAGGCTTCAAATTTGTATATAAAACCCTTTCAGGGTAAAGGGTTGCATCGAAAAGTTAGCACGTATGTCATCCACGCTCACGCTTGCGCCATTGGTGTTAAGTTTTAATAGCTTATCTTGCAATAGATTATATCATCCAATCAAGGATAAGAATAGCGTAGTGTAAGCCTTCTGTAAGGAATCAAAAACAGTACCGCCTGGCAAACCAAAAAATTCGATTCAACTCTTGAGCCTGGCATAAAAAAAACGGGATACCTGTTTTTTTTGATTCCTGAAAGAAGGCTTACACGGAGCGATCTCTTCAGAGAAAACCCGCTTGTTGCTTGGAGCTTAGTACAAGCTATTTTTTAAAAAATACTTATAACTTAACACCAATGATGTTCGCGTTCAAGTCCAGGTCATGTCTACGAATTTTTCTGTGTTCTCTGCTACTCTGTGGTAAAAATTTTTGAGCGCATTAGTGGTTACGCTTATCTTTATTTTACCAGCACAAGGGGGCTAAAGACAACATAGAGTATCAATGTGAAAATAACAACGGCAATGCCTACCCACATCGCACCTTTGGATGTCTCCAGGCGGATGGTTGTGTTTTGTTTGAACTGGATGGGCTGTGCAAGGGGTTTTAGCAGGGTAATCAAAGACATGATCGCTATGCACAAAGCAAAGCATATTGCCATTCTGTTAAGGAATTGTATATCAGGGAAAGCAAGTTTCATGAAACCATAGGCAACGATGTTGGTAAGTAGTCCTAAAACTCCTGCCATGGGAGGGGCTTTGCGGATCAGGAAGCCAAACACGAATACAGCAAGGATACCAGGCGAAATAAAGCCCTGGCCTTCTTGTATGATGGTAAAAATGCTGTGGCTGATCTGAGGATTGCCTAGCTGTGGTGCCATAAAGATGGCAATGATGGTAAAGAGTACCACAGATATACGGCCTACTCGCACGAGAGCATCCTGGGAAGCTTTAGGAGAAATATACTTTTGGTAAATATCCATAGAAAAGATTGTGGATGCTGCATTGAGCATAGCAGCAAGAGAGCTGACAACTGCACCTAGCAGTGCCGCTAAAACAAAACCGACCAGCCCAAATCCCTGGGGTATGACATTTCCTAGAAGCTGGGCTAAGGCTGTATCGTATTTGTAAGCAATGAATTTTTCGCTGCTCACCATAGCATTCGCCTTTTTGGCTTCTTCTCTGGCTTTTGCATTATAAGCTTCTATTTCTTGCATAAGAGAAGGGAATACGCTTTTGGCTGATTTGTCGTCTGTTTCAAAAACGACAAAAGAAGATACAGAAATGCTTTCTATCTCTGCTTTTTGCAAAGGAAGGACAAAAGCATTGGTAAACTGAACTTTTTTCATTGCCTGGGCATCGTCAAAAATAGCCAGCATAAATTTGTCGGATTTCCAGGAATCAATATCTTCTTGTTTAGGAGATACAACCTTTGTTACATATAAGGTTTGAGGATTGGCTTTGGCATATTTGGCAAATACTTTGGCATTGTCATAGATGGTTTCTTTTTGCATATCTTTGGCAAAAAGATTGAAAGCGATGATTCCAGGGATAACGATCACAAGAGGAATAATCAGCTTCATAAATGCAGCAAAGACGATTCCCTTCTGGCCTTGAGCTAAAGAAGCCGAACCTAATGTTCTTTGGGTAATGTATTGGTTCAGACCCCAATAGTAGAAATTGGGTATCCATAAGCCAAGCAAAAGAGCTGTCCAGGGCAATACGCTATCTGTGGAAGGCAGGAACATATTCATGCGGACTCTGTTGAGATCGAAAAAACGCTCCATGGCACTTTTGCCTTGTTCCAGAGGAACAAAAGTAACTGCACCAGTAGAGAGATCTAAAACCTGAGCGGCTTCTTGCGCTGTGCCAAGCTTTTGGAAGGCAAAAAACATAATGAGTGCGCCGCCTAGAATTAAAGCACTTCCCTGGATCAAATCTGCCCATGCGCATGCTTTTAAACCACCTGCGCAAACATAAAGCATGGCAATAACACCAATCACACTAGCAGAAAATGCCAAAGTGACATTGTATCCTGCCATCGCAGAAAGGCTGCGGATAGTCAAAGCACCAGAATAGGTCACCGAACCAAGAAGAAGCATGTAGATGAAAAGGGTTGCAACTGCCATGATTGTTCTTGTTGTAGCATTATAGCGATATTCCAGGAATTCTGGTATGGTGTAGATTCCTGCCCTCAGGAAATAGGGTAAAAATCCAAAAGCCACAACCACTAAAGTAATGGCAGCCATCCATTCATAGCTTGCAATGGCTATACCAACATGGCTTGCGGCATTTCCTGACATTCCCACGAATTGTTCTGTCGAGATATTCGCGGCGATCAGGGAAAAGCCAATCAACCACCAGCTTAACCCACGGCCTGCGAGAAAATAATCTTCCCCTGTTTTTCCATTGCGGCTCATCAACATTCCAACGCTGACAACACAAATAACAAAAACCAAAAATACAATAATATCCATAAGACCAAAAACCATAACAATTCTCCTTAAACCAATCAAAAATATAATCGGAGCATACAAATCATAAAGGAAATATACCAAAGTAAGGCTTGTATAGCCAGAAAAAAAAGATTTTCGCCATTCTCAAAAAATAGCAGTTACGGAAACTTTTATTTTTACATTTCCAATCGGCTAAAAGATTTTTCGCCGATATATAGGGGCAAGGCGCAGGCTATGCAGGTAACAAGGGTCGTAAGCCCTAGTCCAAGATAAATTTTATAATCATTGCCTGCTCCTTTTAGTAGCCAGTAAGAAGGAATATTTTGCAAAGAAACAATGGCAAGGACAAAGAATAGATTAAGGATAAGATTCAAAGTCCCTCCAAAGCCTGAAACAATTTTAGAAGGGCTATCTTCTTTAAAATTAGGATAGATAGCTCCCATTCCAACAGAAAGGCTGGCAACGCCTAAAGTCAGGCAAAAGACTGTAAAAGCATGGAAAAAGGTAAGATCCCAAGGCATTTTTAGCATATAGCAAGAAAGAACAATCAGCACCTCGCTTGTTATGAATAGGGTTACTACAGCAAAGAAAAATTTGGCAATTAAAATTCCACTTCTTTTGAGAGGCATAACGCCTAGCATCCAGAATCTTTTACCTTCCAGCGATAGCATGGGGAAAATAAAGCGGCTTGCAAAAGTACAATTAATTAAAGCTGTTGCTGTGAGATTCAGAGAGGCGATGAGGTGCTTCCAGAAAAGAGTTTTTTCATCATATCTCAAGGTTCTTAGATTTAAAACATATAAAAGCAAAAGCCCTAAAAGTATGGCAAATTGCCCCCATTGCAAGGGATCTCGGAGGAAAATTTTAATGTCTTTTTCCAAAAAAATGCGGTCATGGCGTTGCAAAAAGGGAAGACAGGAAAAAATTTTGGAAAAAAAATTCCATCGCCAGATGTTCTTTTTTGTTTTAAAGCTATGTGCCTTGGAGTATGCTTCATCGTATTTAAAAAAGCTTAAAATATAAGCAATTGAGCCTAAGAGTAGGCATTGAGAAACAAGAAGTGTCAACTGGAAAAAAAAGTCTCTGTAGTCTTGCTGCGCAAGAGATAGCATGCCTTTTGATGTCCATAATGAAGGAAACAAAGGATGTCGAATAAAATTCAGATAATCCACTACATTTAAAAACCATGCTGTTGTAAAAGAGGGAACTTCTTTTTTTAAGCTGGAGATAGAAACGATAAGCAAAAGGATTCCAAACACCAGCAAGGCAAAGAATCCAATAGCTATGATTTTCCTAAATCGGATAAAATACAAAATAACGATAAAAGCTGCCAAAGTTCCTAAGATTGCAGGCAAGCAAATAAACGGAATAAATAAAAGGATAAGACCTGGATAAAACTCCCAGGATACATTTTGGTGTATACCATAAGCAAAGCAAATAGGGATACCCAGGAAAAACACTGACCAGGATGCAAAAGCAAAGGTTTCAAAAAATTTATAAAAAAAGATTCCTGGAAAGGATATGGGAGAGGTAAAAAGATATTGTGTTTCATTTGCATGGAAAAAGACAGAAAAAGCAATAATGCTAGAAGAAAATGTTAGCATTAGAAACAAAGCGAAATAAAAAACAGAAAAAAGGTATTCTACCATCATAGTAAAAAAATCATGAGGTATATAGGATTCAACAAATCGTAGTCCCCGATAAAAAAGGACAAAAATTGTAACAAAAAATACCAGGGCAAAAAAAGAAACAACGAGGATTTTCAGCCAGGAGTGCTGGCGCAGTGTATGCAAGTTGTTTTTGAGGATTTTTTTTTGTAAAAAAGAAAAATGGAGAAGTTCTTTCATATTTTCATCCAATCAAAAAAAATTTGATATTGGCAATTTTTCATTTCCTCTTGCGAGAAAAACAAAAGAAGATGACTTGCTATTTCAACAAATTCCTGCATGTTTTTCAATAGAGAAATCTTAGCAGATTTTAAAAAAAAAATCCAAAGAAAGCAACAGGATTGAGGGCCGCATAGAGACAGAAAAAGACTTGACTTATTTTTAAATTGATTTATAATTTCTGTATCTATTGGGAGATAGACTTCTTCCTGGTAATTCGCTCGAAAAACTATGACACGGGAGACTGCTATTATGATAAGAATCTTTATACTTGCCCTTTTGATATTTTTATTTACAGGTTGTCAGAATTGCATTTTGTGTCCTTCTTCCAAAACAGAGGGGGAAAAAGCCAAAATTAGTGTAGGCAAAGAAGAAACCGCTAAAAAGACCGAAACCAAAGTTGTTCCAGAAAAAAAACAAAAAAGTTTTTCCTTAGCTCAGTCACAAGAAGCTCAACGAAAAAGCAAAGGCAGTAAAAAGAATAAAAAAGTCAGCAAGCAAGAGGAAGAGCTAGAATATAAAAAATACCAAGGGGAGAGAATCAACCAGCTCAGGTATGAATTGAAAAAAACACCCCTTTTTGAAAAATGGTACTATTCTCTTGCTAATGAAAGAGTAAAACAGATTTACTACTGCGACAATCTTCTTTTGGTAGAATGCGAATCCAAAAAACTTTTTGCCTTTGATGGAAAAACAGGGATCATTCAATGGATGTATCTCCTTCCTGAATCCTTGGATAACAGACCAGAAGTTCTTAAAGATCGCATCTATATTTTAGCCATGACCAAGCTATACACTCTCGATAAAAATACAGGCAGCCTATTGATGCAAAAAGAATTGAATTTTGTTCCTTCTTCTGCATTATGTGTAAGCGATAAATACATTTATATGGGTGCATGGGATAATTTTATCTATGCTTTAGAAAAAGAGGATGGAAGTGTTGCATGGCGTTATAGAATCGATGGTGTTGTTCAGGGGCAGCCAGCCTTAAACGATGGGATTCTGGTTTTCCCAGGAACAGACCAAAGGATATATGCAATCAATGCGGAATCAGGCTATTCTTTAAACGAATGGGGAAAAGAAAGCCGATTTGAAACAAGAGGTGCTAACGTAGCAGGAGTGCATGTAGAAAATAATCCACCTAGCCTATACTTTGGATCTATGGATTATAATTTTTACTCTTTGAACAGAGTCAATGGCGATCTCCGATGGAAATTTGAAAGCGGTGGAGAAATTCGCTATAAACCTTACCAAACAGGAAAAACAATCTATTTCGCTTCTGAGATGATTGAAAAGAAAAGCATTTTCTATGGTCTTGATATGCAAACTGGCGAAGTACAAACCAGTGTAGAAAATGGCATCTTATTTTTCTTTGTCGGACAATTCCATGATTTTATTGTAAGAAACGATAAAAAGGTTGTTTCTGTATCCAGAAAAAACCAACAACAAAGCCTTTACAACTTAGAGGATTTCGACTTTTTTATTTCTAACCCAAAAGAAAACAACATGGGATTTATGGCAACCAAAGATGCTTTTATCTTTGCTATAGAAGAAAAATAGACACATCTTTTTTTACCCATAAAGATTTTACCGCAGACACGCAGAGGACGCAGAGAATAACCAAAAATATTGTCTTTGCTTCTGCGTGTTCTTTCTACACCATTTTGATAAACATCTAATTTTTCATAATTTAATTGCAGCGGGTTTTATCGGAAACGATCGCTCCGTGTAGCTTTGTCGAAAGTGACAAAATTGTCCTTAGAGTAGCTACGGCTACACTTGCGGCAATTTTGTCACTTTCTCCTCGCTCTCCGAGTGCCTCAAATTTTCGCCTAAAATTATTTTTCGGATAGGCTCTTAAGTTGACCTAATAATTATTCAATTCCGATTCCTAAGTTGACATGGGTGTAATCTAATCAAGGTAAAGATTTGCATCGAAACATCAACACTCATGTTGATCTACATTTACTTTAAGGAAAACCTATGTTTTCTGATAGATTGGTATATTTTTTTTTGCTTTAATCTTAGCCTTTGGGATCGCTATACCTGTCTTAACAACCTATTCTTCTTTACCAGAAAGCAAAGGCGTTAGTAAAAGCCATGCCCATCTTCCTCCCAAAACACCAGAGTACAAAAACAACCCCATCATTGCATCGGAAAGCATTTCGACTAAGAAAACCCGCCCCTTATCTTCTTTAGAAAAAAATATTCTTCCTCTTGATACACTATTTCCCCTAACAGAGCAGCAGAAAGAACAATGGAAAAAAATTTGTGAAAAAAGCAGGGAAAAAAGTCCTGACATGGTTTCCGATTTGCAAACAAGAGAAGAAATCGAGACAATTTTAGGGGCAGAAAAGGCAATCCAGTATTATTGGTATTTACTTTTATATAAAAAAAATTTTTAGAGTTTTCCATTTTTAGAAGCACATTTAACCTTGTTTTTTATCTTACTATGAAAACAGAAATTGAAATTCGTGAAGAAATTTGCAATATCGGTCATCGACTTTATAGCCAAAACTATATTGTTGGAACAGATGGGAATATGAGTGCCAGATTGCCTGGAAATGTTTTACTCTTTACTCCTTCTGGTGTATGCAAAGGGAATATGACTCCAGAGCAAATTTTAAAAACAGACATGGAAGGCAATAAAATTGCTGGTCAAGGTAAACCATCCTCGGAAATCCAGATGCACTTAATGGTCTACAAGCATCGTCCTGATGTCAGGGCTGTTGTTCATGCTCATCCGCCTTTTGCCGTATCGCTTACCATTGTAGGAGAAAGCCTGGAAAAAGTCCTTATCCCTGAAGTCATAGTCCATTTGGGAAGCATCCCAACCGCCCCATATCAGACACCAGGCAGCCTTGCCCTCGCCCAATCCCTCTGCCCTTTTTTAGAGAAAAGCGATACGATTTTATTGGCAAGACATGGAATTGTAGCTTTTGCAGAGACACTAACGCAAGCCTATTACAAGCTTGAATGCGCTGAGTATGCTGCGAAAATTGCTGGGATGGTAAGACAAATGGGTGGAGGAAATCCGCTTCCTGCATCGGAAATAGAAATTCTACAGGAAATCAGAAATAAAAATAAGAGGCTACTATAACTTACGGCTGAAATTTTGTATGAAATTTCAAGCAGAAAGCGGGTTCTATAAGCAAGTTTTATTTGAATCGTTCGCTTCGTGTAAGCCTTCTTTCAGGAATCAAAAAAACAGGTATCCCCATTTTTTTTGTGCCAAGCTCAAGAGCCGAATCCATTTTTTTTGATTTGCCAGGCGGTACTGTTTTTGATTCCTTACAGAAGGCTTACACTACGCTCTGCTTATTCCTCAAGTTTCATCGTGGAAAAAGTTATGCAAAGCGTAACATAGTAGCTAGTGTAAAATGCAAAAGACTGTTGAACCACGAATATCTATGTAAAATGCTTAGCGATGAGAATTAAATAACTTCCCCATTTTTAATTGAATACAAGACATCTTGTTATGTAAATTTTACTTCTGTGTATCCCTAAATTAAAGGGAAATCACAAAAATTTCGATAACGATTAATTAATTAATTTGACAATGTTAAATTCCGATTGTTGATTTTAAATGAGTTACGATAATTTTGGGATTTATGGGTTATCCTCGCGATTAGCGTGATGACAGATGGAGCGCGAGGCTACTGCCGAGCTATCCCTCGGCCATTGGAGGGCGAAGCCCTCTTGCTCGGCAGGAGTCTCGCGCTCCAAAATAAATACCCAAAATTCTCTCTAAGCCTTGCAATACAAGGACCCGAATTTAACATTGTCAAAGTACCTGCCTGAGTATAGGACTATGGCAAAAAATTAGATGGAGGTTAAAATGTTAGCAATAGACGATAATCTTTTAATAGAGGGAATTCGTTTTACATATAAAGCAGTTGATGAGTCTTGTAGATTTAGAACGATAATAAAGCAACTTGATTTAATTGATAGCCTTTGTTTACGAGAATTGGGATCGTCTTTTAAAATTTTAGAGTGTGCATTTAAGTTATATAATATGGAATCAAAAATAAGACAATTAAGTCTTGTTGAAAATAATCTATTACAATATATTGATATTGATACATCATCTATGACTTTTTCTAAAGATATTGATATTACGGAAGTAATGACCTATGCTAATTTTGGATTAGGCTTTATTTACTATAATAGAAATGATTATGTATCAGCTTTAAAATATACTCTTTTATGTTTTATGTATGCTCCTAAGTTATCTATGGAATTGCTGTTACCAGAATTTTATAAAATGGCTCTTAAGGATGAAGTAGATAGGATGGTTAGTCAGTGGTATCAAAAAAAAATAGAAGAAATAGAAAAAATACAAGAAATTAAAACTGATCATAAAATTGGTGCTTTATTGCATGGAATAGTTGGTTTTTTTGTTAGCTTAGGTATAGGCTTTGTAGTGAGTAGTTTTTTAGGGACAAAAGTAGCAAAGGATGTTGGATGTTCTTGTGGTGATATTTTTGCGAAAGATTCTATTAAAATGTGGAATGATGCAGATAAATATCATCCCATAGATAAATTATCATTAATAGAAGCAATAAAATCACAAATTGATTCTAAAAGGCTAAAATTTTGTATAAAAATAGTAAAAAAAATTTTTTATTCTAATTTGTTACAACAAAAAAATTTTAATAATAGTATATCTCAAATATGTCAGTTAAATGGTGATAGTGGCATCATGATTAAAATTTTTTCTGAATCTTATAATTTTTTATATGAGAATCGTAAATTTAATTTGGTAATGAGGCAATTGGATTCTTTAAGTGGTCAAATTGATAGTCTTTATTTACGTGACTTCAAAGAAGTCTTTAAGGCTTTAGATGATGCTACAATGACATTAAATTTTGAATCGAAGAATAGTAGATTAAGTTTTGCAGAAAATAGCTTATTAAAATATACTGATATAGATATTTCATTGGATAATTATGAAGATACAAATTTTTCTAAATTAATAGCTTATGCAAATTTTGGATTAAGTTATATTGCTTATCAAAGAAGAGACTATACACTAGCACTAAAATATGTTTTGTTAAGCTTTATTTTTGATCCTGAGCTTTCTATGAATGTTCTTTTAAAAGAATTTTATGATTCTGTTTTTAAAGAAAAAGTAGAGAAAAAGGTTCATGATTGGCTCATAACAGAAGAGAGTGCAAGGATTTCTAATTCATTTTATACAGAAAAAAAAACTTTATCATTTTTGGAAATAGGACGTAAATCCGTAAAATTAGTAAATAAGGCTTTTGGCCATTTTTTAATTGTTATTGGTATTATTGTATCTATAGCTTTTTTATCACTACTTATGACTTTCCTTATATCACCTTTAGATTTTGATAGAATGTTATTTATTGGTTTTATTGGTGTTGTTATTATTGGATTATGCTTAGGAAAAGGTTTTCAATTAATTTCTAACAATGATGATAATCATCAGCCATGTCAACAATCTATAAAAATAAAAAAACAAGAAGATCAAGATAGAAAAAGAGAAATATTAAAAGATTTAGAATTAGAAATCCCTTTAAAGAGAATAGAGTTTTGCAGACAAATTGTAAAAAAAATGCTCTAGTAAAGTGTCTTGTTCCGTAGGCTTTTCGTTGGCTTCAAAAAATTACTAATTTAGGCAATATTTCTGGAATATATTTGCTAGAAAGTTGCTACTATTTTATGAGAAAGAGTAAAGCGAGGGCGTTGCACAAAAGCCCTTGATTTTTCAAGAAAATTGATAAAAATAGTGGATAAAAATTTGGAAAAATGTAAAATAAAGTCATAAAATAAAGTCATAGTCTCCAAGTTAGAAAATTGGTCAGACACTTTTTTAAGTTCTTTTACTATAGTGTGTTAGTATTTATTGAGGCTAGGGTCGCACCCAAATGTTAAGAATAAGGTCAGGCACAACTATAATATATTGCAAATAAATATTTTAAGTATTTTTCAATCGTTAAAAAGGCTACCAAAAAAGCTGCAAAATTTCAGAAGCAATAAAAATTTTGCAGCTTTAATTTTTTAGAATACATACCAGGGCGGATAAAGTAGAAAAAAGACGGGAAAAAGT
>JABWCH010000395.1 GCA_013359215.1 Candidatus Brocadiia bacterium | reverse complement strand
TGAAAGAAGGCTTACACGGAGCGATCGCTTCAGATAAAACCCGCTTGCTTTTTGGATTAATACAAGCTATTTTTTTTAAGATACTTATAACTTAACACGCATGAGGTTTAGGTTTACGTTTATTCTGCACTTCCGAAATTATTGGATTGCGCCCATCACAAACCGTTATTCTTTTCATATTAGAGCCTATTTCATTGAGTTAAACCACAAGCATCCTTTAATATTTGTATCATGTAATCAATCATCTCTCTTGTCATTCCTGGATACACTCCTAGCCAAAAACTGTTGTTCAGGATTTTATCTGTATTTTTTAAATCTCCAACAACTCTATAACCATAACCATCTGCTCTCATTTCGTCAAAACAAGGATGCTTGATTATGTTCCCAGCGAAAAGCATTCTAGTCTGGATACCTTTATTTTCAAGAGTTTTAACAATATCATCTCTACGAAGGCCGCTGTTGTCCTTCAGTGTGATCAAAAATCCAAACCAACTGGGTAAGGTATTCTTATCGGCTTGAGGTAAAATAAGCCTATCCTCTAAATCTGCCAGACCTTCTCTCAAAAGCGTCCAATTTTCCACCCTGGCTTTTATAAAGGAAGGAAGCTTTTTAAGCTGTGCGCATCCAATAGCAGCTTGCATATCAGTAATTTTGAGATTATATCCCAAATGGGAGTATACATATTTATGATCATATCCCATAGGAAGCTCGCCAAATTGCCTGTTAAAGCGATTCTTGCAAGTATCGTCTTTTCCAGGATGGCAATAGCAATCACGGCCCCAGTCCCTAAACGATTCCATAATCAATTTCAGTTGAAAATCATTAGTATACACAGCACCGCCTTCCCCCATAGTAATATGGTGAGGAGGATAAAAACTAGATGTGCCTATATCCCCAACCGTTCCAGTGTAAACCCATTTGCCATCAAGACAATACTGGGAACCAAGAGCATCGCAATTATCTTCAATGAGCCATAGATTGTGTTTTTGGCAAAAAGACTTTACGGACTTGAGATCAAAAGGATTCCCAAGCGTATGGGCAATCATGACAGCTTTGGTTTTCTCGCTGGCTGCTTGCTCCAAATAATTGACATCAATATTGCATGAAGGCAAGCTCACGTCAACAAAAACTGGTATAGCCCCATATTGAATAACAGGTGCTACAGTTGTAGGAAATGTTGCAGCAACGGTAATGACTTCATCACCTCGCTTAATCTTCCGATCTCCGAGTTGTGATGAAGTCAATGACATAAAGGCTATCAAGTTTGCGCTTGACCCAGAGTTTACCAGGCTTGTATAGCGGATTCCTAAAAATTGTCCAAACTTCGTCTCGAATTGGCTGGCATATCGTCCTGCAGTAAGCCAAAAATCCAGAGAAGAATCAACCAAATTGACAATTTCCTCTTCATCAAAAACCCTAGCTGCGTAGCAAATTTTATCTCCAGGGCTAAATTTTTTCTTTTTTCCAAATGCAAGAGAATAGTAGGCTTTTACATCAGCCAGTATTTTTTCTCTGAATTCTTTTTCCTTCATAGCTATCATATCCTGACAAATGAATAAGCGATGCCACAATTTATTTTCCAACTATCTGACACCTATTGTTTTATTGCCTCTGCTAAAGCCTCTACAAAGGCTGCCATTTTGTCATAATCCAATGTATCTTGCGTATCCTGGGGGCTGTGGTAATGGGGATTGCGGTGGAAAGCTGTGTCTGTTATCATAAGGGCAGGATAGCCTTGTTCCCAAAAAGACGCATGGTCAGAAATATGAACACCTGGAAGGTCAATGATTAAGGGCAAAAAGGGTAATTTTTGCGATTTATTCAACATTTCTCCAAATTCCATTGTAACTTTTCCATATTTGCTCCCGCTTGTAACCAATAAAAAATCAGGGCTATGGAATTTTTCAGACACCAATAGCTTAGAGATGCTTTCAGGAAAGGACTGCTCCCCTTGAAAATATCCCACCATATCCAGACAAACCGCGAGATGGACTTTGTCTCCTTTTTCTTTTATAAACGAAGCATATCTCCGACTCCCCATATATTCTGTGCGAAAGCAAGGAGGCTCTTCTGCTGTGAAGAAAACAAATCGAATAGGCGATGGGTTGGGGAAGGATGCCAGATACTCTGCCAAAACAAGGACAACAGCAGTACCAGAAGCATTGTCATCCGCGCCTGGAGTATTGGCAACAGAATCATAGTGTGCTCCTACAATAGTCCAGGATGCTTTTTTCCCGCTTTTGCCTGGTTTGTCCACAAAAATATTGGATAAAACAGATTCTTTATATTGGTAGTTTTGTGTTTCTGGCTTCAAGCCAGCAGCGCGAATTTGCTCCTGGATGTATAAAGCCGCTTCCTGGAGTTTCAAAGGCTGTGCCTCAGCACTTCTTGCCCCAATTTCCACAGTCAGTTTATGGAGATGATCTTTAAGCCGATTTTTTATTTGATCTCTTGTCATAAAAGTATATTCTTGAGAATTAGCAACATGGAAAATGATTATAGTAAAAAAAACGATAGCATATAACGCTTTCATGATTCCCTTTCTTTGTTATAAAAAAGATGCTTTTAGCATTTGCCAAGAAGTTCTTTTCTATCTATCCATTTATCGCTTGCTTCCACTTTGGTTTCCAAAAGCTTTTTTATTATTTCTTTTGGGATACTTGATGTCAAAATCTGGCTATGATGGTTTTGTTTTAGAAATTGTTTTTCTACCATGTTGTCCAAAAATTTCAGAAGGTCATCATAAAATCCCTGTATATTTAAAAAGCCGCATGCTTTTTTGTGTATGCCGAGCTGAGTCCATACGCAAACTTCAAATATTTCATCCATAGTTCCCAGACCACCAGGCAGAGCAAGAAAGCAATCGGCCAAGTTTGCCATCAGGGATTTCCTTTCGTGCATGCTATTTACAACATGGAGTTCTGTTAAATTAGGGTGTGCCAGCTCCTTGTCAAAGAGTAGCTTTGTGATAACCCCGATGACTCTGCCTGAATTTTCCATAGCAGCGTCAGCAACTGCACCCATCAAACCAACGTTCCCCCCTCCATATACAAGAGTTAAGCCTTCCTGCGCTATAATTTTTCCAATTTCCCTGGCAGACTGGATATACACTGGATCGCTTCCCTGGCTTGATCCACAATAAATGCATATATTCTTCATATAAAAAAATACTCCGAAGTTTATTTTCAAAAGCATTCCCTCGTGCCCTGGCAAAGCCAGGGCATGATGGAAAATGCGATTTTTCTCTATAGATTAATGTCTTTTACAATACCAAAATCCAACCAATACAAAAGACAAAAGAATCAGGCTGTTAGGCTCTGGAACAGGATTGCTGTTGTATTCTACAATATAACCAGTAAGCACAGATCCACCATTAAGATCATTCCATCTCGAATGGGTTCTGTTATGGAAATGAACATGATTTTCTGAACCATTGGCATTGTTTGGCTCACCAGTATTCCAGTTGCTATAAGTAAAAGATTCTCCTGAAGTCCACTGCCATCCGCCTGATGGTTCAGATGCGCCCGTAGGCTGGAATGCACCTAGCCATGGGCCATGCCAGTCGCCATCTTTCCAAAACAGGCTATTGTTGCTGATAAGATTATAGACAAAGGTATTTTCTGCATCCGAAGTAATGCTAACCAGATAGCCACCTTTGCTAGTGGCAGCGGCATTTGCCTGGTCGAAGTTAAGTCCTCCTGTTACCAGGATAGCTTCATAATAATGTCCATTCCAAAGAATGGCTTCAGAAAAAAGAAAAAGACTAGAGATGAGAAATAAAACAAGAAAAGCAATTTTGGGTTTCATATTTTTCCTCTCCCAATAAAAATACTATATTTTTCTCGCTTTTGCCTGGTTTCTACCTAAGCAGGCAAGAGCAAATGAACCGATTGCCAAAAGGAATATAGCACCTGGTTCTGGTGCTTCTGTTGCATTGAGGATGGGTGCAGTTGTAGCAGTATTGTCGAAAAACGCGCTGACAACAATGATATTAGCATCATAAGGTGATATGCACCAATCGTTTGTCCATGTATATCTTACTGTTACATTAGTAGACTGCGTAAGATTTATATTGACATAGCCATGATTTACCTCGTTTTGGCTCGCGGGGATATAAAGATAGCTGTTGTTTAATGTATTATAAATATTGAAATTAGGATAACGGGAATCCAGCTGCCCTGCGTTCTGGACGTTGATTCCAATGTTCCAGTTGCCTGGTGTCAAAAAAGCCGTATATTCCAGCCATAGATTTCCCCAGGCTGTATATATGCTGCCATCACCATAAGGCATCCACCCTGAAACAGGGTCGCTATACCATCCCGCAAAGTTGGAAAATTCCATACCAGTTTGTGTAATATCCACAAAAGGTGTGGAATAGGGAGCTGCTGCAATACTCATTGTAAATATTATAAAAAATATAAGATATAGCATCTTTTGCATAAGATTCTCCTTAGAGCCTATCCGAAAAATCAGTAGCTACGGCTACACTTGCGGCAATTTTGTCACTTTCTCCTTGCTCTCCGAGTGCCTCAAAATTTTCGCCTAAAATTATTTTTCGGATAGGCTCTTAATATATCTTGGACAAGCCGAAACCAAAAAGGTATGAATCACGAATGAGACAAATATACAAATTACGCGAATGAAATTTTTATAAAAAGTATTCGTGCCATTCGACCATTCGTCTTATTCGTGATGAAAATCTTTATTTTTTCAGCAAACATCTACAGCGCATCTCTCTCGTTGCATACAAACTATAACATTGGATTTCAAAAAATTTATCCACAGAATTTTTATCTGCGTAATCTGAGTAATCTGCGGATTATTTTATAGACGATTTTTGTATGCAATTCAACTGATAACGGCTGTAACTTCTTAATTTCTATAGCCCAAGGGGGCGAAAGAGAAAAAGCCAGGGAAATATCCCTGGTATTTTATAACGCCCACCTGGTACTTTTTAGGCTATTTTTTGAGGAAAAAGAATAGAAATATCATGGTGAGACTAAACAGAAGCCATGTGGATGGCTCTGGAACAGGAGCACTGTATTCAATGTATACAAGACCACTCGCGCCATTTCCTCCAGCAACGCGATTTCCTCCATTGTATCCACCGCCACCGCCGCCTCCGCCATAGCCAATACCGCCTTTACCACTCCAGGACATTGCGCCATTTTGCCCGCTGATGCCAAGGCCATTGATAAGAATACCACCGCCTCCACCACCGCCTCCATGGCTGGATTGTCCGCCTGCGCCGCCGCTTCCTGCTGTTATGCTATTTTCGGTGAAGGCAGTCAACAGAGAAATATAGCTGCCCTGGCCTATACCTCCTGCGTATGTAGCGGAATAACCATTGCTACCGCCCATACCACCTGCTGCGCCATAGCCGCCATTACCAGAACCACCACCACCAGAACTACCATTGTTGCCTGTCTGGTTGATTCCTGTAACAACGAGACCACCGCCTGCAGAAAGATAGCTGCCAAAAGAAGAAGCTGTACCTGCTGTTAAACCTGCGATAGTATTGCTGGCGTTTTCCAGACCGCCATGTCCTCCTTGGCCGACTACGACAGAGATAGACTGGCCTGATGTAACGGTGAAAACTCCTGTAGCCAGATAGCCTGCGCCACCGCCACCCTGGTGTCCGTTAGCACCACCACCACCGCCTCCAATCACAAGAACTTTAACAGAGTTTACACCATTGGGAACGATAAAAGTCTGGGATGTTGTAAACGTTACAGATGCTGCATTCATCTGGCTCAAAAGAGCAAAGAGTAAAAGCATTAAAAAAAGCAACCGCATAGAGATTCTCCTAGATTAAAGTTGCATCTATATATCCACGATATAGCAAACAAAGCATTTGCAGTATATAGCGGATACTAGAAAAAATTGTAAGACTTGTAACGCTTTTATATTTTATTTTAATTCTAGGGACTGTCATCATTCAAACGAAAAATCCTTTTCACTGCATAGACGCAGAGTGTCGCAGAGAATTTTAATTTATTTTTTTCTTCTTGTAATAGT
>JABWCH010000043.1 GCA_013359215.1 Candidatus Brocadiia bacterium | reverse complement strand
AAGCCAATTTAGAACAAAAGAACACATTATTTTATAAAATGATCAGCAGGCTTGTTGATAACCAGGCAAAATTGCAAAAGCAGATACAACAATTCAGCCCTAAATTCCCTTGTATTTAGATCATTCCCCATTTGTCCATTTTCCTTTGTAGTGTAAAGCGGCTTATGCCAAGGAGTTTTGCTGCGTAGGATTTATTGTTTCCTGTTACCTGAAGGGCTTTCAGAATTTCCTGTTTTTCCACATCTTTCAGAAGATCATTGAGGTTGCGCACTTTGGAATTTGTTGAGGATGGATTTTTTTTCGACAGGACTTCTTCGGAGAGGAATCGGGCGTTCAGTGTGTTAGGGCAAAGGGCGCAAAGCCGAAGGATTTCATTGCGAAGCTGGCGTATGTTTCCAGGCCATTCATAATGGAGAAGTGCGCCCATAGCGTCTTGGTCTATAGTTCTAATGATACCGTCTTTTTCCTGTGCTTCTTTTAAGAAAGAATCCACCAAAATAGGAATGTCTTCCCTTCTTTCCCTTAAGGGTGGTATGTGGATGGAGATAGCATTAAGCCGATAGTACAAATCTTCCCTGAACTGCCCGTCCATGACCATTTGCTTTAGGTTACGGTTAGTAGCTGTGATGATTCGTACATCAATGGGAAAAAGCTGCTGGCTGCCGACCCTTCGGATTTTTTTTTCTGCAAGCACGCGCAGCAATTTTTTTTGCATTTCTAAAGACAATTCGCCTATTTCATCTAAAAACAGAGTTCCGCCTTGCGCTTCCTCAAAGAGTCCTTTTTTGGATTGCTGCGCTCCTGTAAAAGCTCCTTTTTCATATCCAAAAAGCTCGCTTTCAAAAAGGCTTTCTGGGATTGCTCCGCAGTTTTCCGATAGAAAAGGGTTTTCTTTTCTTTGCCCAGAAAAATGGATTGCCCTGGCTACCAGCTCTTTTCCTGTTCCACTTTCCCCTTGAACCAAAACAGCCAGGTCGCTGTTTTTGATTTTGTCGATAGTGCTGAAGATTTGCTGCATCTTCGCGCTTCGGGCAAGGATATTATGGTATTGGTATTTTTTGGAAAATTCTTTGATTTGTTTTCTGGCAGATTCTAGTTCTTGGCTTTGGTGTTCAACCTTTTGCTTTAGCTCTTCATTGCAAACCTGCACTTCCTGAGATTGGCTAAGGATTTTTTGGTTCAAGAGAGCATTTTCTATGGCAACGGCAGCCTGGTCTGCAAAGGCTAAAAGAAGGGAAACATGGTCTTCTTTGAAACTCCCTCGCACAAGTCTGTTATCCAGGTAAATGACTCCAATCCTTTTTTTCTGCAAGGCAATGGGGACACAAAGGATGGAAAGAATATGGTACTCCTGTACGGATTCAGCCGCTGCCAGATTGGTATCATAGAGAGCGTTTTCTGATAGCAAATAGTTTCCTTCTCTCTTGACCTTTTGGGCAACCGAAAGGCTAATTTTGTAATCACCATAAATGCCTTCACCGCTGAAGTTTTTGGCGATTTCATAGCCTTCTGCCAAAAGGAAGCCGCGCTCCGCGCCTGTCAGCTCAATGGCCTTGGATAAAATCAGATCCAGAAGAGTGTTGATCTCTCTTTCACTATTGATGGCTTTTAGGGTATGCAAAAGTGTTTCGTGATAGCGGTGAGCATTCCAAAGTCTTAAAAGATAGGGATTTCCTTCTTTTTTCCATTGTTTTTCCAGATCTACAAGGAATTCCAAGGCTCTTTCCATGGGAGATATTCGATCTAGTAAATCACAAAGGCTTTGTTTGGTTTCATTCCAGGAAACCATGGCTCACCTTCCAATCTTAGCCCCAAAGGGGCGAAATATAATAGCCATAACACTGTCAACGCAAGAAGCGCAAGGATTGCACTGACAAGGTTTTTTCTGTCTGCCTTATTTCTATCTCGGACAAGCCGAAACCAAAAAGGTATTAATCACGAATGAGCCGAATATACAAATTACACGAATGGAATTTTTATAAAAACGATTCGTACCATTCGAGCATTCGTCTTATTCGTGATAAAAATCTTTGCTTTTTCGGCAAACATCTGACTTCTTAGTTTCTATACAGAGCAGCCCTGCGGTCAATTTATTGCAAGACAATCTCTTATAAGTTAATTTCTTTCATTAAGTTGACAGTGTTACCTACTGTTAATCGTATATAGTAGCTTCAAAATTTTGCAGTGGAAAAACTTGAGAAAAAAACTGGCTGACTGGTTCAGGCAGACTAACTATGTCAGCCTCAACTTTCAGATATTCATCCTGTCCATGCAAAGCATTATAGGCTTTTTTGCATAAAAAAGTCACAGGTGTATTGGGTGCGATTTCAGGAATGTCTATAGAAAAAGTTCCCTGCGTTTCGGCTGTGATTTCCTGGTTAGGTTCCATGGCAAAGACAATTTTCTTAAAGTCGAAAAACTGGATCAAACCTTCGTATGTAGTATTTTTTTGCGAAGGAACAAGAATAGGCAAAAAGTTTATTTCGCATTTTTCTACTTTATCATAAACACCCACAACACCGTAAATCTGTATGGCCCTTTCAATGCCTTTTACATGCGTAGGCGAAAGCTGTACCATACGCCCCATATTTTTGATTTCATTGTAAACATTGTCTGTGATTAAGATTTGGTTTCTGCTGGTCAATGTCTCGACTCTTGATGCCAGGTTTACAGGTGGCCCTATTACTGTATATTCCATGCGTTTAGGAGAACCCATATTGCCTACAACCACTTCGCCGACATTGATTCCAACACCCATTTTTAGCGTATTTCTACCCATCTTTCGTTGGGAAAGGTTGAAATAGAACAGTTCTTCTTGCATTTGCAGCGATGCTTTGACAGCACGCAAAGAATCCTCTATATGGCTCACGGGAAGACCCCAGATTGCCATAATCGCATCGCCAATGAACTTGTCCAAGGTACCACTATTCCCAAAAATGATGTCAACCATCCTGCTGAAATAATCATTCAATATTGCAACGACTGCTTCTGCCCCTATATTCTCCGTCATTTTAGTGAAGCCTCGCAGATCGCTGAACAAGACAGTGGCTTTTTTTAACTGGCCGCCAATCTGTAAATCAATCTGTTTGTTGACAACTTGTTCTACAAGCTCAGGAGAAAGATAGCGTTGCAAGTGGCCTCTTGTTTCGATTTCTCTTTCTATTTCTCGTATTAGCTTGGCATTTTCTATAGCAATTGCAGCCTGCCCTGCTATTCCTGTAAGCAGCTCCAATGTTTCTGAGTTAAAATGAGTAGATTTTTGCGTAGAATCAATATACAAAACGCCTAGCAGGCTTTCTTTAGAAATCAGGGGAACACTCATAGCCGAACGGATTCCCTGGCTCAAAATGCTCATGGATTCAGCAAGTCTTTCATCTACCATCGCGTCTGTTGTAAGTAAAGATATTTTTTCTTCGACAACTCGCTCTAAGATGGTTTTAGATATTTTTATCGTTCCTTCTGAATCTTGATTATAAATTTTTGTAACAGAACTAGTTAAAGAATTTTTACTTTCATCGTAAAGAAGAATCGCGCCTCTTTCTGCTGGCATATATTGAAAGACAACATCCAATATAACCCCTAGCAGTTCTTGAAGGTCTAAAATAGAACTGATAGCATGGTTTACTTCATAGATGATACGAAGTTTTTTATTTGCTTTTTCTAGCTCGGTAATATCCTGGATTTCGTCCAGATTCATCAAGAAAGAATGCTGTGCATCGAATTTTACTTCTGCCCGTGTCCGCTCGAAGTCAGAGCTTTGGTCTGTAAGGACTGCTTCTCTCTGGATGGTCGGTGCAGGAAGGGAAGACAGGCTTTCAGGCAAGTACTCGTAAGGGTTGCGAAACATGAAAACAGCATCAGCTATGGTGATTAAATCCTTATCTTGCAGTTTGGCTTCTGTTACAGGCTTTTTATTTAAAAATGTTCCATTCCCACTCTTGAGATCTTCTATTATATAACTGCCGTTCTGGTATCGTATTTCAGCGTGTTTGCGGGAGGCTTTTCTTTCTTGTAGCTGAATAGTATTGTAGCTGCCTCTTCCTAAGCAAGTTACTCCTGTAATAGGAAACTCTTTGCCTTTTTCTGATCCTTGTAGCATCTTGAGATGAGGAAAGTACAGGCTTTCATTTTCCAGTGTATTGATATGCAAGCAAAAAGAGCACTTTACCTCACGGGATTCAGGATATTCTTCTATTGTGACAGAGCTGCCACATTGTTTGCAAAGTATGGTAAACATAAAAGGTTCTATATCCTAAAAGAACAGGTACACCTTATAAACAAAAAAATTATTCCTACTGGATATTTTGTTTATACAACATCAACGAAAAAATGTCAATATGGAAAAAGCACCAATAAAAAATTAAAATCGACGGTTAGCCTAGAGTTTTGGCAAGCTCCAGTTCTTGCTGAAAATCATTTTTGGTATAGACTGTTATAACAGGGAAGGGAATTTTAATCCCTTCTTGTTTGTATCGTTTGAACAGCTTTTTTATGAATTCGTGTTTAATCAAAAACTGGTTTGAATACTCCTGAATTCTGAGGATAACTCTAAATTCAATCCCAGATTCTCCAAAAGTGCTGTAATAAACGCGAGGTTCATAGGTTGTTACGCCGCCTGTGATTGTTTGTAAAATTTCTTTTCCTACCTCATAAGTGATTTTTTCCACTCTGTCCAGGTCGCTATCATAGCTTACTCTTACAGGTACAATTAAAGACATTTCTTTGTCTGGTTGATAGTAATTTGTGATAATATTGGATGCTAGTTTGGCATTGGGGATGATGACCATATTGTTAGAAAGTTCTCTTACTATGGTGTTTCTCCAGGTAACATCGATCACATAACCTTCCTGCCCTGTGTCTAGCTTTATAAAATCACCAGGTCGTATTCCTTTGGAAGCAATGATATGCAAGCCTGCGAATATATTGGAAAGTGTGTCCTGCAAGGCCAGTGCCACAGCAAGCCCTCCTACTCCCAAGGCAGTCAGGACAGGAGTTATGGGGATCTCGCATGTTTGTAGTATCATCAAGATACCAACGATAAAAGCGATTAGAATTGTTACATTTGTAAAAATGGAAGCCAGTGCCTTACCTTTTTTTGTATAAAGGCCAATCAATCCAAAGGCTATTTTTACAAAAATCGTAATTACAGAAATCAAAAAAAGAATCCGCAAAATTCTATCTATAAGAACTAAAACAGGTTTTGAAATCTCGATGTAAGAAATCGTAAGAAGTATACTACCCAAAACAACCCAAAAAGCAACCACTTTAGAAAAGGATTCCAAAATAATGGAATATCCTTCCCACTTAAATTTTACAGAAGCTCTTTGAATTCTAGGGATTACAATTTTTTGCAAAAAAATTCCCAAAAGAAAACCTGCTAAGAGAAAAAAAACAGGAGAAATCATCTGTAAATCACGTAAATATTCATGCATGGCGTACTCTCTCTTCTTTGCGGCTCTGTATCTTTGGGGGATTGGAATTAAATAATCACTTAGCGATGAGAATTAAATAACTTCCCCATAAAATTTTACCGCAGAGACGCAGAGGACGCAGAGAAGAGAGAAGAATAACCAAAAATATTGTCTCTGCTTCTGCTTGTTATTCCTATCGCGGACAAGCCGAAACCAAAAAGGTATTCATCACGAATAAGACGAATAGGCAAATTACGCGAATAAAAACTATTCGTGCCATTCGACCATTCGTCTTATTCGTGATAAAAATCTTTGCTTTTTTGGCAAACATCTAACTTCTTAGTTTCTATTCTTCTCTGCGCTCTCTGCGCCTCTGCGGTAAATTTTTTTTGAAATGGGGAAGTTATTTAATTCTGATTCCTTAAGAAACGCTCAAAGGAATAGTAATCTTTTCATCCTGGTATCCCCCGACTCGTGCAACATGCCTTCGATAGTTTTGAACATCCATAACGCTCAAGGTTTGTATGGTACGTAAGGCAATGAGTTCTTCTGACCATGGGCTGGGGTTGCGGATGATCTGTTGCAAAATTTCATCGATAATCGCAATGTCTCCTTCTTCCTGGATAAACAAGAAGACATCTTTGAGTTTGGTTCTGTTTGCAAGATACGCTTTCCAGCTCCATTTCTTTTCTTGCAGTCCATAAAATTTTTCATAACCTTTATCATGCCAGAAACCGTCGAAGCTTTGTTTTTCCCAGTCTGGTAACATTAAAATATATCTGGAGATAAGCCTAGAAAAAAAGGTGTAAAGCCTTTTTGTCCAGCGATACCCAGGGATGCTTCCTTTGTTGGATATAGCTATCTGAAACACATCTTCTAAAGTTTCTCTGGCACTGATAAGAGAGGCAAGCGAGCGATAGTTGATTGTGTAGGCAATTGCCATAGCCCTGAGAATTTCATTTTTTCTCTTCTTGACATCCTCTAGTTTTAGAGTATCCAAATTGGGGTTATGTTTTAAAAGATAGTCAGAAAATCCTTTTTCTTGCCAGCCATTCTTATGCACAAACTCTACAAAACGATGCAATTGTTTTTTTCTCTCAGAAATAAGTTCCTGAAAATAGTCTTTTTCTGAATCTAAAGCTTTAATAAAATGCAGATCTTTTTCTAATGTAGAAAGGAAATTGTCCGCACCAGGAAAATTGCTTTCCTCTTTGGCAACGATTGTCCAAGGTAAGGCAAGCCCTAAATATTCAAAATCGTATTTTGCTCTCAATTTCATGCAAGCCATATACACAGGCTTACGCATACGATTGATTTTACGAACAGCAACTTCATAGTCTGCCTCTGGGGAAATAGGTGTTTTGTAGCATTCTAATGGATGCAAAATTTCTTTGATTT
Source organism: Candidatus Brocadiia bacterium (assembly GCA_013359215.1). GTDB lineage: Bacteria > Planctomycetota > Uabimicrobiia > Uabimicrobiales > JABWCH01 > JABWCH01. Next base: position 15,210 of record JABWCH010000043.1, on the reverse strand, counting down.
TAGAATAAACCCATTTGATAATTTTGCCAATAGAAGAGATTGTATAGCCTAAAATAGCAAAAGGTAAAAAGAAAATTCTGCCACCAACCATGTGTTTTTGGTATAGCTTATAGAAGTTTATACTTCTTTGGGATTTTGGCAGTTTTCTCAAAGGGTATGTACCAAAAATGGTGCGAACCAGTTCTTTTCTATCCTTCAAAAAAACCTGGTATAGAGTCTCTCCGAAATGGAATCGGATGGTTTCGTCCTGATCAGTATCAATGGTCAAAAAATGCAAGACATTGAACTGGTTTGTCAGATAAACAGGAATAGCATTTTTGCGTTTTTTTCTCCGTTTAGGAGAAGAGATCTCTTCTGTAGGTACAGATGGTTCGAAATTGCTTTTTTTAAGTCTTCTCCGCACCCATTGAGTATAGCGGCTTTGCGCTTCTTCTGGCTGCACCTCCATTAAAGACTCAGCAATGCAATGCTTATTATAATCAATCAAAAGCTGTGCACTATTATGGGCAATGCTTTGTGTCATCAGGGTAAACCAAAGATAAGGGCCTGTAAAAATCCGATGCTTTTCCAGGTCTAGTCTAGCAAGATCCTTAAACTCTTTGCGGGTGTAAGCCAGACGGTGAATGCGTATATTCCCTAAAGCAATGTTCCCTAAAAGCTGCTCTGTTGTTTTAACATCGCCATGGTGCAAAAGAGGCCCGTCCAGATAATCTTTATAGAGCAATATGACAGATCGTCTCAAACTCCATCGGCCTGCCTCTTGCCTTGTCGTTATGTTTGTCCCTATTTTCTCTTCTGTGGATTGCCATTCGGAAAGTTCGTTGAGCATTTTCTTTACAACAAACCCAGAGCTACAGGAATCTTCATTGGGTTGGCATTCTAAAAGCATCTCAGGACGAATCACTCGTTTATACAAAATAGCAAGGTCATTTTTTGCATTCTTTAGCTTGAGTTCTTTCATTAAATTGATGAACTGCGCCTCTGCTGTTTTTTCATAAAACTCTGTTGCTTCTCCTGCTACATTTTTCAGCCAGAATCCAATGCTTAGAGGAATAAGGCATATTCCACCGATGATAAACAAGGGTGTTCCAATGTATCTATCCAAAAAAGCTAAAACTGTTTGCAGAATAGGCAAAGGAAGTGCCTGAAACAGAATATTTGCCAGGAGAAAAATACTGCCAATAAAAAATAATTTTTTAGCAGGGCTTTGGAAGGAAGTAATCAAAGTGTGGGCAACTCTATCCAAAAGACGAGGGCCTGTAACGATTCCATAGAGATCACTAAACCAATAGATTACAGAAAGAACACATTCTATGAGTCTGCCTGCATTCCTTCCGATTCTAGCTGTAAATTCAGGAGGCGCGTATTTTGTGTGCATTTCCACAAGCTGCTTAATCAATGGCAAATGGCGAATCAAGGGAGCTTTAAAGAAGCCACAATATTGATGGATCATGTAAGGAAATTGTCTTCCCATGACTTCTTCTACCTGATTTCCCCTTAAGTTTAGCAGAGTATCCATGACATCTTCCACAAGAATTTCCGATTTCAAGAGAAGATCGTCTTGGGTGATCATTCCTCCATTGCTTTTCAGTAGCCTTACTTCTAAAGCTACAAGATAGCAAAGCAAAAAAGGTCTGCTTTCTTCGGGAGAAAGATTGCCGAAAATCGTCCTGCTTTTGAAAATACAGTTGGCTCTTAATTCCTGTATCCTTTGGCGGAGAGAAGGTTCTCTATAGCTGGCAACTTCTTCTTGAGAGCCAAAAAAAATGATATTGCGGTTGAGCCACCTGGAATATCGGTTGACCAATCGATCCAGCCCACGGAGTAAAAAGACAAAAACGCGGAAAATCCTCACTATTGGACGCAAAATACGGACATATCGGATGAGGTTTTGCAATCGCAGAAGCCTTAGTATTCGTGCTGATCTTGTATAATCCAGGTTTTGCAATCCAATAAAAAATAAACCAAACGGCAGGGAAGGGATAAAATCAATAAAAAAATGCCGCCAGAAATATCTTAGTTTGCCCTCTACCAAAAGCCATTTTGTAAAAAATTCCAGCAAAAAGATAAAACAAATAACAGTATCTATGATTAAAAAAACATGCCTGTCACGTCCGCCCAAATGTATGTCTAGCTTTTTGCCGTCTTCGCTTTTGATCGCGTAAAAAACGACCTTGTGGTCGCTATGGTTGGATATTTCCCATTCTTTAGAAGGAACATTGCTACGTATTATGATGCTATCGAATAGTGTATAGCCATTTTCCTGAAATTTTTTATACAACTTCTGATAGAAGGGATGAGTATTGTCTATGCTTTCTAAATTTTCACAAGCCTTGAGATAGGTTTCGAATGTTGGCTCTATATTGAATTTGTATTCAGAGAATCGGCATGTTCCCTCTACAACTAAAAGGGCAATCACAAGAAAGATGAGAAACAAGATAAAGTTCTCAAAAAAAGCAACAAATTTTTTTCCAAAAATCTTTTCTAGCCGCTCCTGGAGCTTTTTTTCCTGGATCTCTACCGTAAGAAAATTATAGACTTTACAAATTTTTTTATAGTTTTTTTCGAGAGGCTGGGCGTTTTGGGTTTCTTTGCATGCTTTTTTGAGCAAACTTTTAAGCCACTCTATATCTTCTTTGAGGGTACACAGTGTTTTGATTGATTTGGAAAGGCTGTAGTCTTGTATTACAATGCTTATTTCATCGACTTTTTCGTGCAAATCAACAAAAAACTTCTGGAGAAGTTCCAGCTTGTCATCATAGTTAAGCTTTTCCAGATGCTCTGACAGATAAGACTTCAGATTTTCCCTGCTCTGCTTGCAATTCTCTCGCAGACTTTTGTGGTTTGGATCGCTTCTGCTTATATTTGGGCTGATCGCACTTCCCCAACCCAATATTTCCCAGATATCTTGTATATTTTTTTTTTCCCGTATCAGGAGACGATCTGTCTCTTCTTGAAAAACCCTTACCTCTCGATGGAGTGCTTCTGCCCTGATTTCGTCTAATTTTTTAGAAATAAAAGTATCTTTAAATAACGCTTCATTCTCAGCGCACAGAACCACAAGATAGTGGATTTCGCTAAAAACATCGGGCAAAATGCTTTGGTCTATATTTTCTTCCATAGCAATGGCAAGGCGTTTTAAAAAAAGCAATTCGCCAGAGTATGCCTGAAGATGGGCAGCCGTAATAGTCGTAGAATGAGCGACATCCGTTGAAATCTCTTTTACTTTTTTTTCGAATTCCACTACCCTGTTCTTGAGCCATTCCAGGATTTCTTTTGGATAGTCTTTGGCACGAGAATAAAGCTCTCTATGAATAGCATTTTCTGTTTCCGCCATTGTCTGGGTCATGGATACCAGATCGTCCTGGCTAAGACCATAAACAATGTCATCCATACTTTCACGCAGGTAGATCAGCTCCCCATACATATCTTCCAATATGTCTATAGAAAGATCAGGAGTATTCTGCGTGCGCTTATTCAGCCTTTCTATATCTTGTTGTAATGTTTTTGCTTCATACATGGCTAAAATGTATCCATTTGAGTGACTCGTAAAACTTCATCGATGGTAGTTTCCCCTTCCAATACTTTCTTAGCACCATCCATACGTAAAGTTCTAAGACCTCTTTTTACTGCGTCTTGCTTGATAACGCTTGCGCTTACTTTGCTGACGACTTGCTCTCGGACTTTTTCTGTAATAGGAAGGATTTCGTATAGCCCTGTCCTGTCTTTATAGCCTGTTCTCATACATTTTTCGCATCCGCTACCTATCATAAGGCTGCCTTTTGTTCCTAGATCTGTAGAAGTCAGGCCAATTGCCTGCAACTTGGCAGGAGTAGGATCATATTCTGTTCTGCAACCACTGCAAATCTTTCTGGCAAGACGTTGTGCAACAACACAAAGAACCGAAGAAGACACAAGATAAGGCTCGATTCCCAAATCCAGCAAACGGGTTACAGCACTTGCAGAATCATTGGTATGCAAGCTGGAAAACACAAGATGGCCTGTCAAGGCAGCCTGGATGGCGATTCTTCCTGTTTCCTGGTCGCGGATTTCTCCAACCATGATAATATCAGGATCTTGCCGCAATAAGGTTCTTAGGCCGCGAGCAAAGGTCAAGCCTTTTTTATCCGATACCTGAATCTGGCTTATATTTCGCAAGTGGTATTCAATAGGATCTTCGATAGTCAAAACATTTTTTTCTGTAGCATTGATGCGGCTTAAAGAGGCATACAAAGTCGTAGATTTACCACTTCCTGTAGGGCCTGTAACAAGAATGATTCCATGTGTGAAATGGATAAACTGATCTAATAGCTTAAGATTTTTTTTATCTAGCCCAATCTCATCCAAACCATAGAGACGGGCGGATTTATCCAAAAGTCTCATAACAATGCGTTCGCCATGAGATGTGGGAACAGAGGAAATACGAATATCAACTTCAGAATCACCCATTTTAATGCTTTTTCGACCATCCTGAGGCAGCCTTTTCTCTGCGATATCCATTTTTCCCATGACTTTCACTCTGCTTATAATCGCATCCTGATGCTTTTTAGGGATTGCCTGTATATCATAAAGAATCCCATCGATCCTATAACGAACCTGAAGCTTTTCTTCGTAGGGCTGCAAATGAATATCGCTTACCCCTTGTTTTAATGCTTGCAAGATGATATTGTTGACGGTGCGTATGATAGGTGGTTTGTTGGATGCATCCAGCAAATCGACATCTTCTTCTCCAAATTCATCGATAGCCGCGCTATTTTCGTCCAGATCTCCCATATCAGAGCCAATGTTTTGCTTATAGGCTGAATTGATCAAAGATACAATCTCTGCTTTAGGTGCAAGAACCGTGTCTAATTCTGCTTCGAGCAATCCTGCCAGTTCATCCATAGGATGAGTCAAAAGGGGTGTGCAAGTGGCAATCTGGTAAACATTTCCCTCCATTCCAATCGCAATGACATTGTATGTTCTTGCAAAGTTGATAGGCACTTTGCGGCAGAAGTTTTCTGGAACTTGAGCAGAATCCAGCTTTTCCAGGAAACGAAAAGAAAATTCGCGAGAAAAGATCTGTAAAAACTGTTTCTCTGTAAGATAGCCTTTTTGAATAATGTACTGATCCAGAGAAAAATTATAGTCTTCAGAAGACTGAACAATCTCTTCTATCTTGGATTCATCCAAAAGACCTTCTTCAACAAAAAGCATCAAAAGTTCATTTTTATTTATCATAAGCAACCTCTATGCATTAAGCTATGGGGATTATAATATATAAAAGTTTTAAAAGGGGATTTGGGGGAAAATTTTCCCCCAAATAAAAAACTCCTATTATTTAATTCTGATTCCTAATCAAGCTGATTACTCACTCTATTTTTTTTCGTTCTCAGGAGTTTTGTAATCTACCATATAAACAGGAGAAAGTCCGCCTTTAGTAGGTGCGTATTTATTCTGATGACGAGCAAAGGCTTTGTCTATCATCCCTACATTAGCTCCCATGCTTTGAGCCTTTACTTTGTAATCATAGGAATGTTTGAACAGATCATTGAAATTGCTTTCCCTCAGAATGTGAGGAGTCACGAATAAATATATGTTCCTTTTTTGATGGTTTACAATTCGTGTCTGGAATAAAATACCAACAATAGGAAGATCTCCGAACAAAGGAATTTTTTCAACGGTTTCGGATTCACTATCATAAGTAAAACCACCAATTACAACAGTCTGCCCATCTGGAACAGTAATGGAAGTGGCAATTTTTCGTACTTTTTTGGGAGGAACGCCGCTGATAGTGGATTGGGATCGGTCGAATTCATCGATGGTTTGCTCAATATCGAGACGAAGATAGTTTTTTTCACCACTGATATGAGGCGTGATGCTCAGTGTAGTACCAGCTTCCTGGAATCCTGAAAAAGAGTCTGTACGAGATCCAGAATTGTTTTCTGTGGAAGAAGAAGCAGGAGCTGCATCGGCTACCTTGATTTCCGCCCTCTCATGATCGTTTGTCAAAATGCTTGGAATAGAAAGAATCTTAAAATCCCCATCTTTTTTGATCGCTTTGAGCAGCATAGGCATGGTAAATACATCCTTGTAGTTCATGAATGCAGTTATGCCTCTGTCTATGTCGGATCGTTTGGGTACGGGAATTTTACCTATTCTCTCCACTGTTTTATCTATGGATGTTGTTTTGTCATTGATGGTCTTGGCACTACCATCCTGGTTCACTGTGACAAGATTGGAGAAGCCAAAATCGCTTCCACCGCCAAAGGTTACGCCATCATCATTGGGCGATTCAGCCCAAAAGAGTTCCAAGCCTAAACCAAAAACATCCTCTGGACTAATTTCAATCAACGCACTCTCAATTAAAACCTGTGGCCTTCTTATATCAACCTGTTTGATGATCCCCTCGATTTCTTTCCATTCGTAATTTTCGGCTTTCACGATTAAAGAGTTTGTCTGAGGTTCAGCCTGGATGGAAGTCACCACTTCTTTTGCCCCACTTGTGCTTCCTGTAGTAGACGCAACTTTGCCTGTGCTTCCCAAGGCTCTTTTGGTCAGACCGCCGCCTTCAAGAAGCTTGGATAAAGTTTCTTGCAACTTTGTAGCATCCGCATGTTTCAGGCGAATATAATGGATATTGCTAGGCTCGCTTAATAGCTCCTGGTCTAGCTCTTCTATGAGAGAAATCATCCTTTTCATCTTTTCCTGGTAAGCTTGCACGATCACAGCATTCAGTCTGCGGTCAGGAGAAATTTTGATTTGTTCTAAGTCAGGCCCCATTCCTGTTGCCGCGGCTGGTCTGTCTTTGCTGACAAACTCGGTCAACTTTTCGACAACATCGTCTGCTGAAGCATATTTGAGCTTTATTACTTTAAACTGCTGCTCTGGGCCTTGCTGATCCATTAGCTTAATCACATCATAGATTCTTTTGACATTAGGAGCAAAATCTGTAATAAGAATGGTATTAGATCCTTCTATTCCTGCCAGGTTACCGCCTTGTGGGTTTACAATACGCAAAGCCCTTAAAGTCGTCTGCACTTCCCTGGAAGAAATATAGTCTAATTTGATGACCATGGTGATGAATTGATCTTCTTCTTTGATACTTTCTAGCTCTTTTTCTGTATATAAAGTGCGAGTCTGCGTCCAAGGCCCTTGGATATTCCTTTTTACCTTGATGATTTCAGAATTGTTTGCGCCTGTGGTTTCCAGGATATAGCCATTGTACTCCATAACAGAAAGAAAAATCTTATAAAGGTCTTGTTCTGAAACAGAGGTTGCTGAAACCAAAAAAATCTTTCTTCCCTTTATAGTAGAATCATAAAGGATTCTTTTATTTGTTTTTTTGGCAACATAAGTTATGAAAAGCTCAAGCTCTGTATTGATGAAATTCAGATTGATTTCTTCTTGTGCCTGAAGAACAGAAAAGGGACTAGAAGAAATCATCCAAACCAAGCAAAAAAACAATAGCAAACTTCGCTTCATGCTCTTTCCTTCCAACAAAAAATTTCTCTTCTATAATACTGCATTCCTGGTTCAATAACCATATTTCGTCTTTCTCTATGAGAAATTGTAACTGCGAAATGGAAATTCTTTTAACCAGGCTTGCATAACGATTGATTTACCAAAAGACCTGGCATAAAACAGTACAAAAATAGTCTGCATCCTTATCTTTTAAGATAGTTTAGCAAATAGCATTTCTTAAGTCAAACAAAACTTACATAGCGATAAGAATTAACTTGGCAATGTCACATTAAAGAGGCCAGGCTTAGTACTAGAATAAAATTTTTTGAGTCGCCAAGGAATAATGCCCTGATGATTTATTGTGCAAAATTTTTATAAAAATATAAATATAAAGATTGACTTTACAAAATAAAAAGTATATTATTTGTTTTATAAAATAAAAAAACATACTTTTGTTATTTATTCTAATAGAGATATTTTTTTTATCCCATAAAAATTCTTTATATATGCTAATAGAAATAATTATTTTTATAAAAATATACTTTATCTTCTTTTGATTCAGGAAACCAATATGAATGTCAAAACCTATTCCACAAAAGAATTCGCGAAAATCGTAGGCATATCGAAAAATCATCTTTTGAAGCTAGAGCTAGAAGGAAAAGTGCCTGCTGCCAAGAGAGTGCAAAGAGGCAAGATAGAGCATCGTTTTTATACAGTAGAAGACATTGTTGTCTACCGTGAAATTCTAGGCATGCCTCCTATTATCGATAAACGCAGAACTCAGCTTTTTCTGAATTTTAAGGGGGGGACAGGGAAAAGTACTATATCTGCATCCTATGCTTATGCTGTTGCTGAATTAGGAATAGAGACATTAGCAATCGATCTGGATGCACAACAGCACATGACAAAATGCCTGGGATTTGAAGCAAAGAGAGACACAAATTCAATATATGAAGTATTGATTGACAATAAAGACATCAATGAAGTGATAGCTCATACAAAAATGCCTACTTTGGATATTATTCCAGCGAATATCAAGCTTTCTGTTATTGAAAACCGTCTGCCCAACAAAGAAATGAAAGAATTCTTGCTAACATCTGCTTTGAACAAAATTAAGCTGAAAGACTATAAAATAATAGTGATTGATTCCCTACCCAACATAACTTTATTGAACAAAAACGCGATTCTATGCGCTACTGATTTGCTTATCCCTGTATTGCCTGATTTTTTCTCTTTTGATGGATTGGGGCTTCTTTTCGAAGAGCTGGCGAGGATGGAATCTGCTTTTAGCCTTTATACTGAATTCCGAGGTGGGTTGTTAGACAATATCTATGTTTTTATCAACCAATACAGGTCCAATGAGGTCATGTCCAGACAAAGCCGAGGTGCTTTAGAAAAAAACTATGCTGACTACCTTTGCGAAACCATGATTGCCTATAACACAAAAATCGCCCAATCCACGGCAGCAGGAATGCCTATTTTTCAATACAATCGGAGCTGCACAGGTGCAAAACATATAAAAGCTCTTGTAGACGAAATTCTAAAAATAAGCCAAAACCGCAAGAAAAAAGTAAAAAAAATACAAAAATAAGCGACTTGTGCCAGTTGAAAAGCCTTTAATCTTTGGCCTGAAAGGCGTATATATACCAGCCTATGGGCTGGTATATGCAACCCCTATAGTATCAAGAAGTCATTATTTCAGAAAAAGTTATATCAATACGGAAACTTCTGTGAATGCTATATTTACGTATTTTCGGTTTTTTCTATCTTTTCTGAAGATTTTTGCCTCTTTTGTACGATGGCATTAACATTTGCATATCTACGCGTTTGCACACGAATACTGGATAATGTGTTCCTTTTAATTTTATCTTTTGCATTTATTGATTGTTTCTTCATGAATTTACCTTTCATAAAATATCTTTAGAATTTAGCATATTTATTAACAATAATCTACAATATTTTTTTATTTATTTAGAGCCTATCCGAAAAATCCTTTTGGCTGCAAATTTCGATGCATCTCGGATAGCTTTGTCACTTTCGACAAAGCTATCCGAGTGCCTCAAAATTTTCGCCTAAAATTATTTTTCGGATAGGCTCTTAGTTACGCGAACAAGATGCTAGGATTACCTGGAGAAGAATTTTTGCATGCTTTTTCCTGTATGGCTTTGTTTGTTTTTTAGCATGCCTTTGGGATCGCCTGTGTAGACTACAGTACCGCCTTCTTCGCCTCCTTCTGGGCCTAGGTCAATTACCCAGTCTGCGCTGGAAATAACATCCAGGTTATGCTCTATCACTACCACGCTGTTTCCTGCGTTGACAAGCTTGTCTAATACAGAAAGAAGAGTTTGGACATCAGAAGCGTGGAGTCCTGTCGTTGGCTCATCCATGATGTAGAGGGTTTGGCCCTGACCAGGAGAGCTGAGTTCGGCGGCAAGCTTGAGTCTCTGCGCTTCACCGCCTGAAAGAGTGCTGGTGGCCTGCCCTAGCTTTAGATAACCAAGGCCAATATCCTGGAGTATGCGAAGCCTTTTCATGATGGCATTTTGCGCCTGGAAAAATTCTATGGCTTCATTGATGTCCAGATCCAAAACCTGAGCAATGTTTTTTCCTTTGTAATGGACAGCCAGCGTTTCTTCCAGATAGCGTTTCCCCTGGCAAGCTTTACAAGTAACCCAAACATCAGAGAGAAAGTGCATTTCGATCTGCACAAGCCCTCTTCCTTCGCAAACTTCACATCTTCCATCAGGATGGTTAAAGGAAAATCGGCCAGCGTTGAAACCTCTTGCCTTAGCTCCTGGCATGGAGGCAAAAAGGTTGCGGATAGGAGTAAAGATGTCGCAATAGGTTGCTGGGTTGGATCTGGGGGTACGAGAAAGAGGTGTTTGATCCACAACCACAAGCCTGGACAGATGGCGTAATCCTGTGATTCTATCAAAGCCATCCTTGGGTGTTCCCTGGATAATGTCTTTAGCAAAAGCACTTTGCTGCGAAGTAAGAGCATTCTGAAGAATATCCACAACCAAAGAAGATTTTCCACTTCCAGATACGCCTGTCACCACTGTGAGTCTTTCCAAGGGAAAGGAAACGCTGATTTCTTTTAGATTGTGCAAGCAGGCTTTTTCAATTCTCAAATGCTTCTGGGATGTTGGCAAAGCGACTCGTGTCTTGATTTTTCTCTTTTTGGCAAGATACATGCCTGTGGGGGAAAGCTTGCAATTTTTTACATCATCGATAGTGCCTTCCACTACGATCTTGCCTCCCTGCGACCCTGCGCCTGGCCCCATTTCCAAAATATGGTCTGCACTTTGGATGCACTGGGGATCATGCTCAACCATCACAACCGTATTGCCATTGTCTACAAGGCTGCGCAAAGTTGTCAAAAGCCTTTCTGTATCTCTCTGGTGCAAACCAACGGTAGGTTCATCCAGCACATAAAGCACACCAACAAGGCGGTTTCCAATTTGTGTAGCAAGCCTGATTCTCTGTGCCTCTCCACCAGACAAAGTGTTGCCTCTTCTTTCCAGGCTCAGGTACTGAAGACCTACATCCGAGAGAAAATGGAGGCGATTTTTGATTTCTTTGACAACATCCTGGGCTATCACAGCACGGTTTTTATCAAGCTGTAGGTTCTCCAGGAATTCCAGGGATTCATCGACTTTGAGTTTGCAAAAATCGCTGATGGAAAGCCCTTGGATCTTGATATACAAATATTTCTGTTTTAATCTAGCACCTTCGCATTCAGGGCAATCATATTCTGCTAGTGTTCCAAGACCATCGCATTTAGGGCAAGCACCCTGGTAATGGTTAAAGGAAAACATTCTCGGATGCAATTCTTCTTCCTGGTAATAATCGCATTCCACACAAGCAGGAAGCGTGCAAAAGGATTTCAGCATATTTTTGCTTTCCAGATAGAAAAAGGCGACCTTGTGGCCTACAGAAAAAGCATTTTCCATGGCTTCTGCCATTCTTGTGGCATTGGCTTCCAGATTTTGCAGTCGGTCGATGACCAAATGGATAGGGACTCGCTTGCTCAAGTCTTTGGGCAATTCATCGAGACGATGCTGTTCTCCTCCTATGAGTATGCGGGTAAATCCCTTAGAAAGAAGATGAATAGCATACTCTCTAAGAGCAGCAGGGGAATCCAGAGTGAAGAACTTTTTCGACCCAGGGAAATACAAAGGAGCTAAAACCAATCCATATCCTTTATCGGGATTAGAAATAATCTCTAAAGAGGCAGATGTAGGAGTATAAGCCTTTAGAGGACGGTCGCATTCAGGGCAATGGGCTGTCCCTGCTCTAGCATAAAGAATGCGTAAATAATCATAGATTTCCGTCATTGTGGCTACAGTAGATCTTGGATTGGCGGAAATGCTTTTTTGGTCAATGGCTATGGCAGGCGCAAGACCTTCTACGCTTTCCACATCACCATGATCAAGTCTGCCCAAAAACCGCCGCGCGTATGTTGAAAGGGATTCCAAAAAGGCTCTTTGCCCTTCTGCAAACAAAGTATCAAAAACAAGAGAAGACTTGCCACTTCCAGAAACGCCTGTAACCACAGTCATTTTTTCTTTAGGAATGCGCACGGTGATATTCTTTAGATTGTGTTTTGTTGCACCATAAATCATCATATCCCTGCTTTGAGCCTTTTGGTTCTTCTGCCTGGAATATTGGGCTATTGTGTGGTTGATATAGCTTTTTAAGGCAATTCCTGTATAGGATTCAGGGCAGGCCATAATCATTTCTGGTGTTCCTGTTGCGACAATACGACCGCCGCCTTCGCCTCCTTCTGGCCCTAAATCGATAATCCAATCAGCCACCTTGATGACATCCAGGTTATGCTCGATGACAAGGACGCTGTTTCCTTTGGCAACAAGCTTATTCAGAGCGTAAAGAAGCTTTTTGATGTCCGCAAAATGAAGCCCTGTGGTTGGCTCATCTAAAATATACAAAGTCTTTCCCGTGTCCCTGCGCCTGAGTTCTCTCACAAGCTTAATCCTTTGGGCTTCGCCCCCAGACAGGGTGGGAGAAGGCTGCCCTAGTTTAATATAGCCCATGCCAACATCCAGAAGGGTTTCCAGAACAGGCGAAATCTTGGGATGGTTGGTAAAGAATTCACAAGCTTCGGCAACAGTCATATCCAGAATATCGAAGATATTTTTGCCTTTATACTCGATTTCCAGTGTTTCACGGTTAAAACGCCTTTCATTGCATTCTTCACAAGGGATCAGGACATTGGCAAGAAATTGCATCTCGATTTCCTTATAGCCAGCCCCCTGGCAATGTTCGCAGCGGCCTCCTGAAACATTGAAAGAGAATCGGCCAGGCGTGTAGCCTCTTACTTTGGCTTCAGGCAAAAGGGCAAAAAGGTTGCGGATTTCATCAAAGACTTTAATATATGTTACAGGGTTGCTTCTAGGCGTTCTGCCAATCGGCGATTGATCCACTTCTATGACTTTGTCCAGATTTTCTATGCCGAGTATCTGGCTGTATTTACCAGGAATTTCGCCGCTATTATGCAATTCTCTGGCAAGGGCTTTGTGGAGGACATCGTCCACAAGGGTAGATTTCCCGCTTCCCGAAACGCCTGTCACAACAGCAAAAATACCAAGAGGGATTTCTACATCTATGTTCTTGAGATTGTTAGCAGATATGCCTGAAAGCTTAATCCATCCCTGGGACGGCTTTCTTCTGGATGATGGCAAAGGAATTTCTTCTTTGAAAGAAAGATAGCGTCCTGTGGGAGAAAGCTGGCTTTTCTGGATGGCATCCAGATCTCCTTGCACCACAACTTCGCCGCCATGAGAACCTGCTCCTGGGCCAATGTCTACAATTAAATCCGCAGCACGCATGGTTTCTTCATCATGCTCAATGACAACAACTGTATTCCCGCTGTCGCGTAAATCACCCAATGCTTTCAAAAGACGGGCGTTGTCCCTGGGATGCAAACCAATCGAGGGTTCATCTAAGATATACAATACGCCTTGCAGATTCGCGCCGAGTTGCCTGGCAAGGCGAATTCTCTGCATTTCGCCGCCAGCGAGAGTATTGGCTCTTCTTTCCAGCGTAAGATAAGGAAGCCCCACATGGATCAAAAAACGCAGGCGTGCTTCGATTTCCTTGAAAATTTCCTTGCCAATCAATCTTTCCTCTTCTTTCAAGCTAAGAGCCTGGAAAAAAGAATGGAGTTCCTGCGTTGTCAGAGCAGAAAGTTCTGCTATATTTTTGCCCCTGAACAAGACATGCAAGCTTTCTTTCTTAAGCCTCATGCCATTGCATTCCTTGCAAATGGAAATTTGCATAAAGCGTTTATATTGCGGCAAATTATATTGGGAATATACTTTATCCATCAGGGGAATCAATCCAGGAAAAACAGGGAAATCTTTTTTACTCTTCTTGTTTTCCAAAGGAGGATAGTCTTGTGTTCCCCAAAGCACAGCATTGCGGAAGTTTTCAGGCGTTTCTTTCCAGGGCAAATCCAAGGAAATTCCATAATAAAGAGCCATGCCTTCAATATGATCCAGGCCATAGCTGGAAAAAATCAACTGCCCATCTTTTTTGATGCACTCCAATGCTCCATGAGAAATGGAAAGCCCTGGATCTGGCACAATCAACTCAGGATCAAACCTTTCTTCCACGCCTCTTCCCTGGCAAAGAGAGCATGCACCTTGGTCGTTGTTAAAGGAAAACAGGCGAGGCTCTAACTCAGGAATGCTAAAGCCGCACTGAGGGCATGCCCTTTCCTTAGAAAAGATGCGATATACTCCAGAATCCAATGCAATCGCGACTTTCCCCTGAGCGCACTGCAAAGCATGGTCAATGCTCTCTGTGATTCGCCCTTTGTTCATAGGATCTAGTACAATTCTATCGATTACCAGCTCCAGAGAGTGCTTGCTATAACGCTGCATAGGGATTTCTTCATCCAGCCTGTAAACCTTTCCATCCACGCGAACGCGAACAAAACCATCGCTTTTCCATTCAGCAAGCTCTTTGCGGTACTCGCCCTTACGCTCTACAATCATAGGGGCTAAAATCAAAGCCTGCTCTCCTCTATAGTCCTGCAAAACCACAGAAGTAATCTGGTCTATGCTTTGGGTGACGACCTCTATATGGCAAGAAGGACAATAGGGTGTCCCCAGTCTCGAAAAAAGCAACCTAAGATGGTCATAGATTTCCGTAATCGTCCCCACAGTAGAACGCGAACTAAACCCTCTTCTTTTCTGATCAATGCAAACAGCAGGAGAAAGCCCTTCAATCCTATCTACTTTGGGCTTTTCCATTTGCCCCAAAAACTGTCTGGCATAAGGCGAAAGCGATTCAATGAAACGTCTTTGCCCTTCTTTGTATAAGGTATCATAAGCAAGAGAACTCTTGCCTGAGCCAGATATGCCTGTAAAAACTGTCAAAGCATAGTGTGGGACTTTTAAATGAACATTTTTTAAATTATGTTCTCTTGCACCTTCGATTTCAATATAGGTTTGCATAAATAACAAAATGCCCCTAAATGTTGACAAAAAAACATTTTCCATGAAAACAAAATTATGTTGAGACCTGTTTAAAAATTGAGTTTAGATAAGAATGGTTGGTGTGAAATAGAGATGCTCAATATGGAAGAAATTTTAGCAAACTTAGGGTAGAAATCAAGAAAAAAATTGCGTTGCCCATATAGTGTTAAGAGCCTATCCGAAAAATAATTTTAGGCGAAAATTTTGAGGCACTCGGAGAGCGAGGAGAAAGTGACAAAATTGCCGCAAGTGTAGCCGTAGCTAC
>JABWCH010000394.1 GCA_013359215.1 Candidatus Brocadiia bacterium | reverse complement strand
CCTGAAAGAAGGCTTACACGGAGCGATCGCTTCAGATAAAACTCGCTTGCTTTTTCGGTTAATACAAGCTATTTTTTTTAAGATACTTATAACTTAACATGTATGTCGTTTAAAAACCACTTTTTTTCCGAGAGGAGACTTTATGGTTTTCGGATATATTGATCCTGGAACAGGCTTTGTCTTTTTTTCTTTATTTTCCTGGGTTGCGGGCATAGCAGTTGTCATTTTTACAGCCAGTCTTCTCTTTTTGCGCAAGGCAGGTATGTGGATTAAAGCACACAAAAAAACAGTTCTGTTGCTGTTGCTTTTTTTTATTTTTCTAGGGATTGTAGGAAAAATGATGCTAAAAAAAGAGTCGAACTTTGCCCATAGAATTGTTGTTTTAGGTTTTGATGGGCTTAGCCCTGAGGTACTGGAAAGAGGAATGAAGGAAGGAAAATTGCCTCATTTTTCTCGTTTAAAAGAAGAGGGCAGCTATTCTCCTTTGCAGACGACCAATCCTCCCCAGTCTCCTGTTGCCTGGGCTTCTTTTGCTACAGGACAAAATCCTGGAAAGCATGGAGTGTATGATTTTATCAAAAGAAACCCCTTGAACTATAGCCTGGATTTATCTTTAATGAATTTCCATAACGGAAAGCCTCGCAAGGTGATCCAAAGCAAATGCTTTTGGGAATATACATCCCAAAAGCATGTACCGATTGTGCTTCTCTCCTGCCCTCTTACATTTCCGCCATCGCAGGTAACGGGCAAGATGCTTTCTGGCATGGGAGTCCCTGATATTCTAGGAACACAAGGAACATTTACATTCTATACCAGCGAACCTGGCGATGCAGCCCAGGATATTGGCGGCAAGGTGTTTTTTATCAAAAAATCTCCTCTCATGGTACTCCATCTTCTAGGCCCCAGGATAGGGAACTGGCAAGGAAAAGCAGAGCATGCCAAAGTTCCAGTCAAGGTTGTTCTCGAAAAGCCAGACTTAGCCAAAATAGAATTCCAGCAAAAGCAATTTACCTTGCAAAAAGGAAAATGGAGTGGATGGCAAGAGGTATCTTTTGACTTAGGGTTTTGGAAAAAGGCTCATGGCATTTTTCGGTTTTTGCTGGTGGAAACAGAGCCTCATTTCCAGTTGTATATCAGCCCTATCCAGTTCGATCCCAGATCCCCGCTTTATGATATTTCTTACCCTGCATCTTATAGCACGGAATTAGCGGAAGCCTTAGGCTTGTTTAGCACACAGGGCATGCCTCTGGATACATGGGCCATGAACGAAAAGAGAGTCAGCGAAGATTTGTTTTTAGAGCAACTCCATGAAGTCCATGAGGAAAGGAAAAGGATGCTGGATCTGGAATTACGCAAACTGCGATCTGGTATTCTCTTTTGCTATTTTGAAGATTCTGATATAGTCCAGCATATGTTCTGGCGTTACAGAGATGCAGAGCATCCTCTGTATGAAAAAGATGCTCCAGAAAAGTATAAAAACCTTATAGACCATTGGTATCAAAAAATGGATGCCATTCTGGGTGATGTTTTGCAAAAAATTCAAAAAGACGATACATTGATTGTTCTATCGGATCACGGATTCGATACTTTTCGACGCGCTGTCCATGTCAATACCTGGCTAAGAAAAAACGGCTATCTATCTTTGTCTAATCCTTATAGCAACTATGGAAAAGAACTTTTAAAAGACATCGACTGGAGCAAGACAAAAGCTTACAGCATAGGCTTTGGCGCAATCTATCTAAACCAAAAGGGCAGAGAAAAAGGAGGAATCGTTTCTCCTGGAGAAGATAGCGAAAAATTAAAAAAGGAAATTGCAGAAAAGCTCTTAAGCTGGTATGATGAAACAAAAAATAGTAAAATAGTCAATACTGTTTATGATGGTAAAGAAATATTCCAGGGGAATTTCCAAAAAGAAGCCCCTGATCTTTATTTAGGCTTTGGCAAAGGGTATAGATCATCCTGGCAGAGTGCATTAGGGGCTGTTCCTGAAATTTTGCTGGAAGACAACCTAAGAAAATGGTCAGGCGACCACCTGATGGATCCCTGCCTTATTCCAGGGGTTCTTTTTTGCAATCGTAAGGTAACGCATAAAGATCCTTCTCTTTATGATATTGCGCCGACTATCCTGCATATTCTGGGGTTTAGCAAAGAAGAAATAGAAAAATGCCATTTTGATGGAGAAGAAATAGAAAAATGCCATTTTGATGGAAAGCCTTTATGGGATGAGTCCTTTTGACCATGAAAAATACGCATCAATTCCTTGATTATTGAAAAGGAGACTCCATTGGAAATAGCAAATGTTTGGCTACAATCTGGTTTACCTGCTCTCATCCGTGGGGTAAAGCTTGTTCCTAAACAGCACCCACGATTTAAAAATTTAGCTTATTATGAAGAAGGCAAACAAGGCAGAGCCTTCCATCTTGTCCAGCCTAGCAACAAAAGGGAGTGGATATTGAAAAAATTCACTTCAGAGATGCAGCCTGAACGATCTTACGTTGTCTCTGTCCGCAGTCTCGTGCCTAAAAGTATATGCTTCCAGGCGGCTTCTAAGAGAATCGTGCTTACTCCTGAAGATATAAAACCAGGCGAAGGCATCTACAGCTCAGGAGAATTGAGCAAATGGCTGGATGGAACAATTTTAATGCCCAAAATGCCTGGCACTTCATGGCAAAATGTTTCTAAAGAAATTCGGTCTGGTGCGTTAGATCTTTCCATGTCCAAGAGGGTATCTTTTGCTCGCAGCCTGGCAGAGGCTGTTGTGGAAATGGAGCAAGAAGGATGCGCACACAGAGATCTTTCCCACGAAAGTGTTTTGCTGGATTTACAAGAGAATATCGTTTATCTGATTGACTGGGATAGTCTCTTTCATGGAACTTTATACTATTTCAAGAATACTCCTGCTGGATCGCAAGGCTATATGCCTCAGTGGCTAGGAGATCAAAATAAGTGGGATTCCCGTAAATCCTGGAACAGAAAAGGCGACCGCTTTGCCCTGGCTATACTCATTAGCGAATTTTTGCTGATGAACCAGGAATCCCCTTCGTTTTATGATGGGGCAATGTATTCCCAGGAAATGTTTGGAAACACACAGCATCCCTTTTTTCTTAAGGTTTCAGAATCTTTGGGCAGAATTTCAGAAAGCCTGCATGATCTTTTCAGGCAAACATGGAATTCCACATCCTACGATGATTGCCCCGACCCTTTGAAATGGAAAGAGGCTTTGGAGGAAATCAAGGTAGAAGAGTCTGCATCAGAGCAAGGGAAGGCTATTTTGGAATTTGACGAAGGCGAAGAAATCGCCAGTTCTGAAAGTTCATCCTCTTCTTCCAAGGCTTACTGGCTTTTATTGCTGCTTGCCCTTGTCCCTCTGGCTATATGGTTTTTGAACCAGCCTGAAAACCAAAGATTTTTCTCTACAAGCTCGGCCAATTCTCAGAAGAATGAGCCTGTCAGAAAAAATAGCGAACCCTTGCAGGTCATCAAAAATGAGCCTGTGCCTGTGGTAAAAAATACAGAGCCACCCCAGGTACTTCAGCCAGACAACACAAAGACCGAACTCGTGCCAGTCACTCAGGTCAATTCCCCTGGCACGCCAAGCCCTATAGTTATGCCACAGAAATACCTTATTAAGGTTATGTATGTTGACACAGATCTTAAAATGAAAATCGATGGGCAGGAGATTCTTCTGAATAAAAACAATACAGCCGAAGTGCAGATCAAACCAGGGATCTATGGAATGGAAATGACCTTCAGCAAAGTGATACTCGAAAGAGAGACTGTGAAAAAAGGCTCTAGCGTAACAAGCGAAGCCCAGATTACCTTTGACAAAAACGAAAACATCATCATCCAGATCAACAGGAGTGAAGGAACATGGCAACAAACCAATACGCCGTAAAAATACTTTTTCTTCTTTTGCTTCCTTTTCTGCTAACAGGATGCAAAAGTTCCAAAAAAACACAAGAACAGCCTTTAACCCAGGAAATCAGTACCAAAGAGCAGCCTTTGGAAAGCATAGAAGATTCTTCTTTTGAGCTTGAATATGAAAATATCTACCAAAAGGCAGTAGAAATAGAAAAAAACTATGAGACACTCAAGCCTAGAGCAGAAAAATTCGTAGACTCCTATTTCCCTAAAACCCAGATACAAAAGCATAAGCTGATGACCGTAGCTTTGATTGCAGGGGGAAGCAATTATTTACTTAGCAATATGTCCAATGCAAAATTTTATGGGACAAAAGCTTATGAATACAAAGAAGACAAAAGCATAGCTTTCCCTGTAGAGTGGGAAAGCATAAGATGGAGGCAAGGCAGAGATACCAACATACTCAAAAAGCTTATTTATATGAAAGATTTCTTGCGTTCTTGCTCCAACGCGGGATTTGATGCTTTCTGCAAAGCAAACGAAGCCTTTTTTGGCAAAGGGCAGGTTTTAGATGCTATGCATGAATACCAAAATGCCATGCAATGGGGCTTAGAAAAAGAGAGCCTGCGACAAGAATGCTATCTACGCCTTGCCGCTTGCTTCTACAAAGCAGGAAGGAAAGAAGAATGCGAAAAACTTTTCCTGGAACTCCTCATAATAGAACCCAATCCCAACCTTACCATTGGAGACCAGGAAACAAGAGAATATTTGAATGAATTAAAAGAAAAATATTCCTTATAGTGGTTTTGGGGGAAAATTTTTATATAAAAAAGTAAAGATTTTTATCACGAATAAGACGAATGGTCGAATAGCACGAATAGCTTTTAGAAAAATTTCATTCGCGTAATTTGTATATTCGTCTCATTCGCGATTAATATCTTTTTGATTTCGAAAAAAAATTTAACTAGCAATTAGGGTTATTGTATATTTTTAAGGGCAGCCAGGCATTTCGCATAGTCTGGTTCTTGGGTCACCTCTGGAACAATTTCCTTATAGGCAATTTTTCCTTGCTTATCAACAATAAAAACAGCTCGGCAGGTAAGCCCTTGGAGTGGGCCATCAGCCATCAGCACACCGTAGCTATTTGCAAAATCCCTATTGCGGAAATCAGAGGCAAAGGTAAGTTTTTCAATCTTTTCTGTAGTGCAAAAACGGCCTGCTGCAAAGGGCAAATCCATAGAAATGATGGTAATGTTGACACCTGCGAGTGATGCTGCTTTTTCGTGGAATTTTCTAGTTTCCAGAGCGCATACGCCTGTATCCAAAGAAGGCACTGCCACTAAAAGCTGCACAACATTTTTTTTACCGCCGACATTCACAGGAGATAAGTCTTTACCAACTAAAACAACTTCGGGTGCATCCTGCCCGACCTTTACTTCTTTACCAGCAAGGTGTACCAGGCTTCCCTTAAAAAGAGTCGTAGTCATATTTATCCTTTCTAAATAATTAATCGATGGGAATTAGCCAACAATATTGTGTTCTTTATTGTAGCCTAAAACTTTTTTTTTTGCAATGCTATCCAATAAAAATTATGATAAAAAAATGTTTGAGAAAGTATTATGTACGGTATATCAAAAAGGGAAGATGGGATTCCAGAGATTCTTATTTTGGTAAACTGGTTTGTCTGGATGCAGGCATAGAATGCCTTGCAAGCAGCTTTATCTTTACAGAAGGGCCTGTATGGCTTGCGGATCAAGGCTATTTGCTTTTTAGCGATATTCCTGCAAGCAAAATATATCGCTATATCCCTGGCGTTGGAATCAGCGTTTTCCGTTCCCCCAGTGGGAAATCGAATGGCCTTACAAGAGATAGAGATGGAATGCTTTTGGCTTGTGAGCATGAAAACCGCAGAGTCAGCAGAACAGATGCTAACGGCCAGGTAAAATCATTAGCGGCCTCTTTTAAGAATAAAAAACTCAACAGTCCCAATGATATTGTCGTAAAAAAAGATGGCGCAATCTATTTTACTGACCCACCTTATGGCATAAAGGAAAAAGAGCAAGAGCAAGAAAAGCAGGGGGTATACAGAATAGCCCCAGGAGGAAAAGAACTCCAAATGGTAGCAGAAGATTTCGACCGTCCTAATGGTCTTGCTTTTTCCCCTGATGAAACAAAGCTTTATATCGACGATTCTTCTCGCAAGCATATTCGGGTATTTCGCGTGGATTCTGATGGAAGCCTGAAAGACGGTAAGATTTTTGTAGATATGAACATCCCAGACCGTGGTAATCCAGATGGTATGAAAGTCGATGTAAACGGAAACATATATTGCACAGGCCCTGGCGGAATTTGGGTAGTCACACCCGAAAGCAAGGTTCTTGGTATAATACGCACCCACGAACAACCAGCCAACTGCGCATGGGGCGACCCAGACTATTGTTCTCTTTACATTACAGCACGCACAGCATTATATAAAATTCGAGTCAATATCCCAGGCTTACCCGTTTTATAACTAGGTATTTGTTCAAAAGTTTTTGTACCTATTGCAACATATTGATAAAAAATAATTAACCGCAGAGGCTCAGAGGTCGCAGAGGAATTATATAGTTATTTTTTTCTTCTCTGCGTTCTCTGTGTCTCTGCGGTGCGCCCTTTCTTTACACTCTTCTCTTCTATATGCCTTTCAGACCAAAGACTAAAGGCTTTTCCAGTGGCGTAATTTGTAAAACTTAGAGCAATATTCAATATTCTGTAATAGTCAAAATGATCCTGTGCAATTAGATTTTTGCAGAAAAAGCAAAGATTTTTATCGCGAATAAGACGAATGGTCGAATGGCACGAATAGTTTTTATAGAAATTTCATTCGCGTAATTTGTATATTCGTCTTATTCGTGATTAATACCAGCATCTC
>JABWCH010000393.1 GCA_013359215.1 Candidatus Brocadiia bacterium | reverse complement strand
CTGTTTTCATTTTTATTGCTCCTAATCATATTTGTTTTTGATAGGAGTATAATTCTTTATTTTTTGTTTTCAACAAAATTTACAACTAGCAAGTTGGGTGATGTTATAAAAAAACATTTGACAAAAATGCTATAAACAGATACTATTAGGATTATCATCAACAATGAAAATAGGAGAGAGAAACAGGCTATTGTAAAACAAAAAAATTTATACAATTATAACTGTATGCCCCATCTTGAAAGTGGATATGTAAAAATTATAAAATTTAGTTTTTTTAAACTTTTCTAATGAAATTTTACTTTTTAATGTCTGTTTTTTAATAAAAAAAGGATCATAGCCATCCTTTCTCTGCCTATCTATTATTATGAGGTTTATATGAACTTAAGCGATGCCTTTACTCGTAGGAAAGAAATACAAGAAGAAATCTCTTTGTGGACAAACCGTTTAGAAGTCTCTGGATGCAATAGAAAAGTCTATCTTCTGGATACAGAAAAAAAAGAAGTAGCATTGAAGGAAGCGAATTATAGAGAATACACAATAGAGGAATGCCTTCAATCTTTGCATAATCTTATGCAGGAAGACAAAAATCTGGCAATACGAATTTCTAAAACCAATGCCAGAGTAGAGGTGGAATTAGAAGATTTTGATGGACAGATTCGTAAGGTTTCTATTGCAGAACTTTTGATTCTTAAAGAATCGATCATCCCCAATATGCAAAAAATCGTACAATGTAAGCCTGTTGCCGATTTAGGAAAAGAAGTGAAAAAAATGCAAGGATACATTGAATACGAAAGCATCCAGCCCAGTGTAAAGCAAATAGAAGATGTAAAAGAAGGTGTCAAGATTACCAAACAAGTCATTGAAGGCTATACAAAAGTGGTTGTAGAAGATTTTGGGATTAGCCAAAGACAAAAATACGATGAACAAGATAAAATAAACCATTTTGCCCGAAGAGTCAAAAAAGCACTCAATGAAGCCAACAAAGCAGAACTTGTAGCATAGAAATTGCAATAGGATGCAGAAGCCTAGGTATTTGTTCAAACTTTTGAACAAATACCTAACATTCGTTTACATTTGCAAATGTTCATGCCCGCAAATTAAATTTTGATTCCTAAAGGCAAAGTAAATATAAAAGTTGTCCCCTTTCCCACTTCACTAATAACTTCAACTTTTCCCTTATGGCCTTCGATGATTTTTTTTACAATTGCCAGTCCCAACCCTGTGCTTTTTTCTCCTGCCGTAGCCTTAACGCTGCTTTTGTGAAAAGGCTCGAAAATTTTAGACAGATCAAATGATGGGATACCTTGTCCCTGGTCGCTGATTTTCGTCAGAATAGAATCTCCATCACAATACACATCTATTGTGATTTCAGTATTATTATAAGAATATTTTATAGCATTGCTGATAAGGTTATTCAGCACCTGCTGTATTTTATTTTGATCAAAAAAAAGAAGAGGGATTTTCTGCGAATGATGCAAGGAAATGGTTATATTTTTTTTCGCAGCCAGAATCTTATTGAGTTCAATATTTTTCAATACAGTTTCTACATAATCTTGCTGTTTCAGATCAAGATTCAAACTGCCAGATTTTATCTTTGTAAGATCCAGAAGATCATTCATTAGATTAAGAATAAATTCGCTAGATTTATGAATAGTATTTAAAATTTTTTTCTCATCTTGATTGATTTGATTTTCTAATGCCTCTATAAGGTATTCTGTATACATCTGTATGACACCTACAGGACTGCGTAAATCATGAGCTGCCATGCCTAAAAATTCATCTTTTTGCTTATCTAATGCCTTGAGTTCCTCATTTTGTTTTTCTAATGTCAATTTTTGGATTTCTAACTCGGTAATATCATCGACGACAATCAAAATCATTTCTTCATTATTATAATTTATATAAAGATTAGAGAATTGTAAATATTTTATTTTTTTTATTTCATCTATATAAAATTCTCTTGCCAGTTTTTTACGATATGTGGGAATTTGTTCTGTGAAAGATTTTAATAGTGACTCTCTTAGCTCGCATTTATTACAATGGGATGTTTTTCCGCATTCTTTTTTTTCTTCTTTAGGATAAACACAGCCAATAGCATTGCCACATCTTTCGCCAATAGTGCAAGCTTCTGATGACTGAAAAAGCGTATAAAAGGAATTGTTAACGTTTTGTATTCTGATTTCCTTATCAACTAAAAAAACAGCCGAAGTAATAGAATTGATTAAAATATTCAAAAACTCATTGGATTTTTTTAATTCTTGAATTTGAAGTGGCACCTTTTTTCCTTTCTCAATAGATTTCCTGTACCCTTTAGTGCAAGGAATTAAGATTTTAAAGTGGGAAAAAATTTTTATAAAATTTTCTATCACAAAAAATTTCTTTTCAATATAATCCTGTCTTTTGTTGTTGTCAAACAATTTATTTTTTAGGATTTTTCTATGAGCCATCCTTCTGATATTTATTCTCTTGGTCTGTCCGAAGAAAAAGTGAAAATTCTGTTAAAGGAAGAAGGCTATAATGAATTGCCTTCTTCTCAAAAAAAGGGCATTTTATCCATTGCTTTTTCTGTTGTGCAAGAGCCTATGTTTTTATTGCTTCTGGCATGTGGGCTTTTGTATTTTTTTTCAGGGGAAACGCAGGAAGCGGTTATGCTTTTGGGATTTGTTTTTGTTGTAATGGGCATTACGCTTTTCCAGGAAAGTAAAACAGAAAAAGCACTAGAAGCCTTACGAGATATGTCCAGCCCTCGTGCCTTAGTTGTCAGGGATGGAGAAAAAAAGCGTATTCCAGGACGGGAAGTGGTTCGGGGTGATATTTTTCTGCTATCAGAAGGTGACCGTGTACCAGCAGATGCTTTTTTGCTTTTTGCTACCAACCTTTTGGTGGATGAATCTCTTTTGACTGGGGAATCCGTTCCTGTCAGGAAAATAAGCCATGAAAATCAAACAGCAGTCCCCAAACCTGGAGGAGATGATCTTCCTTTTGTGTATTCAGGCACGCTGATCGTACAAGGCCAGGGAATTGCACAGGCGCATGCCATAGGCGCAAATGCAGAAATTGGAAAAATAGGCAAGGCTTTGCACAGCATCGAAGAGGAAAAAACTCCTTTACAAAAAGAAACAGCAAAATTGGTGCAGCTTTTTGCTTCTTTAGGGATAGTGCTTTGTGTTCTTGTTGTGATCGTTTTTGGCTGCACCAGAGGAAACTGGCTTCAAGGATTTTTAGCTGGTCTTTCTCTTGCCATGGCAATGCTTCCAGAAGAATTTCCTGTTGTTTTAACTATATTTTTAGCATTAGGTGCATGGCGCATCTCTCGCCATCGTGTTTTGACAAGGCGCGTGCCTGCTGTGGAAACATTAGGATCTGCCACTGTTCTTTGCGTTGATAAAACAGGGACATTGACTATGAATCAGATGACGGTAAGCAATCTTTGTGTCCAGGGAAATTTTATGGCTATCTCTCCTGAGCTAGAAGAATTGCCAGAAGAATTCCATGAGCTTTTGGAATATAGCATACTGGCATCTCCTCAAGACCCTTTTGACCCAATGGAAAAGGCAATGAAAATTCTGGGAGAAAGAAGCCTTGCTAAAACAGAACACCTGCATAAAGATTGGGAACTGCTTAGAGAATATCCTCTATCCAGGCATCTTCTCGCCATGTCTCGTGTGTGGAGATCCCAAGACAAAGAAAATTTTATTATTGCGGCAAAAGGAGCACCAGAAGCCATTGCCGATATTTGCCATTTTAGCCAGGAGCAAACGCAGGAAATGATCCAAAATATCCATGTCCTAAGCTCCCAGGGCAAAAGAGTGATTGCTGTTGCAGCAGCCGAATTTAGCCATAAAGAGCTTCCTGATAACCAGCATGATTTTAAATTTGAATTCATAGGGCTATTGGGATTGCACGACCCAGTAAGGCCAGGTGTTGCCAAAGCCATCGAAGAATGCTACAAGGCAGGCGTTCGCACGATCATGATTACAGGAGACTATCCAGGAACTGCTGCAAACATTGCCAGCCAGATAGGGCTTCTATACCCTGACAATATCATCACAGGCGCGGAAATGGAAAAAATGAGTGATATAGAGCTTCAGGATAAAGTAAAAAAAGGAAATGTATTTGCTCGCATGGTACCAGAACAGAAGCTTAAGCTAGTAAGCGCATTAAAACAAAACGGTGAAGTTGTTGCCATGACAGGAGATGGTGTTAATGATGCCCCTGCACTCAAAGCAGCCCATATTGGGATTGCAATGGGGGGACGCGGCACGGATGTCGCAAGGGAAGTCTCTAGTCTGGTTTTGCTGGACGATGACTTTACCTCGATTGTAAAGGCTGTTTTTATGGGAAGAAGAATCTATGATAATCTTAAAAAAGCCATGATGTATATTGCCTCGGTTCATATCCCTATTGCAGGCATGTCTTTGATCCCTGTTCTTATGAAATGGCCTATAGCTTTGTATCCTGTACACATTGTTTTTCTTGAGCTAATTATCGATCCTGTTTGCTCGATTGTCTTTGAAGCAGAGAAAGCAGAAAAAGATATTATGAACCATCCGCCCAGGAATCTCTCTTCTTCTCTCTTTGATGCCAAAGCTATTTTAACAAGCAT
>JABWCH010000042.1 GCA_013359215.1 Candidatus Brocadiia bacterium | reverse complement strand
CTTCTTCATCGAAGCTTTGAACCTATGTCTGGAATGCAATGGTTATTCCCACATATCATACGACCCAGAATACGAGACTACAAGAGAGAAATACATAGCCGAACGCTATGCGCTGGTTCGTTTTCATCATCAAATCGCCTGGCAAACCTTGATGAACGGCATACTCAAAGCCCAACCAGGCACAATCCAACGCCTCGATGCCCCTGCTCCTATGAATTGCAAGTAACCAGGGGCATTGCCCCTGGCTATTATATTTCGCCCCTTCAGGGCTAAGATAGCTAGCTGATTCAAATTTTTTCAGGTGGATTCATATCTCGATTGTCTATAGGAAGATGTTTTTCATTCAAATGCGCCCACATAGCTGCTTCTCCATCTAAAGGGCTTTTTATATTGTAAGACTGGTAAGCAATCATCTCTGCAATTCTTATAATAAGAGAAACAAGCCTTTCCCCTGCTGTCCAATGATCTCCGATGCAGATTACAGATGGTTCTATATTAGGATGAAAAATAGGCGTTAGCATTTTACACAAAGGTCGCTCACGGGGATAGTCTCTTGTAAGCTTTATTTCCAAAAGATGTTGATCTCGTACAACAATTTTGTTCTGGCTATTCTTCATGAGTCCTTTAATCCTGTATTCTATTCGATATAGATCAGGCGGATTGCCTTGAGTTTCCACCAAACGAATTAAGGGGAAATCAGAAAAGGTTTTTTTGATGTAATCAGCATCCGCTATCAATCTTCTCATTCTTGGTGATAGTTTTTCAGCCAATGATATCATAAAAATTATCGGCATTATAGGATACAGGAGGAGCCGAGATCACATCCACAGGATCAGGCAAAAAATCGATTGCTTCTGAACCCAAATTTCCTTTTTGCTCTTGTAAGCTAGATTCTTTCTCCTGTCGGGCAGGAAAGCCAGAGGTTGGCATATCCACAGGATCAGGCAAAGAATCTATTATCTCTGCATTTTCTTGTTTTTCCTGGGGTATTTCTTTGGGGACAGGTTTATCAAAATGGATGCTAAAATGCGGAGCATAGATATTCTGCCCACACTTAGGACAATTCCCTCCTTTTCCCATATATTTCACAGGAATCATAAGCCTTTTCCCACAAGAACACAACATTTTCATGCTCTGGTTCTGCTTGAAATGTATCAGACATTTACAGGAAGAACAGATAACATTCTGATAAGGCGGGCTTGTTCTCAAAAGCTTTTGGCAATTAGGACAAAATATTACAGTCTCTGATGGCATATTTTCTTGACTCATAATCTACCCCAAAAATGGCTAAACCATATATACCAAAGAAATTTACTGTTACAAATCATTTAGGCGTGCAAGTGCATTGATAGCGTACTTTTATGGTCGGATCGCCTAGAAGCTTAGCCTGGAAGAAGAAATGATCCTGCGATACAGACCTGTAGTTGAGCTTGCCTTCCAGATGGGCTTGCATGACGTAGCGCAAAGAAAGATCATAAAGGAGTTTTCCTTGATGAAAGGAAGCATCGCCTACCAGGTTTTCTCTTTGGTTGGTATCTCTCATTTTCATCAGGGCTTCCTGGAGGGCAAAGACAGCACAATCTTTTCCCTGCACTTTTTCATCCGCGAGTCGTTTGAGCTGGACAGCTCCTTCTGTTTTATGCCTGAGCCTGGGATCAAGGATTCCTGCCAGATTTTTGGCATCCACAACCCAGGTGTCTCCTGGCCTTATCACCCTAAGGGGCTGGTCTCTGTCACGGAAGATATAATAGTCGCTGAGATAAAAAGCTCGCTCGATCAATTCCTTTTCCCTCAAGGCCAAAATGCTCTCTGGGTCTAAGACTTCGATTTTGACCAGCCCTATACCATCTTCATACTCCAGAAGAAACGACTTGCCTTCCAGAAGATTCATGTGTCTTGGATAGCCCAAAACTCTGGATAGGGAAACATCCATAAACCGCTTTTGGAAGTTTTCATAGTTCATGTCTTTGACAAACCTACCAACAAAGGATTTCTGCAAAGTGTCAAAAGCTGCTTTGATTTGATGTTCGTCAAAAGAGATATACCTTTCCGAAAGTTTTTTGATAATTGGGGATGCAAAAGGAATAGCTTGGCCTATAGCTTTTAGCTTAGGGAATCTTTGACAGCCAAGAGAAAGAGCTTGTATTAATACTTCGACCCATTCTTCATCCAGAGAAAAACGAAATCGAGAAACCAGAAGGTTTTGCTGCACAGAGTCAAACGTTCGCTTCTCCACAATGCGATAACCATTGTTGGAAACGATGTCCGAAGTGTATTGTATCTGGTAAACGTATTTATACTCTACTTCGCCCTTGAGCCCCCAATCTCCTTGTACTCCAGTTCCCTCTACCAGAGCATAGACATTGCCTTTATAAACATAGTTCTCTCTTCGTGTGTCTTTAAAATCGTCTGGATTGTCTAGCTTTTGGGGCTTAGGCTCTGGTTTAGGAACCAGAAAAGAAGCCGTGATGTATGTGTCTTTGTCCAGTATAAAATCCAAAGGCTGGTATCCCTTAGCATCCCCTTCCCAATGGTCAAAGAGATAAGGCTCTATGCCTATAGGCTTTACCTTGACCCTGGTTCCCTGCTCCAGCTTTCCTTCTCCATCAGGGGAAGGCAGAATATCCACTTTGCCCGCGCCTCTTGGCTCAATCTTGATCTGGATTTTACAACGCTTTTTTTCTTGGGCTTCTTTGCGCAGAGGTTCTTGCTTATCTGCTTTGGGTTTTGCTTGGGCTTCCTTTCGCAGACGTTCTTGCTCCTCCGCCTGAAGTTTAGCCTCGGTTTCCTTGCGAAGTCGTTCTTGCTCGTCTGAACTAAGTTTTTTTTGCTCCGAAATTCCCTTACTCTTGCCTTCCATATATTCCCGAAATTTCTGGATAAAGCCAGCCGAAAACCCCCTGTTCTTCATCTTCCAGAACATCTCTTTCTCAATCTCAACCACAATTCCCCTTTTCTCCACTTCCTGAAAGATTTCTTCCTCGGACATCTTATATGATTTCATCTCCAGAATATCCTCTAAAGTCCAGGATTGGCAAAAAACAGAGGGGATTAAAAAAAGGCAAAAAAACAATAGAGCTTTCATGGGTTAGTTCCTTTCTGAAGTATGGTAATTTTCTAATATCTGTCTTTCATATTCTTGGATATTCTCTGGTGATACGATTGTAAATTCACACTTATTAATTGTTGCATCTCCTAGGTTTGAAAAAAATATCTTATTTTTTTTGAAATTGATTTTTTCTATTGAAAAAGGGATATTTTTTTCTTTTAAAGAATAGTCCTTATCCCATTCTAAATCTTGTATTTTACAAGAAAATATATACCGAATTTCATCTTTTAAAAATTTTATTGGTATATCCCTCAACTCTTTATTTTTTTTGCCAATTTCATCAGAAAGCTTCGATATTTCATCATCTGACTTCATTGATTGGATTTTTTTATTTTTTTCTTCTAATGATCTGTTTTCGCTTTCTATTTTTTCTTTTAATTTCTTAAACTGACTTTTTAAATCTCCGTCTAATATATCTTTTATATAAATAGTTATGGAAATTTCAAAATTTTTATTTATAATATTTTCATATTTTTTAAATCTTTTTAAATTTTCATATGTCAATGCTAAAGGATCTGGAATGGTAGTTAAATCTTTTTTAATTAATAACTCATTATTCAATTTATGCTTATCTTCTAATTCTTTTAATTTTTTTCTATCAAAATTATAGCTATTTTTTGCTTTTTTTTGTATTTTTTCCCCTGATGCAATTTGTTCTTCCAATTGACTTTGAGACATCTTTTCACGCTCTTCCTTTTCTGTTTTCTTGAGCCATTCTTCATGCTCTTTTTTCCATTTGCTATAATCGTCTGTTTCTTTGAAATGCGCAATAATTTTGGGAATACTTTTTTTTATCACAGCAGTACTTTTAGCTTCTTCAATCCCTTCCCATTTTTCGAATTCATATCTATCATCTTTTGGAATGGCGTTTAATTTCCTTTCCTCTCCATAATCAAAGCATATATTTGGAAATTCTTCTTTTTTTTCCCCCTGATACTCTATTTCTCCCCATCCTTCTGGCTGAACGGATATACTGTTTATGCGGTGTTCTAGCTCAAAGACTATGGTGGTGTCCGAAGCGATTGTAATCTCACTTTTCTGGGTGGCCTGCTCAGTCTTTTCTTGCTCCCATATTTTTTCCGTTTTTTTTCCTTCTGGTTTTATTATTTGGGCTTTTTTCCAATAGCAATTTTTACTGCGAATTGCTTTCAGAATGTATTTCCCTTTGCATAAATATATTTTTTTCTCTTTTTTAGAGAGTATATCTTCTTCCTGCCATTTCAAGATATCTAAAGCACCTTCGGGATATACAAAAAAAATTGTATATTTTTTAGAGAGAGAGATTGGTTCTTCTTTTTTTTCCTTAGAAAGATTTTTTTCAGGCGAAACAGAAATTTTTGTTAGACTTTTTTCCCAATTCTCTATATGTTTTAAAAAATAATTTAGAAAATAAGGGTCCCTATGTTTTAGCAAAGGGGAATTTCTTTTTTCCTTGTTGTTAAACTGTGTAGAGAATTGATTATTGTTTTTATAAGGATTTATTTTTTTTCCTTTTTCATTCAAAACAGAAGTTTTGTTTTGAGAAATGAATTTCCAGGTCAAGCCCCAAACAGAAAATAGAAAGACCATGCAGAAGAAAATAGCTGCATAGCTTCTTTTGTCTAAACCATGGCAAGTCTTCTTTTTTTCTTCCACTGGCATGGTTTCCACATTAGTATGCTCTTGCTTTTCAACTGGTTCAGCTAAAGTATCCTCTTGTTTTATTTCTATAACAGGCTCTTGTGGTAAACAAGACCATTCCAGCATCAACTCCTGGGAAGGCGTATCAGTCTGGATAGGATAGGAAAAAAGTTTTTCTTTCAAGGTTTGCTGATCTTCCAGACTGGCCTTTTCATCAAACAAAACAGCACGGATTTCTTTGTAAGAGCGACCAAAGTCTTCTTTGCCCTGAACAATCGTAATCCATCCCAAAAGGCAATGGTTTCCTTCCTGTGCCTTTTGGAAATGGAAACTTTCTTTTGGCAAAACAAGCTGATTCCAGGACAAGAACTGGTTATAAGCCCATTGCAAAAGCTTCTTGTCCTGAATCTGCCCGATTTTGTTCATCACTCCTACAGAAGGAAACCAGGTTTGCATAAATAAAGGGTATTGCTTAGTCTCCATAGGTTCTTTCTATTAGCTATTGTAAGAATCTTTATTTCCATCTGGGAAAGGCAGTATTTACTGTAATGTCAGAAAGCTCTAATGTGATGATAAGATCGCCTTCTCGATTTTTTTCTATTTTTTTGTTTTTTCCTTCCATTTGGGAAAGGGAATATTTACTGTAATGTCATAACGTTCTAATGTGATGGTAAGATCACCTTCTCGATTTTTTCTATTTTTTTGATCACCATAGCATATTTGTGTTTTTTCGATGCTATATTGATTCAAGAGATCTCTTAATCTAAAGTTAATAGTCCCATAGTTATCATTTGGTGTCATAGTATCTAATTCAATCAATTCTATACTTAGTTCATGATAATTTTGCAAATTTATAGTACAAGTAAATTTTGTTATCAATGTTCGCTGGCCGTTAGGAAGATTATTCTGTGTTGTTATTGTTGATGTTTTTTGAGTGACCCAATTATTATTATGGGAAATAGCCAGCCTAAATTCAGGACCATCACTTTCATCATCAAAGTCATTAGAAGGGGTAAGGGAAATATCTATCTCAAGAGTACAAGTAAAATTTTGCCAGTAATCTTTAATTTCATCTTCCATTATTTTTTGATGATGAGAGGATTCTAAATATTCGTTTGTTTTTTTTGAAGCATCAAAAAATCTCCTTTCTCGTATTGCTGTATCTATTTCCTGGTATTCATTAAAATCTTTTTTCTTGATTTCTTTTATATCGCTTCCTGCATCTATAAATTTTTGATCATATTTGTTTTGTAAATATGGTCTCGTCTTGGCTTCTTTTTGTATTAGTTCTAATTCTTGCTGTATCTCGCTGTAGCTTCCCTGGATTCTTTGCCTATAATTTCTAAGAAGTGTCTGAATTTTAGATTCTTCTGATTCTACATCTCTTTTTAGACTTTGTTTTTCTCTTTGCTTGCTCTTTAAAGAACTGAGAGCATTTCTTTTTTGTTCAGAAAATGTGGATGGATTCAGATTTTTAAGCTCTTCTTGCAAATCTTCCAGTTTCGAGATTTGTTTTTCCAGTGCATCAGGATAATCCGTATTTTCAAGTTTGTTTGCTTCATGGAGAATTTTTTCTATGCGAATTCGCACTCCAAATTCCTGCTGGAGATTTTGCAATTTTTCTTGCAATTCATTTTGCCTGGAAAGGAATTTTTTTCTATCTTCTTCTGAAATTTCAGAAGAAATCCTATTTGGTTTGGATTCCTGAGATTTTTTCTTTAGATCTTCGTTTTTGTCTTCGAGTGCCTCCAGGCTAAGATCCTTTTTCAAAAATGTTTCTACATGTTTGATGAAAATTTCTAGTTTTTCCAGCTCTATTTCATACTGTTTAGCATTTTGCGCAAGAATTTCTTGCCATTGCTGCTGCCATGAAGAATTTTGTAAGATAAGCTTTTCCTTATCATCCAAAAGTTCCTGGGAGTGCATTTGAGCAAAAGTACCTAAGGATTCAAAAGAATTTTTGCGTGCGCTCTCTGATACTTTTTGTAAAGCGAGGCTTGCCTGGACAATCTCTTTTTGTAAAGAAAGGCTTTGCTTCTGGATTTCGGAGAAATCTTGGGAAGTAGAAACCTTTTTGCCAATCATTTTTTCCAACTGTTTTTCTGATTCTGAAACAAGTTGATAGGCTTCTTTTGCCAGAGATAGCGATATTTTTTTCTGACACCATAGCTCTTTTTTGGAGGCTATCTGAGTGCGTAGTGCAGGTATATCTTTGTGAAAAGGGCAAGGTGTATCGCTAAGACAAACATGGGATAGTAAAAAAGAGTCCAGTCTTTCCAGTTTTTCTAAATGTGCAGAAACCTGAGAAAGATAAGAAGAAATCGAAGATAGCATTTGTCTTTTGTCTTGCGAAAAGCTAAAGGAAAAATTCTGCTGGATAGAATCCATATTTTCTTTTTGCGACTTCCATTCCAGAAAACAAAATTCTATTTGCCTAAGTTCTCGTAAATATTTTTGCCAGAGTATTTCTATGCTTTGTACCTGGTTGATTTTTTCTGATACCTGGTCTGTCCAGGCAGTCTTTAAGAATTCCTGCCATCTTTTTCGGAATATCTGCAAATTCTGGCCTTTTTTCTTATGCTCCTGTATCGTAGAAAGATTCTCATTAGCTTCTTTGATCTTTTCTTGGATAGAATCAATATCATTTTTGCTAAAGTTGAGCTTTTGCGATGGAGGTGAAGGCAAATTCCAGCTCAAAAAATATTGTATCTCTTTTGCCCAGGTTTCTTTGGAAACTTTGCTTACCATTTCGCTGACTTTAGGAGAAAAATAGCCTTTGCGGAGAGGATTATAGCCTTCGCTTTGATAATATTTGTTTATGATTTCCATACAACTGGGAATTTCTAAAGTTCCCATTTGCATTTGTAGCATAGCATTGTATACATTTCCATAAGCTATGTATTCTTTGATGCCATACAACATGGCAAAAAACACCAATATCCCATAAATCCACATCTTGCACTTTTGCCAGAGCATTTTGTCTTCCAGCTTGTTGATTTGGGCCTGGGCTTTTTGCCAGACGGGGACGCTGATGCCTTTGGTTTGGAGCAATTCTTTGTAGTTTGCCAGGATAAAGCGTTGGGAGAAAAGGGCATTTTTGGATTGCTTTTCCAGAGAAGCCAGGTATAGTTCGGAAATGCGTTCTATGGCTGCTTTGGCCTTTTTGGTGATTTCTGGTGTCTGGATATTTTCTGCATAGAGCAGGCGATAGTAGTTTTCCAGAACCAGGGGGTATTCTTGTGGATGTTCGGTTTCAAAGAGGGAAGCTCGCTCCCAAAGGCATTCTTCTGCTGTGCTTGCAAGATAGGTAAGGGGTGCGAGTAGATTGAAGGAGCGGATGTCTTGTTTTGACGGCTTATCGCCTATAAAGGAAAATACAGGGAATACCTCTAGTTTGGAAGAGACAAGAGAGAGCTTTTGGTAGATGATGTTCCAATGCGATTTTTTGATATACTCCAGGGCACGTGCTTTTTCTTTTTCGGGATTCCAGGAAATTTCGCCTTGTCTGTCCCATTTGCTCAGAACCAGGGCAATAGGCATGGGCAACTGGCGTTTGCCTTGCTGCATGGTGCTGATTTTGTTAATAAGATGCTCTACCTCATTTCTGCAATCAATTTGCCTTTGCAGTGTTTCGCCTTCTTTGGATGTTTCCAGTAAAATCAGGATGCCTCTGGAATTGGCAAAAAATTCATAGATTTCTTCTTCCTTTTGCTCTATGATTTCTCGAAGTGCTTCGGAATCATGGCTTTTTTGTAAACGGCCTCGGAGCATTTCTCCACCATAGTCTTTTGTGATGATGGAATAGGATTTTTTTTCTGTGTCTATCTGGAATCCTAAACGCGAGACGATTTTTTCCGTTGCATAGGGGCATTCTCCCTGATACAGGTTCATAAACATCGGTTCCAGGATTGCCTGAGTTTGAGGATCCGAGGTGGCAACGCCGTATAAAGAAACCAGATAGCAGGTTTTTCCTGCACCTCGTGCGCCTAAGATACCAATGTGGCTAGGCATTCCAACCCCCACTACTTTTTTTCCCAAGATTTCTACGACCTTTTCCATCTTGGGACGCTCCTGGGGGTTTTTGCTCAAGGTTTCATAAACCATCTCTGCGATGTCCGAAGGAATGGAGTTGGGTTTAAAAGACTGGGGTTTTAGAGAAAGATGAATTCTTTTCCATTCTTCTATCTTTTTGCTTCCATTGGCTGCATAGGGATATTTTCCTTCTAAGAGCTGATAGGCAACAAGGCCAAAGGAATACACATCCGAGGCTGCTGTGGCTTTTTCTCTGGAAAATCGTTCTGGACTCATATACTGCAAGGTTCCTAAAGATACAGAATGGCTTTGTGTCTGGAATTCTGCAATTCCCAAATCCAGAATGTAAAGATTGTTCCCACGAGAGGAAGAGTATGTCACTTTGATGTTCGATGGCTTGATGTCTCTGTGGACGATCCCGCAAGTGTGCAGATATTGGAGTCCCTGAGCAAGCTGATAAAGCCATCGGAAAATATTGTCCAGAGAAGTTTGCCCCTGGCTTATTTCTTCCAATGTTTTGCCTTCGATATATTCCATGACAATATAAGGCATTCCATGAAATCCATCCTGGGGCTTGCTGATTCCTTTTTCCTGGAATCTAGGCAAAGTACGATGCCTCAAATCTTGCAGCTTTTGGGCTTCTTTATCAAACAGCTCGCAGTCTTCTTTGCTCAAACCAGGCTTGAGTATCTTGATGGCATAGAATTTTTCTTCTTTTCCCATCGCTTTATAAACATAGCTGAACTCTCCTTCTCCGATTTTATCTAAAAGTATGTATTCACCCAATTTTTTTTCTTTTTTTAAAGGTGAGCCAGCCTTTATCACTGCTACAGGAGGCAAAGCATCTACTCTCATTGTTCCTTTGGCTGTATTGCTATTCTGAACCATTTTTTCCCCTTATGAAAAAAATTTGCTTGATAGGGTGTCATGACACCCCCTATTTGGGTTGTTTGAAAATATTTTTAGCATCTCCTGGTATATAGAAAGCATTTTCTTTCCTTCTTTCTTTCTCTTATACCAAAAGAATGCTTTTCTTTCAATGATTTATTTTGCAAATTTTAAGCCAAAGAAAAATTTATTACTCTTTTATGCTTTCCTCATAAAAGCTAATCTTTTTTTTCTAACTCTATATTTTTTAACTTTTTTTCTATTTGTCGAACAGTAGGAAGCTTTCCTTGCAATTGCTTAGGAAGTTTCTTTGTTAAATAGTATTCCGCCACTCCTGTTGGCTTTTTTGAACATCGAAGGGCAAACTCTACGGTCATTCTATCTTTGCTTTTACACAAAATTATACCAATACTGGGGTTTTCTTCTGGCAACTTTGCATAACTGTCCAAAGCAGTTAGATAAAAATCCATTTTGCCTACAAATTCAGGCTCGAATTCTACTGCTTTTAGCTCAATTGCTATAAGACTACGAAGTACTCTATGATAAAATAAAAGATCAATAAAATAATCCCTATTTCCTACTGTAACTTTGTATTGGCTTCCA
Source organism: Candidatus Brocadiia bacterium (assembly GCA_013359215.1). Lineage (GTDB taxonomy): Bacteria > Planctomycetota > Uabimicrobiia > Uabimicrobiales > JABWCH01 > JABWCH01. The sequence goes on along the minus strand of JABWCH010000042.1, from coordinate 11,886 downwards.
ATAAATGCAAACCATTGTCCAAGCTCTAGTAACACATCTCGAATTTTGGCTACGATTGCACTTTCAATTTCTCGCTCTTTAGCCGTACGATTCAAGCCTAAAAAACCTAAATTAAAGCTGTCCTTTAAAGCTGATTTAGCTTGTTCTGCCAAATCTTCTGGAAGTGTTTCATGAAAATTGTGTTGTTTATTCTCTTCTGAATCTCTCTCGTATAAACCTGATTCTATCTGATGAATCAAAACTGGCCTAGTCCAGGCATTTTCAATGCAAGCTTTTAAATAAAATTCTCTTTGTTCATGACTTTTTACTTTTTCCATAATAGAAATATTTTGTCCCCAAGGAATTTGTGCAACGAGTCGTTGCACAAATGCAAAATCAAGATATGTCTTATAAAGCTTGAGCATGTATTTCAAATTTCTCACAGAAAAACTGGGACAATCTTGTGTATCTTTTGATAAATCGTCTGCTAATCTTTGTATAACTTTTGTACCCCAACCTTCGGCCTTTTGTTTTTCTGCTATCATCTGCCCTATTTCCCAGTAAAGCAGAATCATCTTTTTGTTGACGGCAAGATATGCTTGGTTGCGGGCTTCTTGAATCTTTTTCTTTATTTCAGAGAGTAAGCGAATATAGCTCGATTCTATAATTTTAGTTTTCATATTACCCCTTGTCAAAAGGTGCTATTTTATAAAAATGAGGCAGGTCGTGACAAACTTCATTTTTCAAGAAATATGTAAACCTTAGCCTCAATGCAGCTTTAATCTATTGCTCCAAACATGATATACGCTTTTTTTTGAAAATATTTTTGACATCTCTTGGTATATTGCATAGAATTTTTCTTTTCTATACCAAAAGAATGCTTTTCTTTCAATGATTTATTTTGCAAATTTTAAGCCAAAGAAAAATTTATTACTCTTTTATGCTTTCCTCTTTTGCTTTTGCCTGATGTAAAAAGAGATAAAAGACGAGAGAAGGGAGCAGGAATCCTATAAGAAGAAAGCAGGCTAGATTGTAGTAGAAGCTAGAATCTGTTTGTAAATTGGAATATGACTTGAATGCCATATCCGTATAGCGGGAGAAGGTGATAGTATAGCAAAAATCTCTTAGGCTATGGCATTGCCAGGAAAAATAGTTTTGGTCGCCTAGGATTCTGCCCATGACCATTTCACTGAAAATGAGCTGCACTATGGTTAAACAGGGGACGCTTACCTCTGCTGGTATAGACAAAGAGAATTTCCCCAGAGTAAATCCTCTGGACTCGAAAAGCGAGGCAACCAGTCCACAGAGAGAACCGCAAATCCCCATGCTCCACACAAGAGCAAAAAACAAAGACAGGGACAAGGTAAAGTTGTTTTCTTGATAGAGATGGGATTTGTGCCATAAGAGATACAGGGAGGGCAAGGTTAGAGTGAGCGTTTGGATAAAGCTTATGCCTGTATAAAAAAGGCAATAGCAGGTAAAAAAAGAGCGTATTGAAATGCCATTATTCTTTTCATGCAGGAAGATGCTATAGCGTTTTTTGCGAAGCTCTTGGGAAGACAGGGACATACCTAGCCAAAAGGCAGCCACAGAGCAAAGAAAAAAGCGGATAGTATCCGCATTGCTTTCATAGCGGGCGATGTATAAAGAAAATCCAATGAAAAGCGGGATCAGAAACAAAAGAGAAAATAGGGGAAAAAAATCCTTTTTCCAGGTAAAAAATTCCTCGATTCTTCTTATCAGGAGTATCCACCAGGGTTTTCGAAGCATGGTTTTCCAAAAAGGAAAAGCAGTTTTTTGGATAGTCGTGTCTTCTGTCTGGTATAGCTTGCTCCAGGAAGCAAGGCCAGGTTCCAGAGAAAGATTATGGCTCAAAGCCAAATCTTCTGGTGTTGTGTTTGCCTGGATTTGCCCTTGATGCAAGGGAACGATTCTATCGAAATAGCGAATGCTGCCTAAATTATGCGTTGTGCATACTATGGTTCTTCCCTGGTGTGCCAGATCCCTAAGCAATTGGATAATGCCTTCATCGCTGGCAGGGTCCAGTCCAGAGGTGGGTTCATCCAGAAGCATCCAGGAGGAATCCTTTGCTATGAGTTCCTGGGCTATGTTGACACGTTTTCTCTGGCCTCCGCTTAAAGAGAAAATCAGATCGTTTGCTTTTGCTGAAAGCCTGACAAAGGCAAGATGGCGAGCTACCTTTTCCTGCAAAGCAGCGAGGCTCTTTTGCGTGTCATGCAGCAAAGCCGTATACAGCAGACTGTTTTGGACTTTCAGATTGTCCAGAACAATGTCGTACTGTGGAATATATGCCTTAGGAAAATCCCCCTTATCGTCCTGGCTTAGCAAAACCTTGCCCTGGTATTCTATCCAGCCAGTGAGTACCTTGATCAAAGTACTTTTGCCTGAACCACTGTGTCCTAGAATCCCAATCAATTTAGCAGGCTCTAAGGTTAGCTCAGGAATGTCCAGGCGGTTTTTTACATTTACGCCAATCAACTGGATTTTGGGGGCAACAAGAGCAGCGCATGGTTTCAGGCACGAGGAGTAGTATTCGTATTCGGACTCGTCCCAAAAAATACGGTCGCCTTCTTTCAAAGGACAGACAGCTATTTTCTTTCGGTTGACAAGAACACTGCCTGTGCTTTTATCCTCCAGAAAGGCATTTTGTTTTTCTCGAAAAAAGCATATATTGTCATCCAGAAGCATATTGCCTGTTTGAGGCAATTCTATGCTTTGTTCTTGTGTCCTTCTCTCTAAAGGCGAAAGGATTTCTTGCGGACACCACCGAAGCCAAATGCGACAAAGGCTTTGCTTTCCTAAAAGTAGCAAATCGCCCGAAGATAGGCACACAGATTCTTCAGAAGACAACCTTTTCCACGAATTTCTGCCTTCTTCTGTCAGGGAATTATCTACAAAAAATGTGCCATTCGTGCTTTCCATATCCATAACACGAATCTTGCCTTCCTGTTCTTCTAACCTTGCATGTTGGGCACTGATGAAGCTTCCAAAGAGAAATCGTGTATAAGGTTCTTCTCTTCCTAAGATAAGAACAGGCCGAAAAGAAGAAATTTTCCCATCGCAAGAGCAGCCTACACTCCAGGTTCCTTTAGCTTTTAAGAGAGAATAAGGCGACTCCCAGGCATGCTCCTGACAAAAGGGGCATACTTCTTCACTTTGGGGCAAAATGGTAAAACAAAAGGCACAAAAATTCATGATTTCCCTTTCTATTAAAAGAACTTCCATAAAAAAATATGAAGGCTCAAATTTTTCTTGCGAAAAAAAATCCTGGAATCATGGCAATTCCTAAAGTAAATACAGGGGGGACAGATAGCCACGAGGAAAAGAAAAAAAGCGTGATAAACAAAGAGATTGTATAGCCTAAAAGCACCAATATAAGTGTTGCTAGAAAATATTTTTTGGATACAAAGATAATAAAAAAGGATAAAAGAGCTACAGAAAGGAAGCTCTGCCATATTGGCCAGGGTTTCCAGATATGTCGGGAGAGGATTTGCTGCACGGTACTTGCCTGAATTGCCATACCTTTTACAAGCCCTAACGGGGTAGCATGGTTGTCAGCAGCTTCCTGAGAGTGGAGCAATCCTATAAAAACGAGGTTAGCGGAAAAAAAATTTTGGCAATCCTCTGGAGAAAGAGAGAGAGCCTGGGTCAATGTCAGGATCTTCCATCTTCTATCTAAAGCAGGATAGGTGAGCCATAGGCCTTGTTCCTCCAAAGCGAGTTCCTGGTATGGCTCTGTAAAATGAAGTTTGTCGCCAGAAATACGCAAGAAATCTTTTCCCATACTCTGCAATACAAATCTTAAGGCAAAAGAAAGCTCTAGTTCCCCGCCTCCTATATCATAGTATAGAGGGAGTTTTTGGATGATGCCGTATGTATTTTGTAGATTTCCAAAACCTGTGGGCAGGCTTTGATACAAAGGCGATGGCTTTTCTAAAATGTAGGTTTCTTTTTTGGGTATGAGTCTGGATAAAAGTGTCACCTGAGAAGAGCTATGATGGAGCAGGCTGGAAAGATTCTGATTGGCCTGATTTTGTATGGAAAAAGGTCCAAAATCAGAGAAAAATATGTCGAATCCAATGCATTTCGCCCTCGATTGCACAAGGATAGCAAGAACCTGGCATAGCTGATGGATTTTATTTTCCTCGATTTTGGGGCTTTCTATGTCTATGAGTACAATGGGGCAAGGGTTTTTAGGCTTAGCACAATAGCGGACAATACAAGCATAGTCCCATCTTTTGATAGTATCCGTTGTCAGGATAAAAGCCCAAAAAAGACAAAATAAAAGAGGAATTATCCTTTTCCAGAAAGACTGTTTTTGCATCCTTTGTAGGCCACGATATAGGATTGCTGCTTCTTTTGGAGGATTATGGATAGCATTCTGTAAAAATAAGATGACTTCTTGAGGCACAGATCGTGGAACTTGCCCCCAATCTAAAGGAATCTGGGGGGATTTACCTGTGAGGATGAAATAGCATGTCAATCCCAAGGCATAGATATCGGAAGCTTTTCCATGAATTCCTTTTGCTCTATATAGAGGCGTTCCTCCTAAGGAGATGCCGTCTTTATCTGGATGGGAAAGGCCAAAATCGCATAGTTTGACAGTGCCATCTTGTGCTATGAGTATATTCCCAGGCTTAATGTCTCCATGCACTATGCCTTGCTCATGCAAATAGGCAAGAGCGTGGATCGTCTGCAAAAGGATGTCTCTGGCTTTTTCCCAGGGGATTGGCCCATTTTCTTTCACAATCTGAAAAAGATTCTGTCCCTGGACATATTCCATTACAAGATAAGAAATGCTATTTTCTTCAAAGTAATGGTGTAGAGTAACGATATTTTTATGCAATATTCTCGCTGCTATGGCATCTTTTGCCAGAGAAGATATAGACTTTGGAGTCGCCTTGATCGCTACTTTCCTTTGGAGATAATTATCCAAGGCAAGATAGACATCGCCCATAGCACCTTTTCCCAGGCATTCTTGCAAAACATATTGCTCTTTTAGAATATGAATAGCTTTTTTAGAACAAGGAATATCCATCCTTTCAGGAATGGAAGTCATATCTTGCATATTTCACGCCTTTCTTTAGCAGGTGAGTTCCCCTGACTATTATGTTTTGCCCCTTTAGGACTAAGATTGGTATAGAGTTTAAGGTGCATTTAGCACTAAACGTGGGCAGAATACTATATAATAGCATCTGCTTGGGTAAACACAAAATTAAAAAAATCTTACATTTTACATCGTTTCTTTATACAAAATTTGAATATAGCAGATGATTATGGTATGTTATTTGCAAAGATAAAAGCTATGGCTTTGATAAGAAAAAATCAGATATGGGAGACGTTGGTATGAAAATGACTTTGGTCTTTTTGTTTTTTCTGATTTCCTGCCTTTTGGCACAAGAGGATAGAATAGAACAATTTTGGGGAGAATATGAACGCTTTGTTGACTTGCAAGCAGAAAGAAAAGAATGGATAGAGAAAAATCAGGATATTCTTGCTCAGGCTATGATTTTAGGATACGAAAAGCAAGAGAGGCTTTCGCTCCTGATCCAGGACTACAAAATCTTTTTTCCCCAGGCAAAGCAATGGCTTGTAGACCAGCTTGTATTTTTTTCTTTTTCTTTCTATGATGAGAAGAAAGAAGAGATTGCCTGGGAATGTTTAAGAAGAACCTTCTTGATTAGCATAGAAATTTCTGGTGTAGAGGATACAATAACTTTGGTGACAAGGTTGGGAAAATTTTTTCAGGGTAGAAGACATACAAACAAAGCCAGGGCTTTGTTCGAATATGCAGTATCTCTCGCTGAAGAAAAAAATGATGGATACCTTATAGGATTGGCTTACTATAGCTTAGGATTGTTGGAAAAAGAAGCAAGCCATTTGATTCTCGCAGAAACGTATTTTTCTAAAAGCCTGAAGATGGCAAGAGATACCATGAAGGATGACACGCTGTTTATCTTTCATTGTATCTCTTGCCTTGGGGCGACGCTCCTGAAGATGGGAAAGACAGAAGAAGCCCAGTTGCATCTGGAGGAAGCTTTGAAGCTTCAGCAAAAATATTTTCCAGACGGACTGGAAGAAATAGAATTGTTTTTTCATGATCTTGGTTTTCTATACCAAAATATAGGAGAATACCATAAGTCAGCAGAGTATTACCAAAAGGCACTGAGCATCTTAGAAAAACAGGAAGGAAAAGAAAGCATGAGCGTTGCCATGGTGAAACGCCATCTTGGCACTTTGTTCATAAAACAGAAAAAATTGGCGGATGCCCTAAAATGGATAGAAGAAGCTCTAAATATCCAGAGGGAAAAGGATGCTGTAGACTCTCCCGAAATGGCTGAAACTTTGCAAGTGCTAGGAACTGTGTATAGTGGCTTGGAGGAAACAGCAAAAGCCAGAGAGTCCTTTTTAAAGGCATGGGAAATTTTCCAAAAGCATGGGGCAGAAGATACTGTGCTTATCGCTCGGCTGAAATCCGACATGGCAGATGTGTTGCAGCAAGAAGAAAAAATGGAAGAAGCCCAAAAGATGTATGAAGAAGTCCTTTGTGTTTATAAAGAAAAGTTAGGAAAAGATCATGTTTCTGTATGGGAAGTAGTTCATCGGCTATCCATGGTGGATATGGCATTAGGGAACTATACAAGAGGACTGGGCAGGGCAAAGGAAGCTCTGGGAGGATTCCAAAGGATATATGGAGCAGAGCATGAGTCAATCGCTGGTGTATGCAATCTGATTTCTCTTCTTTATCAAAACCTGGGAGATTGGGAAAATGCCTATACATATAGCCTTCGAGCCGTCGCCCTTTGTGAAAAGCTTTTGGGCAGAAAGCATCCTGATACTGCTACCTCTATGAATTCCCATGCTATTTTGCTTTTAAGAATGGGAAATGCAGACAATGCCGTGAATTTTTTAAAAGAAGCACAAGAAATTTTCGGTATTTATGGATATCAGAATACCTCACTTATGGCTACAATCTTGCACAATATTGGCCGTCTTTTAGAGAAAAGCGGAAAAGAAGAATTGGCTTTAGAGTATTTCAGAAAATCTTTAGATATCGAAGGTAAAAAAGAGCCAAAAAGGTGGATGGAGATAGCGACTTGCCTGAATAGTATTGCTTGCCTCTTGCGTTACAAACAACCAGAGGAAGCAAAAAAAAATTTATATCAGGCCAGGAATATTTTAGAAAAAAATTCTATCCAAAAGCACCCTGTTTCAGGCCAGATTTTTTATAATCTCGCTATACTTTTAAAAGATTCTCAAGAATACGAAGAGGCTTATAAAATATACGAGAAAGCCCTTGAGATTTTTAGCATGTTTTCTCATAAAAATTTTTATCTAAAAGCTTGCTGTTTAAAGGATATGGCTGATATATGCCAGAAAAAGGGAAATCGAGAAAAAGCCTTGCTTCTTTTCCAAGAAGCTTTAGAAAATATGGAAAAAACTCTTCTTTATGTAAAAAATCTTCCTGAAACAGAGCAGCAAACCTATATCTATTTGTATATCACACCGTTTTTGAATGTAGGAATTTCGCTTTTGCAGGATTCTCCTCAAGACTATGAAAAAATCTACAATATGATTCTGGCATACCATGGCTATACCTTACGTACTTTATGGATGCGTAACAAAAGCAAGAATAATCCATTAGCATTGGATGTATGGACAAGATACCAAAACAAGGCAAGACAGTATGCCATGCAATATTTTGAAGAACAAAACAGCCAAAAAACGGAAAGACTTGATGAAGAGATGAGAAAATGCGAAAGTGAATGGATTGAGAAAACAAAGGAATCAACTTTTGTAATGCCTTTAAATTTCAAGGAATTACAAAAAAAATTGCTTCCCAAAGAGGCATTGGTGCATTTTTTTTCCTATTATAATACCAACCAGAAAGAAGACAGAATTGTCGTTTTTGTTATTTTCAGGGATAAGCCACTAGTATGCTTAGAAATAGGATCGGAGGAAAAAATCCAGAAAGCCTGCTCAGAATTGTACAATCTCTTTGAATCCATGGGAGAAATTAAACGCCGCCATTATTTTTCTAGCAATGCAGCGAGAAATCTATATGAAATGGTATGGAAAAAAATCTCGCTTTATGTGGAAGGGAACAAACGGATATATCTTGTTCCCGATTCTTTTATAGGTATGATTCCCTGGGAAGCTTTGCCTGATTTTTCCAGCAAAAAAGAGCGATATTGTGTTGAAAAATACCAATTTTGCTATCTGAATTCTGCGTATGAATTGCTCTTTGAGGAAAAGATTGCATCAGGGAAGGGATTTCTGGGAGTAGGCGCAGTAGACTATGGAACATGCTCCCCAGAAAAAAATCTTTATGGTGAACTTACCTATACAGGAAGAGAAATCCAAGAGATAGAGTCAATATATAAAAAGGCATATCCTGGAGAAAAGCATATTCGTCTTATGGAAAAGGATGCTTCTAAAAAAAATCTAATCCTGTCTTTGCCAGGGAAAAAATACATCCATATCGCCAGCCACGGTTTCTTTTGGGAAAAGAACAAGCCAGAAAGCTCGATCCTGAGATATAAAAATCGTTTATTGGTATCAGGCATTGCGCTTAAGGATGCAAATCTGTCTTTAGAATCGGGAATTTTAACGGCCTACGATCTTTCCTTGCTGAATTTACAAGGCATAGAGCTTATGGTTTTATCTTGCTGTACAACAGGCACTGGTCTTTGGATAAAAGGACATGGAATAGCAGGTCTTAGAACTGCATCCCTTTGTGCTGGAGTTCGTTCTCTTATGGTCAGTTTATGGGATGTTCAAGATCAGGAAACACAAAAGTTTATGCAAAAATTTTATCAAAATCTTTGGATGGAAAAGACAGGGAAACTGGATTCTCTTCATAAAACAAAATTAGAGTGGATTCAGAAAGAAAAGGAAGAAAAAATATGGAAAGGCAATGTATGGGCTTCTTTTATCTTACTTGGCAAGCCCTAAGACAAGGGAATGTCTTTTGGCTTTTTTTCTGCTCGACTCTTGTTTTAGCAGAGACAAGGGTAGAAATTCGTCTTTTGCTATGGAATCCGCAGGTTTCTGTGATGAGAGAAAGAGAAAAGCTTTCGCTTTCTAGCAAAGAAGCTGTATTCCTTAGACCAGGAGACAAAATTACTACAGGAAAAAATGGTTATGCCGTTCTTGGCTATATTATAAGAGAAGAGACGCAAGTCCTTTATTTTTCAAAAGTCTTGAAGGAGAAAGAAACGTACCAGATTGAGCATCATTTTATGACATCGTCAAAAGGTTCTATGCCAAAGCCCCTTTCTCATGAAAAATATAATGAATGGGAAGAGTATTCCAGGCAATATCGTTTTATTTCTTTTGCTGGTATTGAGCCTGGAATAGAAATGAGGAGCAAATATGAATCGTTCTATTGTCTGTCACCTCAAGGCAACATTGCAAAAAAAAAGCCTGTTTTCTATGCAATGGGGGCTTTGGAAGAATATCGCTTTTCTCTGGAGCTTGTGGATATTTTAGAAGGGAAATCCTTTTCTCTTGTACTCCTCAAAGAAGAACAGGGACAAATGGGGGAAGAAAAAGTTTCTATCCATTCTTTTGTTTTACCTGAAAGGAAAACACTAGAGTACGACAGGTCTTATCTTGTTCGCTTCTATGTTCATCAAAAGAACGATAGAGAAAATTCCCTTTGCTTTCGTTTTACGACTCTTCCTGAATCTCTAGCAAAATTATTCTTAAAAGAAAGAGATATCCTGATTTCTAAAACCCAAAACCAAGAGGAATGGTTTGCGCATTCTCAGAAATGGCAGCAAGAATGGGAAGAGGAAATCTATGATGCTTCAGGGGAAAGCCAGATGATGCTACATGAACTGTGGATAGAATTGTTAAAGAAAAAAATCCCTGAATAAAAGGAAAAGCTATGCCTTATCTAATGATAGAAAATACGAAATATTTTTTATACAAACGTACGTTAGTGGGACGTTCTCCAGGATGTGATCTGGTTTTACCAGAAGAAAGCAAAAAAAAGGGTGTTTCCAGAGAGCATATCGAAATTTTTCCTGATGAAAAAAATCGCTGGCATGTGCAGGTTCTTACCAACCAGGAAGGAACAACATACCTTGTGAATGCGCAAGGCAAGCAAGCTTTGAAGCATGCAGATTGCCTTATACTTCAAGATAGTGATGATCTTTATCTTGGCATGTTTCCCCTTACTTTCAGAGAACAAGAAGAAAGGATCAACGCTTGCGAGCCAACGGAAATTCCCGCTGCCCATTTGATCGAAGCTTTCGTCGAAAAGGTTCAGGATATATGGGCTTATAAAGAAAGAATCTCTTCTTTTTGTTATAGCAATCCTCAAGAAATGGCTAAAAAACTTCAAGAGATTTTAGAGAAAAGTATATCCGAACCTTTGGAAATCTTTATTAAAAAGGATCGTACCAAGGCAAAAATTGCCTATTCCCTGGAAACTGTGATCTGGGGAGCGAGGGTCGAAATCATTAAACAAAACAGAAAAAACTTTCAGCCTGGAGAAAGGCTTTTTTTGGAAACGATTCTCGAATGCCTTCGCCCACTTGTAGACTGCGTACCTGATATGATTGGGGAATCTATGGCTATACAGGAAATCAAAAAAATCATCCGTCAGGCAGCGGTAAGCCATCTTTGCATCATGATTACAGGAGAAACAGGAACAGGAAAAGAGCTGATTGCCAGAGCTATCCACAACAATAGCAAAAGAAGCATGGAGCCTTTCTATGCTTTTAACTGTGCTTGTTTCAATGAATCTTTAGCAGGAAGTGAACTGTTTGGACATGCTAAGGGTGCCTTTACAGGAGCAGACCAGCCCAAAGAAGGGCTTTTCGAAGCGGCAGACGGAGGGACTTTATTTCTGGATGAAATTGGCGATATGCCTTTTGCCATACAGGCCAAAATGCTGAGGGTTTTAGACAACCAGGAAATCATAAGAATAGGAGAAAATGTTCCTCGTTCTATTGATGTACGTGTAGTATCCGCTACAAACAAAGACCTTAGAACACTGGTACAGCATGGCAAATTCAGAGAAGATCTGTACTATCGTATCAAAGGAATAGAAATCACCGCGCCCCCTTTGCGAGAAAGAAAAGAAGACATCCCTCTTTTAGCACAACGTTTCTTGCAGCAAGAAGCCAGAAACCAGGAGAAAAGCATCTCTTTTGCTCCTGATGCTTTAGCAATGCTAGAACAATATCCATGGCCTGGCAATGTAAGAGAACTTAAGCATACAATTGCTGCCCTTGTGGCGCAGTGTCAGGAAAAAGAGATAACGAATACAAACTTGGAAAGATTTTTAGAAATACAGCAGCCATCCGTAAAACAAACTTTTTCATCCTGTCATAGCAAAGAGAATGTTCCTGAAGAAGATTTTCCCTCTTTGGATATTTCCACAAATCTGGAAAAATACTATCAGTCCCTGGAGACTTTTTTTCAAAAGCAAAAAACGCTTACAAGGTCTGAATGTACTGTTCCATTTGGTTTCAAAGTAACTCGATGGCAAATCAGAAAACTGCTTTACTGGAACTGGCTCAGAAAATCCACTAAAGAAGGCTACTATCATAGAGGAGAAGAGTTAGGAAAATACTATTGCCTGGGCCTGCAATGTAAAATATGCCTGAAAACCAACCAAGTCAATAATTTCGATATTCCATTAGAAGTCTTATCGGAAAATCCTATGACAATAGAAGATATCTATGCAATCCCTTTTCAATGCCATACTTGTAAGAAAAAAACTATGTATACTAAAACCTGCCAGGAAAAACAATTTTGATTCTTTATTATATATATAGGAGTTACGCAGGTATTCTTAACATATTGAAATACAATATATATCTATCTTGCGAGTGATTAAAATCTTGACTCTATTTAGTTTTGCAAGCTCTT
>JABWCH010000392.1 GCA_013359215.1 Candidatus Brocadiia bacterium | reverse complement strand
ACAGCTTGTTATGTAAATTTTACTTCTGTGTATCCCTAAATTAAAGGGAAATCACAAAAATTTCGATAACGATTAAGATTAAGATAATGATAACGAATCAGACTACGATTCTTAATCTTAATCGTTATCTTAATCGTTATCTTTATCGTCTAAATGGGGAACTTATTTAATTCCGATTCCTTAACATTGCCAAACTAAAATAATCAGAAATTATGCATTATAGAAAGGTGTTTCTATGAGAGGGAAGAATGGTATGGCGATGGCCATAGTCCTAATATCTCTTGGTATACTCTTTATGATTGCTATTCCTTTTGCCACTATGATGAAAGTAGAAAAGAGAATGAGGTCAAATGCTCTATGGAATGTGAAGGCAAAACTTGCAGCAGAAGGGATTTTGGACTACTCTGTTTCACGACTTACCAAGACATGCGATCATAACGAGCGTTATACAGAGCAAGAAGCCCTTTGGAAAACACCTGACTATGATTCGCCTAAAGAATATGATATTGCATTTGCAATCCCAGATAAAAACCTATCAAATCCTAGAGGGGATTTTTGGTCGGTATCCGTGGAAGATGAGCAGGGTAAGATCCATATCAATTCAGCATCTCCCTGGTTGCTAGGTAATGTTATAGGCTCCGCCATTATCAAAGAGCCTGTACAGCCTTATGATTCTATCATCATAGTAGATAGTACATTTGCTTTTTCTGAAGCATCAGGTTATTTATGGGTAGAAGGAGAGTTGATTTCTTACGAAAAAAAAGCACCTGACCGATTTACAGGATGCAGAAGAGGATTATATCGTGAATCTCCTCGATTTATAGAACCGCAATCCCTAAAGCCAGGTATGCTAGTGGTTGATGCTCGTGCCCATAGAATTTGTTCTCATAGAATTAGCAGGGTTTCCAATGCTTTTGTCCCCTATAGGACACTCGAAGAAATCAGACAAATCGGGGATTTGAGTGCCTATACGATAGATGCCTCTATTTTTAGCAAAATAGAGCCTTTTTTGACAGTTTATCCCCTATATAATGCTTTTATCCATGAACAAATCCTAGAAAACGATTTGCCTCATAAAGGGGCAGATGAAACAAAAGGGAGCATGTTAAAAATTCAAAACAGCAGCATGTATCGTCCTGGAATGACAATACGGATCAAACAAGGAAACCAGGAAGTATATGCTATGGTTATACGCACTTTGCCTGGTCAAATAGAGATAGACAGCCAAATCAAAGAAGCTTTTCTAGCCAAAAAAGCGATTGTTTCTATTTTAGACGCACAACCAGTTCATATCAATACAGCTCATCCCAAAACGCTGTACTCTATTTTTAAAGGAATACAGGCAGGAACAAGCTTTCTGGACGCAAAAGAAGCAGGAATTCTAGCAACATCGATTTTTGGGCATCGGCAGGAGGGAGGAATCTTTAAATCTCATGCTGATCTGTCTAGCTTTTTGCAAGAACTAAGGGAAAGCTTGCAAAAAAATCAAACCATGGACAGCAATGGTCAGTCAGCCTTGAATTATCAGGAAATAAACGCCATCCTCTCCCAAGCTTATTGTACAACGGGATACAAAGGAAGATTTTCTGGAATTGCCCGATTTGAAGGAACAACATTGCCTGATAAAGAAAAGCAAGCGGAATCTTACCCTATGGCATCTCTGGTATACCGCAACCAGGATACCTATACACTTTACGCAACAGCAATACTGCACGATGCACAAAGCATACCTTTGGGGCAGAACAGCATAAAAAGAATAGCCACAGTTTCCCCTTTGGAATCACAACTATGGAGACTGGAAAGCCAGAAAGACTTTGAAGAGCAAAGGCAACGCTTTTCTTCTTACCGTATCATAACAAAACCCAATCTCCTTCAGCCCTTCCTTTCTTTCCCTGAAAGCAATCCTGAAAATCCCAAAACAGGGATAGCACTAGACGCTGTTTCTCTTTATCCTCCTCGATCCCCGCAAGGCAGCGTAAATTCGCAATATTATACCTGGGACAATACCTTGGAAGGAATTGTCTGCCCTAAAGACCCTCCTCCCTCTTTAAAATTCCAGATGAAAGACAGAGAAATTGTTCCTGGGTCTTTGTCTTTCTGGTTCTATCCACTTGCAAGGAATAAGCAGTACATTGTCTTTGACATGGGCAAAGGAGAATGGGAAGACAGGATTTGCCTTTCTTATCAAAATAACGCATGGACTCTGATACTAAGCGATGCATCCATGGAAGAAAAGGCTTTACAGATACACTACCCTTTTGATATGGAAGAAAAATGGTATCATATTATTGCTGCCTGGTATAGCACCAACCCAGGTGGAGCAAGCCTATGGATCAATGGCGAGCCAAAAGGAGAATTCCAATATCTTGCAGGGAAAAGCGTTTTCAAAGCAACCCTTGCTGAAAATATCACAAAAGAAAGCAAACGGATTGCTATAACCGATACCAATGGACTGGAATCCGAAGGAGTGGTGCAAATTGGAGAAGAAGCAATAGAATATTCCCAGATTATAGGGAACAATCTTATAGTACGCGAAAGATATGAAAACTACAATGCTCAAAAACTGCAAAGGGGAGCAAGGTCAACAATCGCAAGCGAACACAGCAAAGGTGTTATGGTAAACCCCTTTGGTTATACAGAATACCTTCGTACCAAAATTTTCCCAGCAGCAGATCTCCATCACGATCTTCCAGAAGGTGGCAATCTTTATAGTAAACTCAGCAAAGAACTAGGGCTAAAAGAAAACAAAATCCTGGCAAATACAAAAGATTTCCCTCCCAGAGGCTTTGTTCTTGTTGTACACCAAAGCAAAGAGAAAAAAATCCTCCATGAAATTATAAAATATGGTTCTACAGAAGGCGGGTCTTTCTCGGATTGCGACAGAAACCAGTTTAGCACCAAAATGCAGGTATTTCCCATCGAAGATACCTATATTTTCCCCATTTCCATGATACTTAGCAACCATAAAGAGTACGAAAAAGAAGGCATCGTCCAGATCGACAATGAATGGCTATCTTATGAAAAAAAAGAAGAAGACCAGAGTACTTTGGTCTTCAAAATCTATTTTTCAGACCAAACCCTGAAAGAATGGATATCTTACATAAGCAAAGGGAAAAAATACCAGCCCGAATATAGAGGCGTATGTGGAACGCAAAGTTCAAAGCACACTTATGGAACAAAAGTCATGCCTGTCTTTCAGACACAAGGATCTAAAATGGGCAAGCTGGATCAAGTAACCCTAATACCAGGAAGCAAACAAGACCAAAAAGAACTTCATGAAGTAAACTGGGCTTATAGCCGATATGCTGCACTAAAAAGCGATGTAAAAGAAGCATACTCGCCAGACTCCCAGACTCGCTTTGTAAAATTCCCATCAGGGGAGCTTCCAGGAAGCAATCTTACGTGCCTATGGGGCAAAAGCATAGCCAAAGCTTCTTCCGCTTCTTTTCTCCTGGACGAATTGCAATTTTCCCAGGCAAAGTCCAGAAGCAAATGCTTTCTTACTGCACCTGTCTTAAACGAAAACAGCGAAATCAATGTCAATACCATCGCAGAATGGCCTTTAGATGGAGGAATAGCCAAGATAGGAGACGAATACATAGCCTTTAGCGAACTCGAAAACAATCGATTTTTGCCACCACACAGAGGGTTTCTAAAAACAACCCAGGGGATCTACGAAGCAGGAACTCCTGTATACTGTTTCTTCTCTCTTCCAGCAACAAGCCTGGATAAAGATATGACACCATACGCATCCAAGCTTTTTGTCAAGAATACCCATGATTTTTATAAAGAAGGCTATCTGCGTATTGATGATGAAATCCTCAGCTACACATCTAAAACCAGCGATAGTTTCAGTATGCCAGAAGACAAGGAAGACAAAGGGCTTCTCCGTGGCAGCTTTGGAAGTAAACCCATAGCCCATCTTGTTTCTGAAGTCGCATACGCTTTTCCTACAAGATATTGGGATCGCAATCTTAAAGGCCATGATGGCCCAGAAGGAGCTTATTTCGAAGCAGCCAAACATGCCCCTGGGGCTTTTTGGAAACGCGTTGTATGGAAAGAAGAAAACCCCAATCCAAACTATTTAGGAATCACAGTCAAAGTTAGAGCCAATGGAAAACCTGAATGGGACACAAAGCCCACCAATAAAGAAGGCTCTATCTTCGAATTTACAAACCCCAAAGAAGAAAACCGACTAGAGATAGAAGCAGACTTCCTGGAAATCCGAATCTATTTCCCATATAAAAAAGAAGCCTTCGCAAAAGGACAATGGACACAACAAGCCATGTTAAAATCCCTATTTGTGGAATACCAGCAACCACCAAGAACATGGGAAAACATTAACCAGAAAGAATGAACTTACATGCAGCACCTTTCTTGCGCCTGACACCAAAAAACATCGAAAGTCCACCTTGAAAAAGAAGAACCACGGATCAATGCAGATAATTTGACAATGTTAAATTAGCCTCCTTCGGAGGCAATCTTTCCCGTGCGGAAGCTGTAATCTTAATCCTTATCGTAATCTTAATTTAACATTGTCAAATTAATTTGACAATGTTAAATTCGGTTCCTTGTATTGCAAGGGTTAGCGTGAATTTTGGGTATTTATTTGGAGGGCGAGGCTACTGCCGAGCAGGAGTGT
>JABWCH010000391.1 GCA_013359215.1 Candidatus Brocadiia bacterium | reverse complement strand
CCATGTAGCTCCGCCATTTCTCGTCAGATAGATCCCTTTGTCTTTCATGCCTATGAAAAAAATATTGGCTGTGACTGCGGATATACTTTGTATTTCACCGCTAGGAAGATTATTTTTTTTCGATGACCAGGTTGTGCCTGCATTGGTGGTATAAAAAATGCTTCCTGGCCCAACAATATAAGCTCTGTTGATTTCTCGGAAAAAATTGTCAGGGCTTACTAAAATTTGGTTTATATTACCGCCAAGAGGCCCATCGGTAGCTGTCCAGCCTGTAACAACAGGATTATCATCATCATCGTCGTCCGCAGGATCACCAGAGCTTTTTTCCCCTCCGCATCCCAATAGAACCAGACTGCTAATTACGAAAAAGAGCAAAAGATGTTTTAACCAAAAAGGAAGAACCATAAAACATTCTCCTAAAATTATTTTTTATCGAGCTTTTCTATTTTTAACTTGACATTTTTAATGCCTGCTCCGTTGATTTCGTCGAGAACACTTACTATGAATCCATAGTCCAGGCTGTGGTCTGCTGCCAGAATAATGTCTTGCTCTCGCGTTTTGTTTACTTCGTCCATCAGAGCTTTTTTCAGACTAGAAAGTTGTATTTCATTTTTTCCTAGACAAATGCGTTTATTTTTATCAATAGTTACAGCCAGCTTTTCTTCTTTGAATTTCTGGGTAACTGCGGCTTTGGGAACCTGGATATTCTTGATTTCATGCATGGTAAAAGTAGCCGTGGAGATGAAAAAAATCAAGAGCAAAAACGTCATATCGATCATCGGGGTAAAATCGATTTCAGCAGGTTCTATTTCCTGAGATTTCCATGGAAAGGCCATACCTTTTACAGTAAGGAGATCCCCGCCTCTGCCTTCAGGAAAGAAAAGTTCATTCAATTCCTGAATTTCTTCTGCTTTTACCCAGTTATTAGAAAGCGGATTCATTACAAAATCTTCAGGAAACACCCTCGCTTCTAAAACCCAGGCTTTTAAACTAGAAAAGGGAATTTTTTCATAGATTTTGCCTGTGTCTTTTTTTTTCAATTTCCATAAAGTATTTTTTTCTTGTTCGCTCATCCTTTGACTTCCTTACGTTTGTGCATAATTCTTAAAAAACGGGTAATATATTCGTAAATTTGAACTTCAAAGTCTTTGACCTGAGCGAGAAGATAGGACTGGATAAAAATGACAGGAATGGCTACCATAAGCCCTCCTGCTGTTGTAACCAAAGCAAGACGTATTCCATTCGCCATCTTGCCTGGATCACCAAGGCCATACATGGCAATGATTTCAAAGGTTGTAATCATACCTAGGACTGTTCCTAAAAGCCCAAGCATAGGGGCTGCTTTAGCAACAATGCTAAGGATTCCCAGACGTTTTTGTAAAGAAGGCAGTGCTTTGAGTTGGATTTCGTCAATCAAAACCTGGCGTATTTCTTCAATGCTTTCTTCTTTGTGCAAAAGACCTAAGTACATAAGGCGAGGGATAAGATGCCGTGAAGTTTCGCAATATTTTATTGCTTCTTGCATTTTCCCTAATTTGATGAAATTTTCTAGTGGCGGAAAGAATTTGTTCATATCGCAACGATAGGCTCTGAATACTAAAAAGCGTTCGATGGCAAAGCCTATTGCTATGATGGAAGAAAAAATGATGATATATAAAACAATCCCTCCAGCCTGTATCATTTCCAGCATTGCACTTCCTTTATTTTGTTGTTTGAAAGATAAAAGGTATCAGGGGCATTGCCCCAACGCCTTGTTATAATAGCAATTTCCTATATTGATTGCAATAACCTATTCTAACGTTTTATAGGAAGTGGACTTTCGATATTTTTATCGTTATCATTATCGTTTAAAATAATCCGCAGATTACACAGATTGCGCAGATAAAAGTTTTGGAAATCTGTGTACTCTATCTCGGACAAGCCGAAACCAAAAAGTATGAATCAAGAATGAGACAAATATACAAATTACGCGAATGAAACTTTTATAAAAACTATTCGTGCCATTCGACCATTCGTCTTATTCGTGATAAAAATCTTTGCTTTTTCGGCAAACATTAAACTTCTTAGTTTCTATGTAATCTGTGGATAAATTTCTTTGAATCTGATGTATACTCTGGATGCAACGCAAGCGAGAAGTAAGGAAGATTTTTTTGATGTGCAAATAAAAAAGGCAAAGGTATTTCACCCTTGCCTTAATGGGTAAGGCGGGAATTGAACCCGCACGGCTATTTTGTAGCCATTGGATTTTAAATCCAACGCGTCTGCCGATTCCGCCACTCACCCGAAGGAGGAAAAGGTGGCACTCGGATTTGAACCGAGGAACTAACGGTTTTGCAAACCGTCGCCTTGGGCCTCTTGGCTATGCCACCTGATTTTCCCTGATTATAGCATATTATCTTTTTTTGTCAAGAAAAAAAAAAAAAATCTCTAAAAAACCATTGAGATATTTAAATATTTTTATTACAATCTAGTAAATTAATTTTTATACTGAAAATTGCTAATCCGATTTTTTTTATAGGTTTTTCAAAAATACTGGTTAGGAGTAAACAACTTGCGTGGTTCTAATATGTTACGAATTTCTGATGCGGCTAGTTTAGCCTTACATACCATGGTATTGCTTGCAGGTAGCTCTGGAAAATTGCTTTCTAACAAAGAAATCGCTTCTATGTTAAAAGTTTCCGAAGCCCACCTCTCTAAAGTATTGCAGCGGCTTGCTAAAATAGGGCTTGTTGGTTCTACAAGAGGCCCAAAGGGAGGTTTTTATTTAGGAAAAGAAGCATCGGCCATCACTCTTATGGAAGTTTATGAAGCCATTGAAGGGCCACTGGTTTTATGCAACTGTCTTTTAGACAAAAAAATATGCACCAAAAAGCATTGCATTCTTGGCAGGCTTGTTGAAAAAGTCAATGGACAGGTAAAAGAGTATCTTGCAAACAATACACTGGATAAACTATCTCCTTTCTATAAAGGCTGTTGATGATTCCTTTGCCTATGGAGAAAACCATGGCTGAAAAATTTTGTTGCCTCGTACAAAAGCATTATAGAAAAAACAGCAAGGTATACAAAAGCATAGCCTTTTCCTTCTTTCTTCATGGTACTATTTTTGTTCTGTTTTGCTTACCAATTTGGGATTTTTCTCTGAAAGATGGAATAGAAAACCTTGTCAATATTGAATTGGGTTTCTCCCAGGAATCTCAGGAAAAGCCAGAGCAAAACAGCAAACAAGAAAACCTTCCAGGCTTTGCGCCAGCATTGCCTTTGGATACAACAGCCTCCCAAAATAAAAAAAGCATAGATATAGCGGAATCTTTTTCTTCTTTAGAAAAAATCAAAGAAAATTTAAACAACGTAAGAGAAGAAGAAGATTCCCTGAATCCGATAAATTCTAAACCACTAGATAGTCTATATGAAAAAGAAAAGCAAATCCAGGAGCAGCTTGCTCAAAGAGAAAAAATACGCTCTATGCTTTTGTCTGATGGTGTGGATTCCAAAAAAATCCAGGACTCTCGTGGCAAAGACCGCCAGCAATTGCTACAAGAAGGAGGCGGCGGAAGAAATACAGAAAACGCAGTGCAGGCTGGTTTAGAATGGCTTCATAAACACCAAAGCCAAAATGGAAGCTGGGATGCAGACAATTTTATGGCTTGCTGCAAAGAGCAGGTATCCTGCTCTGATGCTGGTGTAGATTGGGCTGACCCTGCTGTAACAGGGCTTGCTTTATTGGCTTTTTTAGGGAATGGCTCTAGTACTAAGGAAGGAAAATACAAAGACACCCTGGATAGAGGTCTTTCCTATCTGCTCTCTATCCAGGAAAAGAATGGATGCTATGGGAAAGCGTATTTGAATCATCTGTACAATCATGCTATTGCAACTTTTGCTATGTGTGAAGCTTATACAATGTGCCATGAAAAAAGATTCCGCCAGTCTGCTACAAAAGGGGTTCTCTACATTCTGGAAGGACAAAATCCAGGGATGGCATGGCGTTATACTCCGCTTTGCGGCGATAATGATACTTCTGTTACTGGTTGGTGTTTGCTGGCATTAAAGGCAGCTCTGAATGCTGAAATCCAAGTACCCTTGAAATCCATTGAAAGTAGTAAGGTATGGCTAGACTATGTTACAATGAAAGGAGAAGAGCCTTGGGCAGGCTACACATCGCCCGATAAAAATTACACCATGACAGCAGTAGCCGCAGCCTGTAGAATTTTTTTTCATACACCTCAGGATACTCCTGTTATTTTAGGAGCAGGTAAAATTTTATACAACAACCCACCATCATCTGCACAACAAAAAGACTATTACTATTGGTATTATGGCACTCTCGCCATGTATCAGATAGGCAAATCCCATTGGAATACATGGAATCAAATTTTAATAAAAACATTACTAGGAAGCCAGGAAAAAGCAGGCTGTTTAAAGGGGTCATGGGGGCAAGGAAGGTTTTCGGGAGGAAGGGTCTACTGTACAGCTATGGCTGTGCTTTGCCTGGAAGTATACTATCGCTATCCTAGAATCTTTAAACATTAGCCACTGACGATGTAACGCTGTCAACTTAGCTATGTCTATGCTTGCAACCTATTGCAATATAAGTTGTACAATAAAATTTTGTTTCCTTAAATTAGCCTCCTTCGGAGGCAATCTTTCC
>JABWCH010000041.1 GCA_013359215.1 Candidatus Brocadiia bacterium | reverse complement strand
ACTATTACAAGAAGAAAAAAATAAATTAAAATTCTCTGCGACACTCTGCGTCTATGCAGTGAAAAGGATTTTTCGTTTGAATGATGACAGTCCCTAGAAAAAACCTGTCAGAATTGTGCTTGTGCTTATTTTTCTTGAATTTAACATTATCCAACTAGCTCTTATCTTTTTTAGCTAAAGCTTCTTTAAGCAGATCGCCTACGTTTGTGACTGCTTTTGCGTGGTCGCTGTATTTCTGTGCCAGCATTCGGTTATAGCGGGCTTCGGCAGGAGAAATTTTGCCACCAAAATCAGGTTCTTTTTCAGGTCTGCGGAAACCACATTCTCGATCCTGGCAAAGGAGATCTTTGCCTTTTTTACCATTGACAAGGAGCATAAACTTGCCGCAAGTAGGGCATTTATGCTTTGTTATATTATCAGCACGGTAAGTAGAGGTGTCTTCTCTGACCGAATGGATAAGAGTTTTGGCATTGGCGCGAATGTCATCCATGAATTTTTTATCGTTTTCTTTTCCTTTGGCAATATTTGTTAACCTTTGCTCCCATTTTGCAGTAAGCTCTGCTGATTTGAGTTCAGAAGGGACAAGATCAATCAACTGGATGCCTTTGGACGTAGGGCAGAGTTCTTTGCCTTTTCGCTCCATATAGCTGTAAGCAATGAGCTTTTCTATTATTTCGGCTCTTGTGGCTGGAGTTCCAAGACCTCCTTGCTTTATCGATTCCCGCAAGTCTTCATCTTCTATAAACTTTCCAGCACTTTCCATATCGCCCAAAAGGGAAGCCTCTGTATATCGAGGAGGCGGAGATGTCTTGCCTTTTTCTAGCTGGCATTTGTTCATTTTTTTATGCATGCCTTTTTCTTGTTGCTGCAAGGTTTGTTCTGGCAAGCTTTCATCATCGCTTTTTTCCTGAGAAGCAGACATTGTTATGTTTCGCCAGCCTAAATCCAAATTCACTTTGCCACTAGAGTAGAAAGATTCTCCCTCTACCACTGTTTTGATAATGGTTTTTTCGTAGCGATAGGGCGGAAAAAGCACGGTGAGAAATCTTTTGGCTATAAGATCATAGAGCTTTCGTTCTTCAGAATCAAAGGCATCCAAATTGAGCTTGATTTCTGTGGGAATAATGGCATGGTGGTCGCTCACCTTGCTATCGTCGACAAATCGATTCCCTGGCTTTATGGGATTTGCCAGAATTTCTTCAACCCATTTTTGATAAGGCCCAGTGGACATTCCCTGCAACCTTTGAGGCAGGGTTGGCACTATATCGGTTGTGATATATCTTGAATCTGTGCGTGGGTATGTTACTACCTTATGCCGTTCATAAAGCCCTTGTAAAACAGAGAGTGTCTTTTGGGCTGAAAAAGAATATTTGTGGTTAGCATCTCTTTGCAATTCTGTAAGATCATAGGCAAGGGGAGGCAATTCGCTTTTATTGTCACGGCGTATTTCTTCTATCACTCCCTCTTTCCCTTGTATTCTGGAGATGATTTCCTGCGCTCTTTCTTGCTGGAATATTCTTCCATTGTTGTTTTTATCTCGCCAATGGGCATAGTAGCTTCCAAAGTCTGCCCGTATTGTCCAAAAATCAGATGGCTTAAATGCTTTAATCTTTTCTTCTCTTGCTACAACCATTGCTAAAGTAGGTGTCTGGACTCTGCCTGCTGTAAGCTGTGCATTAAATTTGCAAGTAAGTGCGCGGGTTGTGTTGATTCCGATAATCCAGTCTGCTTCGGATCGGCAAACGGCTGCATGGTATAAATTTTCGTACATTTCTCCAGGCTTTAGAGTGGCAAAACCGTCTCGTATAGCTTTGTCTGTTTGAGAGGAAATCCATAGCCTCTTGATCGGCTTATGCCATCTCCCTAGCTTTAGTATCCAACGAGCGACAAGCTCTCCTTCTCTTCCTGCATCTGTAGCGATGATAAATTCACCTACATCGGATCGTTCCATGAGTTTTGTCACGGCATGGAATTGGTGAGATGTTTCCCGTATTACCTTTAATTTCATTTTGTCAGGAAGCATAGGTAGATCTTGCATGTTCCATTCTTTGTATTTTTTATCATAGTCTTCTGGCTCTGCAAGAGTGACAAGATGCCCCAATGCCCAGGTTACAATGTATTTAGGGCCGTCGAAAAAATTTTTATTTTTTTGGGAACAACCTAAAACTCTTGCCAGCTCTTTAGCAACGCTAGGTTTTTCTGCAAGCACAAGAGATTTCATAAAAACACCTTAAGGAATTTAAAAGTATAGGAAATTACTAAATACGCTCCAAATCTTAGTCACAAAGGGCAAAAGCCAGAGAATCCGTGGAATTTAGGTATGCGTTCAAAAGTTTTTGTATATATTGTAACTTATTGATAAAAAATAATTAACCGCAGAAGCGTAGAGGTCGCAGAGGAATTATGTAGTTTTTTTTTCTTCTCTGTGTTCTCTGTGTCTCTGCGGTTAAATCTTATGTCTTAAAAAATTCAAGATTAAAGATTAATACAAAGACTTTTGAGCAGTTACCTACCATTTTTTATACTTCCAATACGCATGGAAAAGCAAAACAGAGCCTGCTGCCAGGGACATAATAACCCAAAAGGCATAGGGAAACTCTTGCATAGGGATTTTTACGTTCATAGAAAACGCACTTACTACAAAAGTAGGCACCATAATCGCAATAGTAAGAAGCGTCAGGGTTTTCATTAAAATATTCAGGTTATTACTGATAATAGAAGCTCTTGCATCCATCATGCTGGCAAGAATATTAGAATAGATTTCCGCTATCCGAAAGCATTGGGAATTATCGATGATAAGGTCTTCCAACAATTCTTTTTCTTCTTCGCTAAAATTAAACTTAGGAGAATTGCCTAGTTTCTGAAGGATGATCCCATTGGAGTTGATGGCATTGAGATAGTATACCAGACCCTTGCTAAGGGAAAACATATTGATAAGATATTGGTTTCCTACAGAGGAATTGATTTTCTGCTCTAGTTCATCGGCGATCTGGCTCATGATTCGCAAATGTTCCATAAAATGATAGATGCTGTACCCTAATACTTTGAGTACTAATGATTTTAGAGAAGGAATTTTAGAGAATTTTTTATCCGAAGTGAGAGGAAAATTGCCATCAGAAATAATAATTACCTTATTTTCAAACAAAAAAATTCCAACAGAATTGACATGGCATTGAAACAGATCATTGGATGAATAGCTTTTGGGCTTTTTAAGGATTAAAACAACATGGTTTGTTTCATACTCCAGGCGGGAAACTTCGTCAGGATCTAGTGCAGAATTCAAATTGTGTTCATCCAATTCTTCCTGGGTCGTCAAAAATTTTTTTTCTTCAGGAGTTGGCTCTGTTACCATAAACAGGTTGCTAGATGCTGCATCAGAAACCTGTATTTTATTATTTTCCGTTGAATAGTATTTAATCATATTTTGGATTTTTACTAAAAAATATTGTCTTTCCTAAAAATTTTGATAAACAAAAGTAGAGTTTACAAAAGACCTACTCTTTCCAATCTTTCTTTTATGGGAGGATGGGAATAGTTGAACCTCGCATAGAGAGGATGGGGAACAAGATTGGACAAATTCTGTACATGCAGCTTGATTAGCATTGTTCTAAACGCATCTTTTTTTTCGATTGCGTCCAAGGAGCATTGGTCTGCTTCGGTTTCATGCTTCCAGCTAAAAAAATTAAAAGCAGGCGAGAAAAAAGAAAGTACAAGAGAAACAATAAAGCTTAGTAGTATTAAACCCATATATGTGCTTTGGTTAGCCACTAAAAATGTTTTATAAAGATAAGGATGGTTTAATGCAATGCTAAGAAGATAAAAAAACAAAAGGGCTGTGCTTTGGGATAAAATTATATGCTTTAGAATATGCTTTTTTTGGTAATGTCCGATTTCGTGAGCCACGACACAAGCAATCTCATCTGTGCTGAATTCCTTGATCAAGGAATCATAGAGTACCAGCCTTTTGGTTTTTCCAAAGCCTGTAAAGTAAGCATTAGAGTGTGTAGATCGTTTGGTGGCATCAATAACATAAATGTTAGCGATAGAAAATTTCATTCTTTGGGCGAGTTCTTCCAGCTTGGTTCTTAGCTCTCCTTGCTCTAGTGGGCTAAATTTGTTAAAAAGAGGCGCAATGAAAATAGGATAGATTTGCAGGAGGATAAGATTGTAAAGAAAAAATAAGCACCAAACATAAACCCACCAATAAGCTCCTGTGGATGACATAAAGTATAGAATAGCATAGCTCAAAGGAAGCATAAACAGAGAAGACACAAGAATGCCTTTAACCTGGTCTTTGAACCATAATGACAAAGTTTCTCTGTTGAAACCAAATTTTTCTTCAATCACAAAAGTAGAATAAAGGCCAAAAGGAATCCCAACGAGATAAGAGAGAAAAGACAAAATAAAGAAAAAACAAATCCCACGCCATGTTTCGTCAGGAACTATTTCATAGAGTTTTAGGTCTATGGCATTCATCCAACCAGCATATACAAACAAAAGGAATAAAACAGCACTTACTGTTCCTGAAAAAAGGTGAAAGCGATAGTATGACATGCTATATCGTATACTTTTTTGGTATTTTTCTGCTTCAATGAATTCCTGGAAAGGCTTGGGTGGGTCAGGATATTTCAAAAGATGTTTTATGTTCAAACGAGACAGAAATAAGTCTAAAAAAAAATTTAAAATATAGAGAATCACAAAAGTATATATAAAAATATGCTCCATTCTAATATCCTTAATTTTCGATTTACCCTGAAAGGGTTTTATATATCAAGCCCATAACGCTGTCAACTTAAGCAAGAGTAATTCCTTAAGTCGACAGCGTTATGGGCAATAGAGACTGATGCGCCCCTGGTAATTTTAAAGCTCTTCTTTATCGATGATTTTCATTTGGGGGCGGCCTTTTTCAGAAGATAAGGTGAAGTTTTTTCCTAGTCCTTCCAGCCCTTCTTCTTCTAGTTTGTGGCGAAGTTGTCTGATTTCATTTCTAAATTTAATACTATCATCATAGGCTCTTTGCTCTGAAGAATTTTTGCGGCCTGTGATCGCTCCCATAGCAATTTCTTCTGTTGGGGGCATCATACCAGCAGAAAGATTTTCAAAGATATAAGCCATACCATCTACATATTTTGCTATTTTTTTTATATCTTGTTTTGTAAGATCGCTTTTATCGAATTGAGGGCGGATTTTTTTCACTTGCAGCAGTACTTGAAAGCCTAGCGCTTTTAAACTGCTTAGCCCTTCTGAAATAACAGAAAATCTTTTGGTAAAAGCCAATGCTCTTTTTTTACGTATTTCAAACGAAACAAGAATGAATACAAAAGCGAGAAAAGAAGAAAGACAAAAACCTGCTATAAAAGAAAGTAATGGTGTCATTTGCACTACCTTAAATTAAACCTACTGCAACTAAACCTGTGCAGGTTAAGCAGCGTTATAATTATCATCTGCTTGAGCCTGTGGTAAGGACAAAACTTTAAAATTTCTATACCTTTATAAAAATCTTGGGAACAGACTGGCTGTCTATTTTTCATAATCCATTGATTTTGCTAGACGAACGCCAACGCTGTTGCCTTTATAATTTGCATCCACAGAAAAGCGATTAAAGCAAGTGATTTGCGTTTCATCGCTACCCCATGACCCGCCACGGCAAGCTCTTTGCCTTATTGTTTCATCGGAAGGGCCAGTAGGGTCTGTATAAATTAAAGTATTATAAAATTCTGGATCGAACTTATCGTTGCATAATTCCCATACATTGCCAGACATATTCATACATCCATAAGGGGACATGCCTTCGGAGAACGCTGTAACAGATGCAGGATATATATAATTATCGCTTTTGTTCTTATAGTTAGAAACCATATATTGTCTCTGCTCTGGCTTTTCATTTCCCCAAGGGTATATCCTTTTTGGCAGAGGGTTTTCTGTAAGCTTTATGGGAATGTCCTGCCCCTCCCAATCAGGAATTGTCAATCCGCCTCTTGAAGATTTTTCCCATTCTGCTTCTGTTGGTAGCCGTTTTTCTGCCCATTTAGCATAACGCTGTGCATCATACCAGTTAATACCAACTACAGGCTGTCTTAAACTGCTAAATTCTTGTTTTGCGATATAAGCAGGCGGGTTATATCCTGTTTCTTCTACAAAACGCAAATACTGAGCATTTGTCAATTCATATTTATCAATATAGAATCCACCAAGATTTACTTTGCGCTCAGGGCGTTCTGCTTGTTTGCCTTTTTCATCTCCTCGCCAAAAAGTCCCTTGTGGTACATATAGCATTATGCTATCGTCTTTTTTAGAAATATACTCACCCCTTTTTTCAGCGCGAACCAATCCCTTGGGCAACTTTTCTCCAAACCAGCCTAAATTTTCTGTAATCTTATAAATGATTTTTGGTCTGGGGGCTATTTTAGGCTGGTTTGCAGCCATAGGAGTAGATTCTATTCTATACCATACAAAAAAAACAGCAATAGTGATGAGAGTCATAGAAAAAATAAAAAAATAGTTTATATTTTTTTTATTTTTTTTAAAATGTTTTGTTTCTTTTTTTGTTTTCTTTTTTTTATTTACAAGCTTTTGTGTTGTGTCGATTTTGCTTTGCTCTTTAACCAGAAAACTCTCTGGGCTTATATTTTCTTCTTTAGGAAAAGGAGATTCATAGTTGCCTGCTTTAACCCTGATTCCCGTATCTGTTTCATCTTGGTGATAGGAATGCCGATGCTCTGTAATAAAATCCCTTGGTAAAGGGGTTACATTGTCCAAAGGAGCAAAATTGGGTGTAGGGAGTTCAGGACTCGGCGACAAGGGAGCTTCACCAAAGACAGCGGGCTGAAAAGGCAATTTTTTTTCTTTAGATACTCTAACTACTTCTACATCTACTGGATAATTATGATGCGCATCGATAGTTTTGTCGTTTTTCGATAGAGAGGCTGGCTTTACTCTTGTTTCTTTGTCCAGAATCTCCCTTGGCATGCTTCTTGTGGCTCTTGTATTAGGAATTTGTGGCAAAGGCTGAGTCTTTCTGACTGTTTTGATTTCGTCTGGGATGTCTAAAACAGGAATATCCCAATCCTCTAAATTTTTTGCTTTAATATTTTGGTAGCTTTCTTCTTGTGACACTATAGAGTCATCTTTAGGAAAAGAAGATAGCGTTTTTTTTAATATGGGTCTGAATTCTGCTGGATTTAAAAATCTATCCTGGGGATACTTAGCAAGCAATTTGATAAGCCAGGCCAAAATTTCTTCTGGAATTTCTGAATTTTCTTGAAAAAAAGTAGAGGGAATTCCATTAATATGGTATTGCATAATAAAGTGAGGGAAACTGGCGTCATATAAAGCGTGGCCTGTAACCATTTCGTAAAAAATAGTTGCTAACACGTAAAGATCTGCTCTTATGTCACTTTTTTGTTTTAAAATCTGTTCAGGAGCAAGATAGTGCGGATCTAATACTTTTAAATTCAAATCATTGCATTTTTCAACATCTACAATATCTGAGCCAAGACCCATGCCTGAAATCTTGATAGATCCATCTTTTACCAACCATATATTTTCAGGCTTAAGATTGTTGTGTTTAAGATCTTTTTGGTAAAGAAAATCTAAAGCGTTCAGGCAAGATTCTGTCCATTTTAAAGCAGAAGCAATTTCTACTCTGCTGTTTCTTTCCAGAAAATTTCGCAAAGTAAGACCTTCTATCCATTCCTCTGCAATCCAGATAAATTGCTGGTATCTTCCTGAATTTAAAATCGTAACTATACCAGGATGCTTTATTTTTTCTAAAATTTTTAGGTAAGACAAAAAGTCTTCTACACCTTTTTCCTGAGTATGAAGAGACAATCTTTGCAAATCCAGGATCTTGATTGCACATACATTTTGATTTTTTCGATGAATAGCCTTAAAAAGTGCGCCACTTGTGCCTTCTTTGCAAAGGCTATTCAATGCATAATCTTCTATTTCCTGGTATAACAATTTGCTAAACATACATCCCTCTTGTTTCTGATGCTAACAGCGTATTTTAAAATTTACCTATCAGCGGCTAATTTGACAATGCCCTGGCTATTATCTGTTGCCTCTTCAAGGCTAAGATTAGGCGCATAGTTACACAAACTATCATTTTTTGTGCTGCTAGTCGATACCTGATTGCCAGGCGACCAAGTTTATATTATATCTTACAAATAGAGATGGTCAAGCTTTCCTTTTTAATGGACATAAAAATTTTCTTCTTATCAAATTTTCCCATGCGTAATCGGTAATCGTAATCGTACGATTAAGATTACGATTACGACAAAACTATAATTTCCTGTACAGCAAGCTATCGTGAGCGCAAAAAAAGAATCCTTTGTATGATGTTTTGCCTTTCTGTTTTTTCTATATCATTTGGATCTAAATCACTTATATAAAGTGCCTTTTGGTAATATTCTAGTGCTTTTTGTTTTTTGCCTTTTTTTTCGGCCATTTCTCCTGCTATTTTCAGAAAAAGAATTTTTTCTGGGTAGATTGCCAAAAGTTTTTCCATACTTTCCTGGGCTTTTTTTTCTGCTATTTCATAGTTTTCTTTTCTATGCATATCATCCCATATTCTAGTTTCTTCCTGGTATAAAAAAACTAAAGCGAAATAAAAGGCAACGGATTTGGGCTTATATTTTGTAACTACTTCAAGCTGTTTTATATTATTTTCCAGAAATAATTGTAAGTGTGGGATGGAAATTTTTTCTTTGCTTTGGCTGTATACAAAAGCAACAGCCTCCTGGATGTTTTTCTTAGCTTGCAAAATTTGCAATTTATCATCCCAGTAACCCAAACGAAGAGCATCTTGGAGATCTTCTGTGTATTGCCTGGCAACGCGCTCTTTTTCTGATTTATTTTTTTCTGTTTCCAGGGAATTGCCAAGATAAACAAGAGATTTTTTTAGATGAGCGAGCTGCATTAAGGATGGCATAGAATAGAAAGAAAGCTGGCATACTATCAAAAGTACTATTAAAAAGGAAACAACCCTTCCAGGGACAGGAATGGCATACAATATGTTTTTTTTATTTTCCAAACATACCAAAATGCTTAAAAATATCCAAAAATTTTGGCTAATTGTTGGCTCATAAAAATCAATGTCTATAAAATTATGTATAGCAAAGCTCAGAATGCCTAATTTCAATCCTAATGCTAAATTTTCAAAAGACATGGAATCGAAAAAACGATATAATAATATCCATAACAAAATGCTAAAAAATCCTATCATATAAGCAAGGGCAGAGTCGCTGCTTTGAAAAAAATTTTCAAATCCCAGAGAGCAAAGCCAATGATGTAGGGATGAAAAGTCAAAAGATCTTCCCATGATTCCTGACAACGAAAGGGAAAAAACAGCAACACAGACAAACAAGGTAAAAAATAAATTCTTTTCTTCTTGATTTCCCCCAGATAAAGACTCTTTATCGTGTGTATTTTGTAAAAAGGAAAATATTTTCCATACTAAAAAGCATAAAATCAAAGTGCCAGCAAAGCCTGTTTCGATTGTCCATTCTAAATATCCATTATGGACTTTGTTCACTTCTTCTGCCCAAGGGTATTTGTAAGTATAGTAATGGTGTTTGAAATTGCCTACTCCTGTGCCAAACAAAAAGTTGTTTGCGATAATTTTCAGACCTGCCTCCCAGTAAGCGATACGCATAACAAAGGTCAGTCCATATTTTCCAATAAAATCCAAACATGAAGAATATTGGACTAAAGCATAGAATACAAAGCTTCCAAGAAGTAAAGAAGAAGATAAAACTATAGAAATTTTTGGCTTTAAAGATTTCAAGACCAGCACAAGGGTAAAGATTCCCAAAGCAGCTAAAAGGCTGAGTATGCTACCACGAGACGCAGTCATACATAAAGCGGCTAAGGAAGATATAAAAATAACAGATAAAACAATTTTTTTCTTTTTTTCTTTCCATAACAAAATCCCTAGCAAGGGAATATATAGAATTATATAGCCACCCAAAGAGTTTGTTAAAGTAAAATGACCAAAAACATGGGGAATTCGTAGTTTTGTTTGGAAGAAATTCTCCATAGATTTCGGCAAATCGATTTCTTTTACCAATTCAGGATAAGCATAAAGATAAGATCGCATAGCAGGAAGACCTATAAAATATTGGTATAAAGAAAAAACGACTTCCAGGCAAAAGCAAGACAGCAGCAAACAAACAAAATATTTCAATACCGATTTTTCTTTTGCCCAATAGCAAACAGAGAAAAACAGTAAAAGATCAGAGAGCCATATCATACTTTGGTATATGGCCTGGACTTTATCGCCAGCCCATAGAATGGAAAAAAAAGCCATCCCAATCCATAGAATAATAGGCAATGTTAAGCCTACCTGCCGAATCTGCCATTTTTGAGAAAACATCGCGTCCACAACCACAAACAAAAATCCAGCCCAGGCCAAAAGCCATACCAAAGCATTTTCTCCCATCTCGACAGTAAGACCTGGTAAAAACAACCGCAATGCAATAGCACAAGCAATAAGCCACAAAGAGACGCATCGATACAGCATAGACAGAGAAGATTGCTCCATACCATGAACTCCGTTGTGAAATTTTTTTAACTCTGGGTTATTTGATTGATATTGCCTGATTCCTTAATCCATTCTCCTTGCTGCATAGGCAGAGTAACAGAAAAAATTTGTTTTTTTTCTGTTTTTTTAAGATAGATTTGTCCTCCATGTAAATTAGCAACCAGTTTACAAAAATAGGCATCCCAACCTTTAGGTCGTCTCCTGTTTTTGCCACAATGCAAAGAAAAAAACTTATCAAAATATTTTTCTAAGTGTTCCTCTAAAATAGCAGTCCCTTCGTCTTCTACCTCAAAAAGCAAATCCCTTTCTCTTTTTGAAAGAGAAATTCTGACTTCTTTGTCTTGGGGGCAATTTTGTAAAGAATGGTTTATTATAGTGTAAAAAAGACGATCTATTAAGTTCTTATCACCGCGAATTTCTGGGAGCATAGGGGCTATTGTGAAAAAAAATTTTTTTTGGAAGCATTCTGCCATGGGTTTCAGCCTTTCTATGCTTTTTTCTAATACATGGGCTGCCTGAAATAGCTCTGTTTTTATCTGCAACTGATTTGTTTCTAAGCTAATGCAATCTTCTATATTTTTAAGAAGATTGGTTATTTCAGAAGAAGACAAAGCTAAATTAGAAATATATTGCTTGGGTTTTTCTTCTAAAGAATGGGATATCCTGGAAAGAAGACTGAGATATCCTGTAAGACTTGACATGGGATTTTTTATGTCATGAAATAAAATTTTCAGGATTTCCTGGTTTTCTGTTTCTGGAGAAACGTTGCTTGTGTTTGGATTTTCTTTTTGATACAATATAAAACTAGAATCCTTTATTGGTTTCATATTTTACTTCCTTATTCCTTATTTTTTTTCACAAAGAAGCCTAATGTGAATTTGACCTTATTTTGTAAGATTTTGCTTTCCATATCGCTCTTTTTTTATGGCCTTATTTTAGGCATTGGATGGGAAGAATTTCATCATAGAGCCATACAATGGCTACCTGCTTTTAAGAACAAAAGCTCTATCTCTAAAAGTATACTAGAAAATACCCCTGACTTGCTTTTGCAAAAGCTACAAAAAAATTCTAAACTTATGGAAAGCTGGAAATTTCCTGATCTACTGCTTGTTTTGCAAAACCATTACATCAAAAACAGAGAGAAACTACAAGAAACCTTTGCTTTGGGAGAAAAAAAAATACATTCTAACTCTGCCCAATATGCTTTTTGGAGATGGAAATGGGCAGAAACATTATACAAAGAAGGCTATTTGTTTGATGCTAAAAAAATGCTAGAAGAAAATCATTTTTCTTACCTTTGGATAGAGCCAGAGCTTCTTATGCAAAAAGGTCTTTTGGCATATAAATTAGGAGAAAAAAAGATCGCTTTTCAATATTGGAAATCTTTAGAAAAAAAATTTCCTTTTAGCAAAGCCTTTAAATCAATAAAAAAAGAATATAATATGAACAATGTCACATTAGAATAGGCAGAAAATCCCAATGGCTGGAGCAGATGCTATTTTCACAGCACTGCTCATCAAGCCACAGATCATCGCTAAGTTTGCAAAGTGTACATCCTACAAAATAAACAGGGCTTTGTCCCCATAGCTGTAAATTTAAGATGTAAGGTTATGCTGAAGCGATCGCTCCGTGTAAGCCTTCTTTCAGGAATCAAAAAAACAGGTACCAAGTTTTCCTTTATGGCATGCTTAAGACTAAAATAAAATTTTTTGATGAGCCAAGCGGTACTGTTTTTGATTCCTTACAGAAGGCTTACACTACGCTCTGCTTATCCTTTAAATTGACATCTATGGGCTTTGTTCCTGGTAACTTTACATATTTTTTAAGGACAATTATGGTTTCAGCAACAGGAGATTCAAAAGATTTTTTAGGGCAAGAATTCCTAACATGGCTATGGTATTACGGGGAAAAAAACCAATGGACGATTCCTTTGCCAAACAATGAAGAGGTTTCCTATGGTCTTGAAGACTTGTTGGTAATGTCACCAGAGGAAAAAGAAGGTTGTTCTCAAAGGCTCAAAGGAACATATCCTGTTGGTTGCCCAGAAGCCCATGCCGCGCTAGAAGAAGGAAAAAAAGTTTCTGTTACCCGCATGATTCTTAGCTATAAGGAAAGAGAATGGGTTGTTACATGGAAAGCAGACAGCTTTACTTTTTCCTCTTTACAGCTTTTACAACCAACCACAAACCATGTTCAAGATCGTTTTTTAGAATTGTCTATGGACTTAGAGCAGGCACTTTCTTTGCTAGACCGCATTTATTTCTATTTTTTAGAAATGCGGCTTTCTCCCCTTTGGCAACAGCAAGAAGTTCATGCTATTCAAGATTGGATTCAAAAAAGAAGGGAAAAACTATGAGCGGAAGTATGGTGATTGACGGTGGACACCGCTTGTATGGAGAAGTCTCTGTAAGCGGAGCTAAAAACGCTGCCTTGCCTATTTTGGTAGCGACTTTACTAACACAAGAAGAATGTGTTATCGAGCATGTTCCTTTTCTTTCCGATATTAGCGGTATATTGGAAATTTTACGATGCCTCGGAGCTAATGTCGTACAGCATGAAGATGGGACAGTGGTAACAAAAGTAGTGGATGAAACAGCATGCACAGCACCTTATGAGCTAGTCAACAAAATGAGAGCATCGATTGGTGTCTTAGGCCCGCTTCTGGCGAAAAGAAAACACGCCAAGGTTTCTTTTCCTGGAGGATGCGTTATTGGTTTAAGACCTATTGATTTACATCTCAAAGGAATGGCTGCCCTTGGTGCTGAAATCGAAATAGAGCATGGTTACATTCTGGCAAAGACAAACCATCTAAAAGGCGCGGAAATCTTTCTAGGCGGCGCGTTTGGTTCTACAGTACTAGGAACGGCAAATGTTATGATGGCCGCTACGCTTGCCCAGGGAACAACAGTCATCGAAAATGCAGCATGCGAGCCAGAAGTGCAAGATCTTGCCAATTTTTTAATTAATATGGGAGCTAAAATACAAGGCGCAGGAAGCCATTGCATTATCATAGAAGGCGTAAAGGAATTGCATGGCGCAAGGCATCGCATTATCCCTGATAGAATCGAAGCAGGCACTTTTATGGCTGCTGCGGCTATTACCGATGGGGATATTACAATCAAAGATGCAAAGCTAGAACACCTTATGGGCGTTGTAGATAAGCTTAGAGAAATAGGGGTTAGAGTCGATAAGGTTTCAGAAAACAAGGATGGCCTGGACAACATTCGTATACGAGGCACTAAATCCTACAAACCCTGTGTATTGACAACGCTTCCTTATCCAGGTTTTCCTACAGACTTGCAGGCGCAATTTGTGAGCATTCTTTGCCTTGCCTCAGGTATAAGCAATGTGACAGAAAAAATTTATCCTGACCGTTTTATGCACGTTGCAGAACTGAGCAGAATGGGTGCTAAAATTAGCAAAGAAGGCCCAACCCTTATGATTGAGGGTGTCAACCATCTTTCTGGCGCACCTGTCATGGCTTCTGATCTGCGTGCAAGTGCTGCTCTTGTCATAGCTGGTCTGGTTGGCAGAGGCGAAACTACGGTAAGCCATATCTATCATCTGGATCGAGGCTATGAAAAGCTAGACGAAAAATTGCAAAAACTAGGCGCGAAAATCCGCCGAATCCCTTCCAGCATATCTTAAATTACCAGTGGGATTTACGCAAAGAGATTTTTATTTTGGGGAAAATTTTTGTAAAAATTTTCCCCCAAACCCCCTTTAAAAACTTTTATATTTTTATTTTGCAATAGGAAATTTTTAACTCCTGCTGCACGGCAAGCGGAAAAATTCTATTTACATTTAAATTTTTTTTGATAGAATGCAAAGAATCGTTTATAAATTACTGCTTGTATTGATATTGATGGGAAAAATTACCAGGAGTATGCGTATGGAATTAGAAGAATTTAAAGATTTACCTGACCTTCCAGAAGAAAGCGACATCCCGCTATTGCCTAATCGCCCTGTGCTGGAAGATTTGAGAAGCGCAAGAAAATATCCAATTCCTACGTATCCTTTGTTTATTGGCCGAGAAAAGCGTTCTTCTATTTGCATTCCTTTACCTTCTATTTCACGTAAGCATGCCAAAGTTTTTGAACGTGATTCCAAGTTTTATATCCAGGATATGGGAAGCATCAACGGTACTTTTGTGAATGACAAAAGAATTCTCGATCCTGTAGAACTAAAAGAAGGCGACAAAATTAAAGTCGGAATCACACAGAAATATCCCAAAGGCACAAGAGAATACCTTTTTAAAATGGCAATTTCTGAAGAAGAAAGACTGGCAAAAGAAAAATCGGAAGAAAGGGAGCGTATCCTCAAAGAAGTAGGTGTTATGCCTACAGGAAGTGGTGAAAGAAAAAAAATCGCTTTGCGTCATTGCATTTTTAAAGCAGCCAAAAAGGATTTTATTTCTTCCATGTTTAAAGGCGAAGATTTAAAGAGAGTACCTTTGTTAGATTTTAATCTAGCAGAAAACACACTAGAATTTTTGCATTTTCTCCCCTTTAAAGTAAGGGATAATGTAGTATTCACTATAGAACATCCCCGTTTTCCTGAACCCTTGAGAATTTTCTTGAGAATTTCAGGTATAGAAGAAATACCAGGATATGGAATTCTGCGTCATAAAGCAGCTATCACAAAATTTTCAGATAAAGACAAAGTACTTTATGAAACTTTAATCGACAGTTCTGAATTGATATGCTATACCACGAGTCGTATCTTGAAAAAAGAACAAGCAGGCGAATAGACACATTCAATAAGGAGTCATGCCTTGGCTTTTAAAGCATTCATTCAACCTTTTGGTATGCCGATTAGCACAAACAAAAGCATTTTCTATAGCTCTATAGAAAATCAAATCGAGTTGCTAAAAGCAATCAAAATGCAGATGAAAAACAATACAGGCAATGAATATATAGGTTCAGAAAAAGGAAAACGCGCATTCAGCGTAGACATTGCAAGATCCAATTTTTTAACGCCATTGCAAGAATACGCTGCTTCTATTGATCAGGATAACCTTGAAGAAATCTATAAAGGAAGCCAGCAAACACGCTTCAACCATCTTATAGAAATTCATAATAACCTGGGTGTATATTTGCCTGTTTTCAACTTTTTTCCCCTTCATATTGCCATTAAAAATACGGTGCTTCCTATCTTTGTAGGTAGCTCGCAGAAACTCTATTCCGAGATCCAAGAAATCAAACAAATGCTCAAGCCACAAGAGCAAGTAAAATTAGAAATAGCAGGCGAAAGCTTTCAGGCAGGAGATGAAGATTTAGAAGATTTCGAAGCAAACTATGAAGGTGTCAGACATTTCTGGCCTATCTATACATGCCTTATCATGGAAAATCTCATCAAAAAAAGTCTGGAGCAAAAGCTGCCTATTTTCATCTTAAGCTAAAAAAATGAAGGAGGGGGAATGAAGGAAGATCGGGAAATCAATAATTTTGAAGACCTTGTTTCTTTTTTAGAAGAAGAAAAGACACAGCAGGAAGCCATTTTTTCTCTATTGCAAGAAATGCTAGGCAATGCAAAAGACTCTTTGCTCATAACCCCTTCTAAAGAAGCTTTTATTCGGATAGTGTATGGCTTAGATAAAAAAGCCCAGATACCAGCAGAGGTCATACGATTTTTATCTCTTAAGATCAGCCCCTTTTTTAGCGCAGACAAAATAGACACTTTTGAAAAAAAGTTTGCCCTTTTATTCCAGAATCAGAGCATAAGAGAAAATTTTATAGGTGATTGGCTTAATGAGCTTTGCGATGAAAATAAAGATGGAAGCATGTTCATTTCCAGAGAAATGGATGCAGAAATAGAGCATCTTCAGGATACATGGGAAGAGCAGATTCTCCAGGAAGAAAAACAGCAAGGCTGGAAAAAACTATTCAAACAAAATATTTCGCAGATTTCCCTTTCTATTAAGGAAATTTACGAATATCTCGCCAAAAAAGATCCCCAGGAAGAAAAAACGATTCCACAAAAGAGTGCTTTTGTAGAAATATCAAAAAAAGTAGGGAATTTTTTGGTTTCTCAAGGCAAGACAGGCTATCGATATTTAAAAGCACATTCATTTTTCTGGCCCCAAATCCAGGGCACAGCCAAAAAGGCCGCTCAATATAGCCAAAAAACGTACCATTGGGTACTCTATGAACAAGAAATCTATGTATGGCAAAACCCTCCTCCTGGAAAGCAAGGCTACTCTGCCATCCTGCAAAGAAAAAAGAGCAAGATTTGCTTTTCTTCTTTGCATAAAAAACACATCCAAAAACTATACGAATGTGCTATCCAGGATTTTTCGCGAGTTTTAAAAGGAATTGCTAACGCTGACAAGCTGACAAGAGAAGAAAGACATCCGTTTAATCTCCTCAAAGATTGCCTTTCTATACAAGAAAAATCCCTGGAGCAGAACGAAACTATCCTGGATATTATAAACTATGGATTTGCCAAATTCCAAAGCATTGTCCATACTATGAGCCAGCTTACAAACCATAAAAAACTCAATGACCGAATCCGATGCTATCTTTTTCAACTTGCGGAAAAACCATTGCTTGTCTATGATGAATTTTTCCGAAAGCAAATAGAACAGAGCCTCACGTATAACCAGATCAAAAAAATCATGGATCAGTATCCTCTTTACAGAACATCCGTTGTGATGCGCTATCAGCCATTGAAGATTATATTGACTCTGAAACAAATTCTGGAAGATTTCGAGCAGACACCAGGCGAGCTAGATCATATTCTTTTTAAATATTTTGGGGAAACAGGCGAGGTCTATTTGCAAAAAAGACTTCCTGAAATTCTTGTCAATAGCTCCATCAATGAAAAGATCTGGGAACAAATTGCACACGAAAATTATCTGGATGAAATGCTGCCAAAGCTCAATAAACTAAGGCAAATGCCAGAATATCGTAAAATAGCGGGCAGTTTATATAAGCTCATTTCTGTTTTTATTCGAGGCGAAGGCGATTTCAACTTTAGCCATTTTAAGATAAGCCTAAATTTTATTCCAGGAAAAATCCAGAATAAAATCCTCTATCTTGTACAGCAGCAGCTTCAGGAAGAGCTAAACGCAAGCGTAAACACCATTTTAGCAAAGAGAGGAAAGTACGTAAAAAGGCTCTATCAGCTCAGGAAACATTTCGTAGATCATCGCTACAGGGATTCTAAAATTACCCTTTTTGGCTATAGCCCTTATGAAATAGAAAAAAAAATAAGCTCCATTGAATACCAGGAAGGCAAAATGCCTAAAATTCTCTACCATGCTTTTAACAATGGCAAAGCCCCTGAAGCCTTTTTGCGGCTTATTGCAAAAGCGAAAAAAGCAGAAAAAGCAGAGCAGGAAAAAAATATCCCCAATACAATCCGAATGCTGCAAAAAATACAAAATGCAATTTCCCACAGAGAAGATGTGGATCTTTATAAGGTTCTCATTGCCTTATTCAAAATCAATGGATCTCTGAATTTCGCCAGCAATGCCCATGATCCTGTAATACATGGATACCAGATAGCAGACGAAATCAACCGCTTCTATCTTACGCCTAACCGTACCCAAATTGCCCTCTCTAATTCCATTATCCCTGAAATTAAGAATGCTGTAGAATCGCTGATCAACCAGGAGAGAGAAAAACAGCTCAATAAAATTTCAAAGGAACGAGAATGAAAGCAGACTTTTTTGCTCTTTGATAACCAAGGATTTTGGAAAAAAAATCTAACGGTGCAGGGCGAAGAGTCGAAGAGAAGAAGTGTCCACGAAAAACACAAAAGGCACGAAAAATATAGGAGTTACGCAAAGAGATTTTTATTTGGGGGAAAATTTTTGTAAAAATTTTCCCCCAAACCCCCTTTAAAAACTTTTATATTTTTGTTTTGCAATAGGTTATGACAAATTTATCATTCCTCTATTGGTTGAGATTCTCTTTGTTTTACAGGCTGTTCCTGCGCTTTTTTCTGCTGTAAGATTTTAAAAGCCGCAAGTTTTTCTGCGTCTTTCATTTCTTTGGGCAAATCTGTCCAAAGAGTTCCTTCTCCTGTATGGCGGATAAAAATTTTGAGATCTTTGGGGAGGTTCTGGGCAAAATTATAAACAGTGTATTCATCTGGGCCGCCCATAGCGCGGATTTCCTGGACAAGCCTGTCTGCCATGGCTCTTTGTTCTAGCTCTTTGGATTTGGCTTTGGCTGTTCCAATGATCCTTGTGGTTTCTGCTTCAATATCAGCGACTTGTTTTTGTAGGACAGCGACTTCGATCTGTCTTTCTGCATTGATATTGGCTACCTGCTTTTTCCCTTCAGCCAGGATGGTTGCCACTTCTTTTTCTGTTGTGGCGCGGACTTCCTGCACGCCTTTTACAACTTCTTGCTCTAGCCTTGCCAATTGGTTAATTACAGTCTGGGTGACCTGCAATTCCTTTTTGGTGTTGGTTTCTTCTGTTGCGATTTTAGCTTGTTGTATAGGAGCAAGAATCTCTTCTGGTACTTCGATGCGTCTTACAAGCCCTAGCAGCGCGACGATTCCATTTTC
The DNA here is from genome assembly GCA_013359215.1 of Candidatus Brocadiia bacterium. Classification (GTDB taxonomy): domain Bacteria; phylum Planctomycetota; class Uabimicrobiia; order Uabimicrobiales; family JABWCH01; genus JABWCH01. The sequence goes on along the minus strand of JABWCH010000041.1, from coordinate 3,185 downwards.
TTCGCATATATCTACAAGCTTTTGGGTAAAGGTATTCTGGAACACCTCTCGGCTTGTCCCCTCTACCAACTCTACTGCACCATACTTTGAGCCTTCGATTCTGCACAGGGATTCTACCTGAGGGCGAATGATTTTGGTGATAACATCCCCTATGTTTCCAAAGCGGCTGATGATATAAGGAACTTTATCAGGCAAAAGTCCCCAGACAACGGATATATCGACAACGATTTTAAACCCTTCTTTGGAGCTAAAGTTGATATCTTTGAAGTCGATCTGGGTATATCCGACTTCTACTGCTTCTACGCTATAGGCGGATGGGTTGATGTAGTAGATTCCTGGCTGCAATACATTTTCCATAACACCGCGCTCGCCTTCTCTTGCCAGGCGGCCTTCTGGCGGGTTTTTACCAGCTAGAGAGGTGATGCATCCAACAAATCCTGGCTTGATTTGGGTTGCTTTGCTTTTGTTGATTTTATAAGCTTTAGGATTGAGCCTCCAAACTCCAGGAGTAAGGGGGTCAAGGATAATACCTTTTTGGGATTTATCAGGAGAAACCAAAAATTCGCCCTTTGCTGGATTTTCACCAGAAAAGGATTCCACAGTTCCTACTTCCATGGGATCAATGACGCTATCCATTTCATAGCTATAAGGAATGCTAAATTCATTGACAATGGGATTGATGAAATATCGGCCTTCCCCATAGATCTTTTTCTGAATACCCTTTGTGCCTTCTTCGACAACTCTGTCTTGCTCTGGCCTGGGGTTTTCTTCGCCGATTTTGGCATTAAGATACATAATCTGGCCTGGGGCAACGTATTGCCTGCAAACCATCCATTGCCAGACACCAACATACGCAATACTGGCTATGATACCAACAACAAAAATTGTTGTTATGGAAGATTTTAATCGACCTAACATTATTTTTCTCCTTTTTTCAGGCTATCGTTTTTTGCCTCTTCCTGGTTTTGCGATTGGGGATTTTTGGCTTCATCGAGATTTGTCCCAATGCCTTTGAATACGTTTAAGAAAGGGCTATCGCTATTGCCAAGAATATATTCTAAAGAACTCGATACTTTTTGCAGCAAGAGATAGTTGGAATAGCTTTTGCCTGTTTTGAAGGCCATTCGGGCATCTTCAATACCACTGGCATGGGCTTTGTTTTGCATACGAATAACATCGGCTTTGGCCTGGGCTTCCACAACAATCGCTTCCGCTTCATTTTTAGCAGCTTCCAGCCTTTTTTTGGCGACTTCCAGATGCTGTATAAGCTCGATGATGGCAACTTCTTTTTCTCTTAAGGCATTGGTTTTGGTAACTTCTACCTCTGTGATGGCTTTGATTTTACGGACTTCCAAATCCTTGCGTTCCGCTTCCATTTTTAGGGTGATTTGCTGTTTTTCTCTTTCGATTTCCTGTATATATTTTTCTTTTTCCCTGATAGCTATTTCTTTTTGTTGTATAGGATTGCATATCTTATCAGGAGGCGTGCATTTGGTTACGCGGGCGGCTTTGATGATAATTCCCTCTTTTTCACAAGAGCGAGAGATACCTTGGAAAAAGCTATTTTGGAACTTTTCTCTTGTTTGACCAGAAATGAAGTCTCTTGCCATATATTTCGAGCCTTCCAGACGAACCAAAGCTCTCGCATTCGGAAGGATAATCTTTTCGACAATAGATAGGATAATGTCTCTATTATCTCTGTATTTTACAAAAACCTCAGCCACTCTCTCAGGATTGATAAGCCATTCGATATTGCCTTCCATGTTGATAGGGAATCCATCAAAGGAAGGGAACACTGCCTGGTTCTGGTCGCTGAGATCAAAACGGTGGGAGCGAATGTCTACAATATCCACAGACTTTTCATAAGGATTGAAGTAGTATGTTCCAGGCAAAAGCACCTCTTCACAGACTCCTCTTTCATTTTCTGCAACCAAAAAAGAACTTCTTTCCAGCCAATTAGGATAAGCATCGGCCAACAACCATCGATTGAGCTGGATGATTTCTTCTTGTGCCTGGGGTTTTCTTTTAAGAAGAGTATCTGTGTCAATGGAAAGCTTTATATTGGCAAATCTTTCTTGTGTGTATAAAGAAGCACTGGAAAGCAATTGATTTAAAACCACGACAAAAGAAACTCTAAGCTCTTTGATAGGCATTTGCTCTAATTCTGTTTCCAGTTTCTTTTTAAGGCTGGCGGAAAAGGTAGAATAGATGAATTTGGAAAGAGCATCTTTTTGCTCCTTAAGCCTTATGGCTAAGCTTTTTGGATCTAAGATATCTCCACAAACAAAAATCTTTCGGTTGGTATTTTTTCCAGCAAGCTGTGTAACGATACCTCGAAATCCTTGTGCTATATTGATAGCAGGGCTTTTAATCACCTTATAGGCATAAGGGTTCACCAAATGCTGACCAGGCATAAGAACCTCTTTGAGTATCCCCATCTGGCCTTCTTCTGCCAGGTTTTGGTATTCTTGGTGGCGCAAGGGTTTTCCATACAAGCGAACCTTAACGCCAACTTCTCCCTTGGATATTATAGTCTGGTGGTGGATTTCAAAATCCCATATATATGGATTATAAAAATGCCATCCTTCAGACAGGGGATCATGCTGGATGCCTTTATAATCATTGTTAGGTGCGATTGCAGGGCAGGACAGCAAATAGTTGTACTGGCCTTTTTCTACATTGTAGTTTGTAAGATCTTCTCCTGTTTTTTTTATCAAAATCGCCATTTCTCCTTCTCTTACCAGGATAATTCCCTGAGAAAGAAAAACAAAAAGAGCTAGCAGGAAGATGATAACAAAATAGTTCAGAACACGAGAAAAAATTCTTTTCAATAAAAAAGATATAGGCACATCGCCTACGACATTGTCAACACTACGTATTGGAGGCATACTCCATTCTCCTATAAACAAATTAGATTACGGAAATTAACTATAGAGTAAAAAAATCGATGGGGTGACACATTCGCAATACTATAACAAATTTTTTCTTGTAATCCCAAGAAATTTTGAAATAAAATAGCCCCTTTGGAGGCAATCTTTCTCATGCGTAAGCTGCAATCTTATCTTAAGCTTAATCCTTATCGTCATGGTCATGCGTGTTAACTTTTCATATAATTCTTTATATTGTATGGGGTTAACATACCAACCAATAACGCTGTCAACTTAAGAAGGTCAAACTGAAGCAGT
>JABWCH010000390.1 GCA_013359215.1 Candidatus Brocadiia bacterium | reverse complement strand
CACGTGTCCTGCCAATTGAACGACGGGGCAATTTTAGGATGCCGAGAGCAGGGATCGAACCTGTACGGGGAGTGGGTACCCCACTAGGACCTGAACCTAGCGCGTCTGCCAGTTCCGCCATCTCGGCTGTGAGATTAAATTTATGGAGGGTATTATAGCATAAAGGAAGTGAAAGTCAAGAAAAAAATTATTTTTTTTTTAAGGGGGGGGATTTTTGGGAATGTTGGTTTTAGAAAAGATGGTGTTGTGAGTGGGTTTTTATGCTTGATTTATGGAAGAATTTATGAGATCTTAGACGAATATTTTTGGAGAGGATGGCTAAATGTTTTTTGTTTACTGTGGATAGCTATGTTTTGGAAGAGATTTGGAGAAAAGAGAGTTTTGTATTCTTAGAATTGGAAGGGTTTTGTATGCATTATTTTATTACAGGGGGAGCGGGTTTTATTGGGAGTCATTTGTGTGAATATTTATTGGAGCAAGGGCATAGGGTGTCTGTTTTGGATAATTTATCCACAGGGAGTATGGATAATATTTTGCATTTGAAGGGGAATTCTTTATTTTCCTACGAGATTGATAGTGTAACGAATGTGCCGCTTCTTGGCAAAATGGTTTCGGAATGTGATATTGTTATTCATCTGGCTGCGGCTGTTGGGGTGAATCTTGTTGTAGAAAGTCCAGTACAGACGATTCATACGAATGTGGATGGTACGGAATTTGTTCTGAAAGAAGCCAATAAGAAAAAAAAGAAGGTTTTGATTGCTTCTACGAGCGAAGTGTATGGAAAAAGCAATAAAATTCCTTTTCAGGAAGAGGACGATTTGATTTTGGGACCGCCGACTAAAGGTAGGTGGAGTTATGCTTGTAGTAAGGCATTGGATGAATTTTTGGCTCTGGCGTATTGGCGTGAAAAGAAATTGCCTGTTGTGATATGTCGTTTTTTTAATACTGTTGGCCCAAGACAAACGGGTCGTTATGGGATGGTTTTGCCTCGTTTTATTAAACAGGCGTTGAGCAATAGTCCCATAACGGTTTACGGTGATGGGACTCAGAGCCGTTGTTTTATTTATGTGGGTGAGGTTTGTAAGGCGATCTATTCTCTCACGTTGGAAGATAAGGCTGTTGGTGAAATCTATAATATTGGGAGTCAGGAAGAAATTACGATTGCGGATCTGGCTCATAGAGTAAGGGATAAGGTCGGAATTTCTACGGAAATTAAGTATATTCCTTATCATGATGCTTATACTCAAGGGTTTGAGGATATGCAAAGGCGAGTGCCTTGTATAAAAAAAATCCATCAGCTTCTTGGTTTTTCTCCAGAGATGAAATTAGAGCAGATTTTAGATAGAATGGTGGACTTTATTGCAAGGTTTTCTTAAAAATCAGAAAGGCTGAATACATGCTGAAAAAATATTGTTTTTTTGCGTTATTTTTTTGTTTTTTTCTTGCATTGTTGCTTTTTTTTGTGTATCAACCTCATTTGGGCTTAAAAAATGTAGAGGAAGAAAAAATAGCTCTTTCTTTGTTGTATACAGGTGAGCTGGCTGGCGAGTTAGAGCCTTGTGGTTGTAGTGGTTCAAAGTTGGGCGGAATGCTTTTGCGTAGTGCCTGGGTCAGGGAACTGAAAAAAGAGGAGAGTTTTTTGTTGGTGGATGGTGGCTATCGTGCACCTAAAGGGGATAAGCAAGATAAGATTAAATTCGTTGTTCATAATGAAATTTTGCATAGTTTAGGGTATGATTGCCAATTTGTAAGCGAAGGAGAATCTATATCGGATAAAGTTTCTAGTCCAATTTTTTTGGGATGGGGAACTTTAGGGAAGGTATGGTATAAAGAAAAAATTTTTGGAAAAGAGAAAAAGCTGCTGTTTGTAGCTATAGAAAAAGAAAGAAGACCTGCGACTGAAGAAATTCAGGATGTTTTGTCTAAAATTATGCCTGATGTGGTTTTTGTGATGACGAGAGGTATTGACCAAAATCATCGTTCTTATTTTCCTCAAGGGAAGTATTTTACGATATTTTTTCCTGTGGATTCTCAGGCTCCTTTTAGCCCTATAGAAGTTGCTCCTGGGGTTTTGGTCATTAGTGCTGGAAATCGCGGACGATATATTGGTTTATTGAATTTAATTTTCCAATGGGGCAAACTTCCTGAGTGGAAAAGTCGTATTATTGGATTAGAAAAGAAATGGGAGAATGATCCTGAAGTAGAAAAGCTGTTGGATAGATATAAAGATCAACTGCAGAAAGAAAGGTTGCTGGAATTTCAGATTAAAAGGAGTTCTCCTGTTGGGTTTGTAGGATCTGACAATTGCTATGAATGCCATAAAGAAGAATATAATCAATGGAAGACTAAGACTCATGCTAAGGCATTCGAAACTCTTGTAAAAGAAAAGCATCATTATGATCCTGAATGTGTACGATGTCATACAGTAGGGTATGAGTATGAAGAAGGATTTCGGACTGTGGAGGAAACTCCGCATTTGATCGACGTAGGATGTGAGGAATGCCACGGGCCTGGCGCAAGCCATGCGATCAATCCTGTTCCTGGTTATGGAAAAACCAATGCTGAAAATGCATGTCTTCCTTGCCACCAGAAGGATAGAAGCCCTAATTTTGAATATAAAAAATATCGGGAAATGATAAAGCATTGGAAGGATTGAGATTTAGTTTTTTTTGTAGTATTGTATGGAAATTTAAATATCTGGAGTAGAAAAGGATTGAAAATGTTAACTAGAATTGGTATGTTTATTGGTCTTTTTTTGCTTTATGGCTTTTTTTCTCTATCAGAAAGTCCTAAAGCTGTTGTAGAAATTCAACCGAGTATCTATCACCTGGGGAAAGTAGCGGACAGCCAGAGTGTTTCTTTTTGTTTTACGCTTGTGAATAACAGCGATAAAGAAATCAAAGTAGAAAAAATTGTTACTTCTTGTGGCTGTACTGTAGCAAAACAGAAATTCGATGTTCTTTTGCCTGGACAAAGTGGAATTATTGACTTTGTTTTTGACCCTAAAGGAAGAAAGGGTTATGCTAGATGGGAGATTCTTTTTTATACGAATTTGCCTGAATTTCCTATTCTCATGGCAACTTTCGATGTAACCATATTGAAAGATGGGATGCTTTCCCAAGATTTTTTTTCTTTTGGAGAATTTCATAGGGGGGTTTCGGCAGACATGCAGCTATGGATTGCCCCTGAAAAGAATCCTGATTTTAAAGTAAAGGAAGTAAAAGTTGTTTTAGAAAACCAAAATCAGGAGTGCTTTGATGTAGAGTGTAAGCCTGGCGTTTATGACGGCTTTTATCCTGGTCCACGTCCTGCTTATTCGCTAAAATTGGTTGCCAAAAATAATATCCCTTATGGTAGAATAGAAGGGAAAGTCTATATTGTAACGGATATTCCAGGAAAAGAAAAAATCGAAATCCCTTTGTTGGCTAAAGTTATTGGCGATATTGGATTAAGGCCAGACTATCTTGCATTGGGAGCTGTAAAAAAAGAGGATAAGATAGTACGCAAAATCCTTATTTTTAATAGAAAAGGGGAGTCTTTCCAGATACAGGAAATCAAAACTGCATTGCCTTTTTTAAATTTAGGCTATGTGTCGGTTTTGGAAGACCAATACTATCAGATTTTGGTAAGTATAAAAAAAGATAGTTCATTGCCTTCAGGAGAATTTAGAGGCAAGATTGTTGTAACTACCTCTCATCCTGAAATGAGCGAAATAGAAATTCCTGTGCAAGGAGTTGTTATTGTACCTGCTTCGGAACAAAAATAAATTTTAAAAAGGTAAGTATGCTAACGGATAAAACAACAAATTCTTCTGATCCTACAGTAAAGGATTTTCTTGTATACCTTGTAAAAAAAGGCATTCTTCCTAAACAGGCTGTTAGTTTATGTCGTAAGCGAAAACAAGAAGCTCTCGAAAAAGGCTATAGCATTACGGTAAAGGATATTCTTTTGGAGCAAGGGTATATTGCTGATGAGAAAGAATATCAAAGTTTATGGCAAAGTATGGTGGAAGACCATAAGGTTTTGAAAAAAATTCAGGGCAAAGAGGATTCTGCTCACCAAAGCTTTTCTCTTTCTGAAAATCTTTTGCAAGAGCTTCTTTCTGATGAAGAATTTCAGAGAGATAAGCATCCTGATGTCCCAACTGATGTTATTCTTACGGTTTTTAATCGGTGGAAGGACAAAAATTCAGAAAATAAGAAAAAAAAAGATCCAAAAAGAGCTAATTCTTTGCAGCGTCTAACCCAAAGAATACAAGAATCTGCTATATATTCGTATCATTTTTGGAAAGATCCTCAAAAAATTTTGGCTTGCTTATGTCTACTTAGCTTTAGTATAATGGCCGTTTTAATGTATCAATGGGGATTTTCCTCTCAACAGTATGCAATCCAAAGAATACAATATAATATCCCTGGAAATTCTTTGGACAAAGAGAGCATTCTTGAAGGCAAAATAGAAAAAGTGACAAAAAAAGAAATGTTGTCCTTTTCCCTATCTAAAAAACAATAGAAACCTATCCGCTTGTTAGTCTGGTTTTGTAACACAAAAGAATGCCTGCGGTTGCTGATTTTTGCAGGTCAGCTTTATAGGAATAGTAGAATAAGGAAACAAGCTTTATTTTATACTAGTCCTGGCTAACAAGTAGGATAAACCTATATTT
>JABWCH010000389.1 GCA_013359215.1 Candidatus Brocadiia bacterium | reverse complement strand
TTTATAAAATTCAGAAGCAATCCTATTTTAGAATTGTTTTTTTAATCTGCGTAATCTGTGCAATCTGCGGATTTTTTATTTTTGGTCTTCTATATTATCATGCAACGCCCTCAGTTTCCAAAAATCCCGCTGCTTCAATGCGGCATTATCAAGTTGACAGCGTTATGTCAGCCCTAACAGAATGCATTAGTCATTGTAGATTTCGTACGCAACGTTTTCCCAAACAACTATGACTTTTGGGCCAAGAGCAAGGTATTTGCCTATGGCAGCTTTTTCTGTAAGGAGCTTCAAATATTCTTCGCTCATGTAGCGAATGCGGATTTTTTTCTCTTTTCCTTGATAGATGCTATCTTGCCAGATTTTATCCTTGAGATAGAATGTTTTATCATCTATTTTTTTGATCATAGAGTCTGCTTTTGCCTTGCTTTTTGATTCGCTTTTAGGCGATTCATAAGCGACATCTGCTTCTTTAGCCCCTTTAATCCATCGTGATGTTTCCACTGCGTCTTTGCCTGATTCGGTTGCCATGCTTTTTTTAGCATATTCCATTTCTTTTTGCCTGCTTACGTCTTGGGTGGATGTAGAGCTTGGTGCTTGCCATACTCCAGGTCTGGGGGTTGGAGGCCGTTGGGAAATTTGGGCATCATCTTCCAATACCAGATAGGATGTATAGGGTGTCACTATGCCAAACTCTTGGGCCAGGTCTACAACTTCTTTCTTTAGATGGGATTCCGCACCCTCTAGCCTTATTTGCTCTAGCAAAAAGCCTATTTTTCTCGTTGCCCATAGTCTGGGGATTTGGCTATTTTCAATATTTTTTTCAGGAAAGCTCACTTCATAATCAAAGGTTTGCTCTTCCTCGCCTATTCTTCCCTTCAACCGAATGACCTGATCGCCTTTCCCTGAATACCTTCCTACCAGATTGACTTGAGCCCCTTTAAAAAGATCAGGAAAGTTTTTGGGATATACATCCATGATTTTTGTCTCTTTGCTGGATGGGAATTCAATCGATATATCTGTAAGAACAGGGGAAGAAACCTTGTCAAATAGATTCGAAACTTTTAGCTCTATATCCTCTTTTTCTCCAACATATTCCTGTGCGCCACGATTCTGCTCAGCCATAGCATCCAGAAGTTTGGCATTCAAATCTACCCCTACACCAAAGGCAAACAGCCTTAAATTAGGAAGATTGGCTTTTTTGGCAACCGCCAAAATGCTTTCTGTATCCGTTGCACCAATGGTTGGTCGTCCATCGGTCAAAAAGAAAAGCATAAAAGGACGCTTGCTATCGCGTGAAGCCATAGACAAAGCCACAGACAACCCGTCCTCGATATTGGTTGCACCGCTTGCATATACTTTAGAATCCACAAAAGAAACCGCTTTTTCTATATTTTCTTTGCTGGCTTCTATTAGATTGCTCTCTGTCTGATAGCGTTTGACCGTAGTAGAAAAAGTAACGATATTAAACCTGTCTTCCTTTCTCAAAGATTTGAGACAATATTTGAGAGCTTCCTTTGCTTGTTCGATTTTATTGCCTGCAAGCATAGATCCTGATGTATCAAAGAGAAAAACCATATCTTTTGCCTGGATTTCTTCATTTTTTGCTTTAGGAGACAGCATGAGCAGAAAATAGCCCTTTTCTCCTTCTTCTTGGCGGAAGGGAACAAAGCTCAAATCCACCTTTTTATCAGAAGAGGATAAATACAAAGTAAAATCCCTGTCAGGATGAGCTTTTTCTTCTTCAAAGCTTACAGTCGCTTTATTTTCTTCTTTTACAACCTTGACCTTATGGCTAGGAGAAAAGATAGACTGGATTGGAATCTGAGAGGAAATATTGATTTGAAAACTCAGTTTCCCTAGTGTATCTTCCCGCCCGTTTCCCACTGTTGTTAATGGATATACATACTGCATCAAGCTGCCATCTTTTGGCAAAAGATGCTGGTATGTGAGCTTGATTTTCTTTTCACCATTCGCAGGTATAGGGAATATCTGCATTTTGAAAGTTTCCCTGCCAACGAATTCCAAAAGACCTGGATCTATCATACGCCTGACGATACTCACGTATAAATCCCTGGCTTTCTGGGCATCAAGTAATTCGCCTTTCATCTCTTTGCCATCAATCCACATAGAAAATTGGGATACACTCGCACCTTTAGGCAAAGGAAATAAATATGTTCCCTCCAGAATCCTGGGGTTAGGGTTATAAAAAACAGTTTCCAAAACAGTAGTCGCAACACCATCTTGTATGGTTACTTGAAAATGATGCTGTCTTACCTGTATTTTTTGCAATTCTACAGCAGGTCTGACTATATCTGGTGGAGGAACAGGGACAATCCTGCATGAATAAGCAAAAGAAAGCCCCATCAAAATCAAAATGGCAGAAAGCAATCTTTTCATGATAAAAGCTCCTAAAAATTATAATATATATGTTTTTGCCTACTGGATAGTAAGACACCACATCATGAAAAAAGTTCCTGATAATGGTATATTTCTCTCCAATTTTTGATAACCAGGCTTTTCCTTCTTGCATCTTACAAGAATATTTTGCTATAATTCTTTCCTTTAAATCAAATTCTGTAATAGTCAAAATGAATGGAAAATTATGCAATTGCCTGCACAAGAACCTTCTTCTAATGGGCTTGTTTACAATGCTACAAAAGAAATGATACAAGAGGGGCAACTTGCTGTTCTTAATACAATATCAAGGCAGCAGAATCTCTTTTTTATCAAGACAATTTTTGGCATGGTTGTTTTTGTTTTAGTCTTTCTTGCTGCATTGGGTTTTCTGGTATACTATTTTTTTCGGCCTATAGAAAGCGTAGAAAAAAATCTTTCCAATGAGCTAGATACTTACAAAAAAGACATTTCCCAAAGGTTTACAGAGCAATCCAAAAATCTGCAAGAGAACTACCATAGCCACTTCCAGAAGCTATATGATCAGGGACAAGAAGGCTATAAGGAGCTACTGAGTTTTTTGCTTAAATTGCAAAAAGACTATGAGCAAAAAATACTGGTAAAGCAAAAAGAAGAACTCCTCTTGCAGCAGCGTTCTGAAAAGCAGCAAGAAAAAATCCAGGAGTTGAACCAATCTTTGTCCAAAGCAGAATGGAAAATCTTAGAACTAGAGGCTCAAAATAAAGAGCTTTTAAGCAAAGAGAGCCTTTGGAAAAAAGAAAAAGAAAGCTACCAAAAAGAGGTAGAGTATTTAAAAAAACAATTACAAGAAAGACTAACAAAAGAAGAATTAGAATCCTTGAAAAGAGACTTAGAAGATGGTGGATAAAAAAAAATTTCAGTTTACATTAGAATGCTTTGATGCATCAGGAACACAAGCTCGCCTTGGCAAAATAGAAACCGCCCATGGCAGCTTTCCTACCCCTGTTTTTATGCCTGTTGGGACAAGAGCCGTTGTTAAGACAATGACTCCACAAAATATAAAGGATACAGGGGCTAAAATCATTTTAGGCAATACCTATCACCTTGCTGTACGTCCTGGAGAAAAATACATACAAGAGATGGGGAAATTGCATCGTTTTATGGCATGGGATGGTTCTATTTTAACGGATAGCGGCGGTTTTCAAGTATTGTCGCTTGCTGACCTTCGCAAAATCTCCAACAAAGGGGTCGTTTTTCGCTCTCATATCAATGGGGATCTTTATGAATTTACACCAGAAAAGGTAATCGAGATCCAGCAATGCCTTGGTTCGGATATTATGATGCCTTTAGACCACTGCGTTGCTTGCCCTGCCACACACGACGAAGCGAAAGAAGCCGCCGAAAGAAGCATTTTATGGCTAAAACGATCTAAGGCCGTACCTTTGGATGAAAACCAGGTACTGTTTGGCATTGTCCAGGGAAGTGTCTATGCTGACCTTAGAGAATGGTGTGCTAAAGAAATGAAAGACCTGGATATGCCAGGCTATTCTATTGGTGGTCTGGCTGTTGGCGAGTCGAAAAAAGATATGTTTGATATGCTTGAGGTCGTCAATGCTATTTTGCCCATAGAAAAGCCACGCTATCTCATGGGAGTAGGAACTCCCGAAGACATTGTCAATGCAGTGAGCCTGGGAACAGATATGTTCGATTGCGTTATGCCTACTAGAAACGCAAGAGGCGGCGGCGCATTCACCTGGAAAGGCAAAATTCAAATCCGCAATTCTCATCATAGAGAAAGTCTCATGCCCCTAGAGCCTCGTTGCCAGTGCTATTGCTGCAGAACGTTTAGCCGCGCCTACCTTCACCACCTTTTTTCCAAAGGAGTGGAAGAAATTATGGGTCTGACCATGCTTTCCTTGCACAACCTTACCTTTTACCAGGATTTGACCGCAGCTATTCGCAAATCCATAAAAGAAGGCAACTTCAAAGAATTCAAACAGGATTTTCTAGCACAATACCAGGCAGGCTCTGAATAAAGCGACTGACTGAATCTTGAAGCACTCATCAAAGAAGTGTCCACGAAAAACACGAAATGCACGAACACGATTTAAAAAAATTTCAACCATTCCTTTTCGTGTCTTTCGTATTTTTCGTGCATTCAATTAAAAATGGGGAAGTTATTTAATAGGAGTTACGCAGGTATTCTTAACATATTGAAATATAATATATATCTATCTTGCAAACGATTAAAATCTTGACTCTATTTAGTTTTGAAAGCTCTTTT
>JABWCH010000388.1 GCA_013359215.1 Candidatus Brocadiia bacterium | reverse complement strand
TTAATTTTAGCATGCTCTGTGTAAAATTAAGACCATGAAAAAATTATCTAAGCCTTATAAAATTTAGCTAAGATCTTTTAAAAAACATCGAAAGTCGACCTATTATAAGACAAGCTATTAAAACTTAACATGTATGACATTCATGCTCACTAGCCCTAAAGTTTCATCAGGAATCCACGTTAGGCCATTTTTTGTAGACCTAGTTCTTGAGCCAAAGAAGATAAGGCTTTTTGGAGATCTTCGATGCCTGCGTCGTTTGTGAGATAGTAATCACAAAGGGCAATTGGGCCGCCTTTTTCTAAAGCTTCGATTTCGGCAAAGTCTCTTTTTTCTGCTTCTTCAGGAGTAAGAGGACGATACTCTCGAATAGCAAGACGATGGTATCTTGTCTCTCTCCTGGAAATAATGCAAATCAAGAGGATCTTTGCTGAAATGGATTGGCGCATCAGAGTGTATTCACTCCAGCTATAAAGCCCATCGATTAGCATAGTATCGTTTTTTTCCAGAATTTCATGAATGATAGGAATAGAAAGCTGAGCATAAGCTGCCATTCCATACTTAGCTCTAAGTTCCATGCGGACTTTCTTTTCATTTTCCTGGGTTTCTGGCAAATTTCGCTTTCGTACTTCTTGGATTGTGATATTACCAAAATGAAGAAAAGGCAAGCTATAGTCCTGGACAAGACTTTGCACTACAGTGGATTTTCCTGTTCCAGGCATGCCCACTATAGCCAATATTTTCTTTTCTTTTTTATCTGTTTTTTCCATAACAATTTCTCCCACAGATTGTTTTTCTTAGATAAATTTTCTATTTTCTGGCTTCTTTGGTATAGTTTTCGTTCATTCTTTCCAGAATCGTGTTGGTAATATCATAGTCTTTGCCCCAATAGAGGACATCGCGTGTATGGATTTGCATCCTTAAGGCTTCTGCGGTTTGAGATCCAAAAAAGTCTGGTTCTGCAACGCGCAGCACCATGAAAAAATTGTTTTTTCTGGCATACTCTTCAATCTCTTCGCTTACTTCTCTATAGATGTCTTCCAACCCTATTTTCAGCTTTTGTGTAAAGAAATGGTTTGCTCTTTCTTCTGCGTATTTGATTTCAAAGAGTTTTTCTGTAAGCCTTTTTTCTTTATTCTGGCGGATTTTACTGCCTGCTTTATACAAGGGGATTTCTTCTTTGAGCTGTTTGACTTCTTCTTTTAATCCTTTGATTTTAGACATTTCAGCTTCTGTTTCTTGCCTTATGGTTTCTTCCATGACAGTTACTTTCTTGTAGTCACGAAAGACTTTCTTTAAATCAATAAAACCGATTTTGACATTTTGTGCATTGACAAGAGAGGGAAGAAAAAATGAAAGTATAAATAAAAAAACGACATAAGATCTCATGATAACTCCTTTGGATTTTTAAAATATAGTAATTTGGCAATGTTAAATTGCTATATTTTAAAAAAAATTTACCACTATGTGCTTATTTTTCTAATTTAACATTGCCAAATGAAAAGTTATAATTTTTTTCTAATTACATGGATTTGTAGGTAACTGCTCAAAAGTCTTTGTATTAATCTTTAATTTTGAACTTCTTAAGAGATAAGATTTCACCGCATAATTCCTCTGCGACCTCTGCGCCTCTGCGGTTAATTATTTTTTATCAATATGTTGCAATAGGTACAAAAACTTTTGAACAAATACCTACTTATTCTGTATGCTTTCCACATACTAAACCAGCGAATCGTTCTGGGTAAATTTCTTTGAGCAAAGAACGGAACTCATCGCCTTCTAAGGTTTCTTTTTCTAAAATCACCGCAGAAATTTTTTCTAAGGCTTCCTTATTTTCTGTAAGGATAGATTTGGTTTTATCATAGCATTCTGTAACGATTTTGATCACTTCTTTATCTACCTGATCCATGGTATTGCTGCCAAAAGATGCTTTCCTTTCGAAGTTTCTGCCCAGGAAAACATAGCCTTCTTCTCTTTCAAAAGACATAGGGCCCATCTCTTTTGTCATTCCATATCTTGCAACAATAGAACGAGCTATATCTGTGACATGCTCAAAATCGTTTTGCGCTCCTGTTGAAACAATATCCAATCCAATCTCTTCTGCTGCTCTTCCTGCCAAAAAGACGCAAATTTTAGCCATAAGCTCATCTTTGGTTTTTGTATATTTATCCTCTTCTGGCAAAGAAAGCGTATAGCCTAAGGCTGAACCTCTTGGGATAATTGTGATTTTGTGTACAGGGTCTCCAGAAGGATGGATTTCTGCAACTAGGGCGTGGCCTACTTCATGGTAGGCTGTAATCTTTTTTTCTTTTGCTGATATGATTCGGCTTTTACGCTGCGGGCCAGCGACTACTCTTTCTATAGCTTCTGATATATCCTGTTGGTCGATTTGTGTTTTTCCTTTGCGTGCGGCTAGAAGAGCAGCTTCATTCATGATATTTGCAAGGTCTGCCCCTGAAAAACCAGGAGTTCTCTGTGCAATTTGCTTTAGTTCAATTCCTGCGGCCAGAGGCTTTCCTTTGGCGTGGATTTTCAGGATTTCCTCTCTTCCCTTTATATCAGGATGGTCGATCACAACCCTTCGGTCGAAACGCCCTGGTCTGAGCAAGGCAGGGTCTAAAATATCAGGTCGGTTGGTAGCAGCAAGAACAATGATGCCCTTGTTGTTTTCAAATCCATCCATTTCAGCAAGAAGCTGGTTTAAAGTCTGTTCACGTTCGTCGTGTCCTCCCCCAACTCCTGCACCTCTATGCCTTCCTACAGCATCAATCTCATCGATAAAAACAATGCAAGGCGGCTTTGCTTTGGCTTGCTGGAAGAGATCTCTTACGCGAGAAGCTCCAACGCCAACAAACATCTCCACAAATTCTGACCCAGAAATGTTGAAAAAAGGAACAGCAGCTTCTCCCGCGACAGCTCTGGCGAGAAGGGTCTTTCCTGTACCTGGAGGGCCTACCAATAAAGCTCCTTTAGGAATCTTACCACCCAATTGTTCGAATTTAGAGGGAGATTTTAAAAATTCTACAATTTCCTTAAGCTCTTCTTTTGCTTCATCACATCCAGCAACGTCTTCAAAGGTTGTCTTTGTATTCTCTTCAGCAGTAATTTTGGCTCTGGTTTTCACAAAAGACATAACATCTTTACCATAGCTGTTCATTCGTTTCATGATAAAAAGCCATAAAACGATTAGCAGTCCAAGAGGGATGATCCAGGAAAAAAGCAGGGCTACCCAATTGCTTTCCATTTCGCCATGAAAGGGTAAGTTATGTTTTTCCATGAGCTTCACCAAATCTGGATCTTCAAAAACCCTTGTTACTACAAATTGCGCTCGTCCCTTTTTAAGCTGCAAAAAATCGGAAAAAAGACTTTCCTCTTTTTGTTTTTTATCTTTTAGAGTGCTTTCTTTAGGAGGATTTTTTTTGATTTCTTCCAATTTTTCTTTCCATGCTGCTTCCTCTTTAACGAAAATGCCTTTGATATGGGTGTTGCTAATAATGCATTTTTCAATTCTATGCTCTTCTGCAACCAATTTTTTGAATTCAGAATAGCTCAATTCTTCTATTTTATTTCTGAAGAAAATAGAATGAAGCATGAGAATTATAAAGAAAAACAGAAAAAAATATAGAATAGGGGATTTGTTTTTATTTTCCATAAGAGGAGATTTATTTTCTGAGGACATTTGAATTTTCCTTTGATGCCAACAATAAAATTGCAAACACTGCAAAATTTTCCAAACACAAGGGATTTTGCGAAGATAAAATTTATCAAAACTGAAACATAAACTTTCGCATGATTATAGATAGAGTTTCTCTTCTTTGCAACTTAAATTTTCTTATGACTTGTTGCTTATTGCATAAAGTAAAGCAAATCGCTTTTGCTGCGTATTTTTTTTAAAAGCTCTTCTTTAAGATTCATTTTTGCTCTGTTTAAAAGACTTTTGACTGCCTGTACGCTGGTTTTCATGATATGGGCGATTTCTTCATAAGAAAGGTTCTCGTATTTGGCTAAGATTACTGCCATTCTTTGGTTTTCAGGTAGGCTGATTAGGGCTTCTTTGACTTCATTGCATATTTCCTGTCTTGATAGCATGCGGGAAGGCGTTTCTTGAGTACTATCTTTTAAAGACATCTCAGGGGAACTGCTGTTTTTATCGCGGAGGGGACGTGCTTTTTTGCGCTTTTGGTCTCTAATATAGTTCAGACAAAGATTGGTGATAATTCTATAAAGCCATGTATGAAAAGAAGCATCAGGTGTGTATTTTTCGCGAGCATTATAGACTCGCAGGAAGACCTCCTGGGCTAAATCTTCAGCATCCTGCTGGTTATGCACAAACCTTTGTATAGTACTGATTACACGAGAAAAATTTTGCTCCATGAGCTGTGTAAACGCGCTGTCATCTCCCTGGGTAAATTGTATCATCCATTCTGTATCTGTCTTGGAAGTCTGGTCTACCATATTTTTTGTTTCTTAAAAAAAAGGTATCAAAATTACCGCGAGATGAATTAGTGATTAGGCAAATGTTAAAAAGTTTATGTCCTAAACTTTTTAACACGAAGAACGCGAAGTAAAAAACACGAAGAACACGAAAAGAAATATACAAAACCATTTTTCTTCGTGTTCTTCGTGTTCTTCGCGGTGAATATTCTTTAACTATTTTATTTATTA
>JABWCH010000387.1 GCA_013359215.1 Candidatus Brocadiia bacterium | reverse complement strand
GGATACAGGATTAGCGTAGAGCTACAAACTGGAAGTTCTTTTACAGGTACTACTTGTATCCTTGTGTCGCGTCCATACTCGACTAGCAAGTAGGGTAACGTTATAATAAATTCCTACAATGTAGGAATTTAAGGCATCAGCAAAAACTTGAACCTTTACGATTTTTAAGCCTCTTTTGAAGATTTTACCACTTTTTTTGATTCCTAAAAGAAGGCTTACACGAAGCGATCTCTTAAGATGAAAACAAGCTTGTAGAAACCGCTTTCTGCTTTGAGTTTCATAAGAGATTTTGCCCGTAAGTGAATAAAGTTGAAAGCATTGCCTGGTATTTTTACAAATTTTTCCAAAGCAATTTCAAGGCCATTTGGGCACTTCTTTCTTTATGTATAAGTCGGTTGTCAGGAAAGATGGCCTTTTCTACTGCACAGTGGTTTCCATCAGCATAGCATACATAGACAATCCCTCTGGATTCCCAAGGCTCATTAGGGAATATATCCATAGAACCTGCTACAGAAATCCCTATGTCTGCGCCTGACCTCCTTTTTATACTGTATGCCATTTCTTTTGCACATTCTTTGCTTGCCAAACCATACTTTTCTATGGTAGATAAAGATACACCAAGGCTTTGCAAGGAAGATTCGCCAAGGGGCAGAACGATTCCCTCACGAAAAAAAAGAGAGCTATTCTGTGTGTTCGTGAGGCGGTTGATCAACAAGCCACCTGTGCAAGATTCCACTATGGAAAGTGTCTTTTTTTGATGCACCAGAGCTTTTGCAACCTTTTCTTCTAAATCTTCTTTGTCCGTGCTATAGACAAAGGATTCTATTGGCTTTATATGCTCTTTTATAAATTCTATTTGATCCTGGGGAAAACTAGAAGGAAGCTGAATTTCTACATCTACGCCATAGCTTCCAGGAAGAAAGGAAACAACAGCCTGTGGCATAATCCAGTCCATGCAGGAAAGTTTGTTGTAGAGCAAAGATTCGCTGATTCCCGTGGTTCTATATTGAAGAGAAATCCAGGGTTTGGGAGCATACTGGGCGATCATATCAGGAAGAACAAACTCTGAAAACATGGCTTTCATTTCGTGCGGGACTCCTGGCATAGCGTATAGTCTAAAGTTATTTTTTACCATACAAAATCCAGGAGCTGTTCCCTGTAAATTTTTTAAAACAGTGCATCCTTCAGGCAGTAAAGCTTGTTTTATATTGCTTTCTGGCATAACCAGTCCACGGCCTTCGAATCGTTTTTGCATAGCCTCTAAAGATGCTTGATGGAGGATTGTCTTGACCCCAAAGAACTGGCATATTGCTTCTGATGTAACATCATCATTCGTGGGGCCTAATCCACCCGTTACGATCAGTACCTGAGCTTTTACAAAAGCTTTTTGTATTGCGTCTACAATATCCTCTACAGTATCCCCTACTGTATTGATTTGTCTTACAATAAACCCTGCTCTGGCTAATTCTTTACCAAGAAAAGAAGCGTTTGTGTTGGTAATTTTGCCTTGCAGCAATTCATTTCCTATACTCAAAATTTCGATTATCATATATTCCCTATCTATCTTCTTCCCAGGAGTTTCGGAAAGAAACACCTAAATTTTTTAGCTTTTCCAAACTTTTTTGCACAGCAGGAGGGAAGATTTCCAAGGCATCGCCTTCGATTCTTAAAGTCAATTTAGAATGATGGTCGTGTTCGGTTGGGCCTTGGTTGATGATAATATATGGAACTCCCCTTTCTGCTGCGAGGAGTGGTATTGATTGGGCAGGATAAACACAAAGGCTTGATCCCATGCTAATGACAAGATCACATGATAGAGAATGCTGGCCTGCTAGAAACAAATCTTCTTCCTTCAGGCATTGTCCAAAACTAATGGTTGCATGCTTTAAATATCCACCACATTTGCATTGGGGACAGGTTTTATTTTGCATAAAATATTCTATATGAGGTTCTGGATTGCTCCATTCCTGGCATGTCTGGCATTCTACAGAGCGTATAGTGCCATGAAGTTCAATAAGTTTTCCAGGAGATGTTCCTGCAAGAAGGTGAAGGCCGTCTATGTTTTGGGTGACAACACACTCTAATTTCTGCGCTGCTTCGAGATCAACAATAGCCTGGTGGATGGAATTGGGTTTTGCCTTATGGTATTCTTTCCAATCCGATGCAAACATTTCCCAAAATTCTATGCGTGCTTTTTCTGATGTCATAAAATCATGATATTCAATCGGCTTTCTTTCTTTCCATCTTCCTTTATTGCTTCTGTAATCAGGAATGCCGCTTGGAGTCGAGATGCCTGCTCCTGTAAAAATCAAAATTTTTTTTGCAGACCGTAGAAATTCTACTAACTGAGTATAAGGCATAGCATAGTCCTTCAAAAAAATAACTTTTTCTTGGAAAAAGGAATTCAAAGAGATTTTTATTTGGGGGGAAATTTTTGTAAAAATTTTCCCCCAAACCCCTTTTAAAAACTTTTATATATTGATTCCTTACTTTTCGTAAGAATAGTTTTTCCAGCTTCTTTGTATAATTTGGATTTCTCTATCGCCTTGAACAATGGTTTCTAAAAGACGGTCGCCTTTTTCTGGAGCAAAGGGACGAACAAGACAGTGATTCTTGTTCGATATCCAAAGAAGGCGGCGTTGGGCTTCTTTATCTAATAAACCAATATCAGAAAGGTTTAAGACAAACCGCCATGAAAAAAAGAAACGATCATGGCTAACCAATTTTTGTTCTTTTTTTATATAGCCTAGCTTAGGGCTACTCAATATATGGATTGTAGGATAGGAAACCACAAAAATAGCCCATGGATATTTTTCTTCTATTGTTCTGGCAAGAAGCAAGTTTGCCTCTATATCTACCTCGTATTTAAGAGTTGCTTCTAGCATTGCTCCATTATATTGATAAACAGCATTTTTACCATATAAAAATTCATAAACTTTACCATACATATTATTAGCATAAAAAAACAAAACTAAAAATAGCAAGCAATACTGTTTATATGCCTTAATATTTCTCGTACACCATGCAATCAAAATGAAAACAAAAGGCAATATAAGAAGAAAATATCTTGGCAAAAGATTATGAATCATATAAGCGGAAATCAAAAAAAAGAAGCAAAAGCAAAGAGAAAGACAAATAAGTATATTATCAGCACAAAAGTCCTTTTCACCTTGGGAAGACAAGCAATAAGATCGCAATAGAATTCCAGAACCCAAAGCGCAGGCAACCGCAATAAATATATATATATCTATAATTTCCCATAGAAGAAAAGAAATTCCTTTCAGGCTCGCCATCATAAAGGCCAAAACCATACCTGCAAAAAAGACAAAACCATAAAAACTAAAGCTGCTTGTTTTTCTTTTTTTCCAAAGAAAAAGGCAATAAGAAAGCAAAGGGAATAGCAAAAAAGCAAGAATCAAATCTTTACCTTGCGGCCAGGAAAAAAGCAAAGGGATACTTTTTAAATCGCTGTCGCCGCCGTAATGAGGGAAAGCATATTTTTTTATAAGACTTTGAACAAAGAATAAAAAAACAGGCAGAAAATACCCTAAAAAATAAATTTTTTTTATGCTTTTGCCCCTACAAAAACAGAGCAATGGCAAAATAGCAAGGCAAAATAGCAAACCACTTTCCTTACAGTAAAAAGAAAGCAAAAGAAAAAAAACTGCTTTTGCATGCTTTTGGTTTAAAAAATTAGCGATTCCCAATAGGCCAAAAAACAAAGTAGGGATTTCCATGTTTATGGTATAAGACTGGGCTAAAAAAAGAGGATGAAAAAACATTCCCAGGCAACAAAATATACCTGTGCTTTTCCCATAAAATTTTTCTACGATTCCATAGACTATATAGACTATACCACAAGAAAGCATGATGTTGATGATATGATTAAAAAAAATCATATTAGGTGCTTTTTGGAAAAAAAGCATTAAAAATGCTTGAAATGCGGGATAAATGGAAAAGAAATATATATTTGGCCCGCCTTCCTTATACCCTGCCATAGTAGCCAATTTAGCAAAATCAAATTGGTTTTCTGATAGCCACAAAGCTTCATGAAAAGGCCCCATGATACTATCCCAATAAGGAGGATAAAAAAGAGCCTGGGTTCTGAAAGCAAGCAAAAATAGAAAACAAAAAAGAAAAATCCCCAATGGATCGTATCTTTTGAGCATATTACCTCTATCCATAACAACATTACTTTACCCAACTTGCTAGTTGTAAATTTTGTTGAAAACAAAAAATAAAGAATTATACTCCTATCAAAAACAAATATGATTACGACTTGTGCCAGTTGAAAACTGGCTTTAATCTTTGGCCTGAAAGGTCTATAGATACCAGCCCAGGGCAACACCCTGGGTAATGAAATTATCATTGTATAGCCCTGAAAGGGCGTTACATATCCAGGTACAATGTTTTATATTACGCCCTTTCAGGGCTAATTTTGGTACATTTCTATAACCCAGGGTGTTGCCCTGGGCTGGTATATGCAACCCCTACGGGGCAAAGAAGTCATTATTTCAAAACAAGTTATATCAATATTTTAATAATTTTTTCAACTAGCACAAGTCGTAATATGATTAGGAGCAATAAAAATGAAAACAGATAAAGAAACAATGATTATAACAATTTACCTAACAATAGATACACTTTGTCAAAAATTTTTGTCAGT
>JABWCH010000386.1 GCA_013359215.1 Candidatus Brocadiia bacterium | reverse complement strand
TTCAGGCAAAATATGGGCATCTTATTTGACGAGTCTTTGCCTATGCTTAATTATACAGTAATTCCAAATGGGTAAGTTATTTAATTCTCATTGCTAAAGAAAATTTTGCCAAATTTTTCTCTGATCTTTTTGGGAATGTAATGGAACCTGGAGATAAAGAACAGAGTGTAGAGAGAAACAAAAAGCTCCTCGAAGAAATCGAGAAGAGATATTCACAAGTCCGAGGAAAATAAAAAAAGTGTTTTGAGGAACTATGTAGCTTGTTCATAGTTCCTCAAATGTAAAATTTTTTTAGGAGAATAACCATGCGTATTTGTTTAAATATTGTCTTGTTCAGTTTATTATTATTCGTCAATGCCTGCGTAATGCTACAACAAAAAGAAAAAAATACGGAAGAGCTTCCTTCTATGGTTTTATCTCAACAGTCGCTTAATAAGCTTGTTGAAGAGGTCCGTCGAGCCATAGAAAATGAGAATGGTTTTCGAACTATTCTTATCCAGGTACCTTTGAAAGAGAGTAGCCAACAGGAAACTTTTTCCTTTGCATTGGTTGGATTGGGTAAAAATTTTTCGGAAAAAAATTCTCCTAAAGTGCAATTAGCCTGGGAAATCCCTAGTGACAATACAGCATCCTCTGTAAATAAGAAAAAAAATAAAAAGGAATATGATGATATGAGCGAAGGTGAGCTCGAAGCAGAATTACAAAAAGTCACAAAACAATTGAATAAAGTAGGATCAGAAAAAAGTAAATCTGATTTAGAATTGCGACAACAACAGATCACTCGATTTATTCACAAGAAAAAGGATAATAAAGAGTTCGATCAAGGATTAAAGAAGCTAGAGGAACAGCATACTCCTCCCTCTAACTATCCCGAAGAAATGCCTCCGATTCAGGAGCCTGATCCAAGGAAACAGGATATCCAGAAGGAATCTGAGAGCATAACATCGCATTAAGGAGAAGATGATGTTTTCAAAATTTAAAAAAAATAAAGAAGACGATTCTACAACGGCCCTTATAGACCTTGTTTTTTTGACCTTGTTTGGTATCCTGGCACTCAATCCTAATTTTCAAAAGGAGATACAAGCATCTAGTAAAGACAATCAGCAAGCATTGCAGCCATATCAAGATTCCAGCAAAAATGGAACGCTGAATCGTCATCTGGAATTAGAGAAACCCCAGATTCTTTATCTTTATATATCTCCTGGGACAAAAGAAGTATGGATCAAGAATGGCAGCCAGGCTTTACCTATCTCCCAAGTGGAAACTTTGGAGATAGGCCCTCATGTTCAGTTGGTTTTCGGAGACATGCCTAGTCGCAGTCTGGTAGCTTGTTTGCAACGCCTGAGACAATCGCACTCTATCGAAACTATAGATTTTCGCTGGCAGGAAGAATCCTTTCGCCCTACTTCCCAATGATTCATAAAGAAAGGATAAAATTATGCACCAAACAATATGCGCTGTCTTTTTTATTTCATGCTATATCCTGGCAGGTTGCGCAGGTGAAAACCCTTCTCAGGAACATTACATTGTCGAGCGGAAAGTGTCTTATGCCGCACAGGAAAAGATTGAGAAAGAAAAGAACGAAGATCCGCCATGGATGCAGGTATATCTTAAAAGAGCTGCATCCATAGAAAAGGATGGCGGTATCCCTTCATCTCAAAATACTAATCTTGTCAATGGGACTCATGATCTTGATATTGCTTCTATTCCTGACTCAGGTCTGGAGAAAATCAAGAAAGCACTTATTCAGCAGATAGATCAGATTATTGCTAAAGGCCAAGAACCAGATTCTATTCTTTTGCTTCAGCTACTTCAAATTCAGAGAAGATTGGATGAACGCAGCGATAAACGCCTATACGATAATCTATAGGCATTTGCCTATATTCCCTAGATCACGCTATTCTAAGATATGTTACGATTCATAGAATAGGCTCAAATTGGGAGACTGCTTCTAACGCTCTTTTTAGGCTTGGGGAATTTTCCATAGCAAGTAAAGGTTCCCAAAATTTTTCGACAAAAAGGATCAGGCGGTCGTTGTAATTTCTTCCCTGGGTAGCAGTGCTTTTGGGTTTGGGGACAATATCTTCTCTCAAATCTCGTTTAGGGCTTTTTTCGACAAGAGACACCAGTATCTTCTTCGGGTTTTCCATTGATTCGATTTTTTGAGGGATAATATCTGTTGAAATGCCTGCGAACTTGGAAAATCCTTTACGGTGAGCGAGAAGCCAGGCTTCCACTTCTCTCACTGCAATACGAAAAATTAGGTTGGGATGCTTTGGAAAAGACAGCCAATCTCTTCTTAAAAGAGGTGGGCATTCTGTTCTATCCAGGTCGGTCAGCACTAAAAAGGGAGTTATTTTGGCAGCATGATTGAAAGCAGCTATCTGCCTTTTTAAATAGCCAAAACCTTCTTTTCCAAAGCATTTTCCTACAGCATATTCTTTACCTGAAGATTTCAAAATTTTCCGCAGCACTGCTTCACTCAAGGCATCTTCCACAGCAAGATTGATGTATATAGCAGCCATTATTTGAAAAACTCCATTTGGTCAATAGAAGGCGGCTCAGTGTATGGTAGAATAATATCGGCAATGCTCGATCCACCTTCTAATAAAACACGTGCTTCTTCAATATCGGACATTTTGTGGATTTGAGTGCCTTCTTTGGTGGGTTTAAGCAACAGCACCTCTTCTCCGCCAATGCCTTTATCCGAAAGCAAATCAGTACTATGGGTGCTTAAAATAACCTGCCTTTTCTCTGGAGATTGCAGGCGTTGTAGAATAGAAGCCAATTTTTTTACAATGCTGGTATGCAAGGAAAGCTCTGGCTCTTCCAGCAGCAATAAAAATTTGCCTTCTAAGAGAGACCAAAACAAGCCGATCAATCTTAAAGTCCCATCGGAAAATTGATCTTCTCTCTGCCTGGCTCCTCGCGCTCTCCAGTGTTCATAAACTGCTTCCAAATGGGGAATACCATGGTCGTCTTTTGTGTCCAGAAGTTCCTTGAATTGCGGAACTAGCTTCTGTAAAGCCTTCTCTATCTTTTTTAGCCTTGCCCGACGAGTCCTC
Source organism: Candidatus Brocadiia bacterium (assembly GCA_013359215.1). GTDB lineage: Bacteria > Planctomycetota > Uabimicrobiia > Uabimicrobiales > JABWCH01 > JABWCH01. The sequence goes on along the minus strand of JABWCH010000386.1, from coordinate 1,604 downwards.
TCTGGTGTTGTAGCGATTCTTTCCAAAAAGTTTCGACCAAAGGGATCTTCTGGCATAGCAGTTCCTAAAAAAGCTGTTGGATATCGAAGCAATTGAGGGACAAGATGCAGATAGAGGGCTGATTTAAAAAAATTTGCTATGTCTCTAAATTTCTCATTGGCATTGATTTGTTCCAGATGAGTCTGAGACAATCGTAGCCTGTCTTTCTTATCATCTTCATTGGGACGATCTAGCAACAAAACATTATTTTTCCAGACTCTTTCATAGGAAAGATAAGGCTGCTGTAAACCTCTTCGATCTTGCTTTATGCCTATTTCGTATTTCCATGTCGGGGCTATACCATCTTTTTCTGATTCTAGTAAAGAAACAGCGATAGCGACATCAGGGTCTTTCCTTGCCGCCAGACATCTTACTTTAGATAAACCGCCCCGATCTTGTAAAGATTTCTGTAAACCGCCACCTGCTTTAACAATATCTCGCAAAAAACGAAATACATCTAAAAAGTTGGACTTTCCACAAGCATTTGGCCCAACGAGAAAAGCCCTTTCGCCCAAAGAAACTTCTGCTGATGGGAAATTACGCCAGTTTTTTAAGGCAATATGAGACACGAGCATTCTAAATTCTCCCTGTTTTTTCAGATCTCATACTATAAACAATGTACTTATCCCCTGAATTCTATCAAGAATTTCTCTCAAAGCAATTTTATTCACAGAAGAAAATAGAAAATAGAAAAGCAACGGCTTCTTTCCTCTAAATTTTTAGCCGCTATCCCAAAAAATTAAGGTTATGATTTTTATTTTTAATAATGGATTTACTATAACATATTTTTTTATATATGGTTATATATTATACAAAAAATTGGCACAGAGTTTGCTAAAACAAATCTTGTTTATCCAGGAATGCCATTTGTGGCATTCCTTTTATAAAGAAAAAATTATAGGAGGAAATAGTATGACAACAAACATTTCTTTGGATCTTTCTAAGGCACTTTCTGCTTTACGGGTTTTGGAAAGCTGCCTGTGGAAAACTTGGGGGCAAAGTTGTAGCTCACTTTTGATGCTGTGCCTGGATTTAAAAATACTGCTTACAGGCAACAGTCCTGACCGAACCATCAGACAGGCTTTTTTCCTGGTCTGGCAAGGGCATCTGAAAGAAGCCAAAATTCTTGCAGATCAGGTGGCATCTCAGGCAATGGAACTTGAAGAGCAGAAAAATCTTGAAAAATTGCAAGAGATTCTGGATGTATCGCCATCTATTGAAGAAATGAAAGGTATCAGCGATTGGAATGAAATCATCGAAATTCGTGAGGCTCTTGTCCATTTAGAAAAAGAGATTCAGAGTCTTGGGCTAACCTATGCTCATCAAATTTTCAAACGGATAGAATCTTTTCTTTCCAGCATTTTGGGAAGCACTTGCAAATCAGAAGATTTGTCCTGCCCACGCCACCCAAGAGAGCAAATGTGTACAAGAAGAATCGAATTTCCGCATCTTGCCAAAAAATTAGGCATGCGCAAAATCCTGGCCTGTCCCATCTGCGACAGGCGAAAAACAGTATCTCAGGATGAAAAAGGAACCTGGGAGCTTTTGTCGGAATCCGAATGGAA
>JABWCH010000385.1 GCA_013359215.1 Candidatus Brocadiia bacterium | reverse complement strand
CTAGCCTGACTATTTCCAGAACAAAAAAAGTCTATCCCCGACATCTATCCATAGCTCTTTCCCGCATATTCCAACATGAATTGGATCATCTTCTATAAACTTTAGAAATAAAGGAAAATTATGAAAATACATGTCAAAAATCTTGGAATACTCAAACAAGCAGAATTCTCTCCAGGAGATATAACCATTATCTGTGGAGAAAACAATACAGGTAAAACATACGCAACCTATGCTTATTTTGGTTTTCTATCGTTTTGGAGAGAGGCATTTTCTGTTGAAATAGAGGGGGAAAAAATTGAACACTTGTTGGCTAATGGTATAGTGCATATCAATCTTCTATCTTATCTGGAAAAGTCGCAAGAAATACTTACAAAAGGCTGTCAGGAATATACAAAACAATTAGCCAATGTATTTGCCGCTTCGGAAAATCGCTTCAAAGAAGCAGAATTTAGAATTGATCTAGATTCAGAGGCTATCCAACTGAAAGGCCAACTGAAAGACCAATATCATAACAAGATTACCTCAGTCAATGATATTAAATTTTTTTCCATCACTAAAAGTAAGGAAAGCGATGATTTGGTAGTTACCCTTTTAGTAGAAAAAGAAAAGATGGAATTCCCTAAAGATATTATCTCGCATTTCCTCAACGATGCTATCAAGGAAATCCTTTTCAATCGTTTTTTTCCAAAGCCTTTTATTGCCAGTGCAGAACGAACAGGAGCGGCTATCTTTCGCAGAGAATTGGATTTCACAAGAAATCGTTTGCTTGAAGAAATAAGTAAATCAGATAAAAATAAAAATATCAATCCTATAAAACTTTTTTTAAAAAATTATAGAGATTACGCTTTACCTGTAAAAAACAATGTAGATTTCATCCGACAACTGGAAAAATTTGCAAAGCAAAATAGTTTTATTCAGGAAAAACATTCCGATTTGCTGAGAGATTTTGCTGATATTATTGGGGGAGAATATGCTGTAAACAGGAATGATGAGCTTTATTATATACCTAAAAGTAGCCATGCAAAACTTACTATGGACGAAAGTTCTAGTGCAGTAAGATCTCTTCTTGATGTTGGATTCTATTTGAGGCATATAGCTCAGTCTGGCGATTTGCTTATGGTGGATGAACCAGAACTCAATTTGCATCCAGAAAACCAGCGACGGATAACCAGGCTCTTTGCTAGATTACTCCGACTAGGTATCAAAGTTTTTATCACCACCCACAGCGATTATATCATCAAAGAGCTAAATACCCTTATTATGCTGAACCACGACAAACCCCATCTAAAAAGAATTATGGAACAAGAAGGATATAAACCAGAAGAGCTTGTTTCTGCTGACCAAATCAAGGTATATATAGCAGAAAAAGCCTTAATAAAATTAGAGGGAAGTCAGAAAAAAACTCGCTGCCAGACGCTTATCTCTGCAAAGATTGATCCTGAATGGGGCATTGAAGCTCGTAGTTTTGACACAACCATCGAAACTATGAACAGAATTCAAGAAGAGATTGTATGGGGAGATGACTAGTATGTCGGATATAGATATACTGAAAGAGATGTTTCAGGACAGTATCAAAATAGAAATAAAAGATCATTATAATCAAAAACAAGTGGAGCTACAAGAAGATAAATCAGATTATTCAGTAACTATTTCAGGCCTACCAGATGATACTCTTGTAATCAAAGGCGATATAGAAAAATTGAATCATATTTTTAAAGATGGGGCTTCGGGGGACCAAAAAGGGCAATGCAGGCGGGCTGATTTTATTATTTTTTCTAATATTGGTAATAAAAAATTTATTATCTGTATTGAGTTGAAAAAATGTTCTTCTACAAGTTCTGAAGAGCATATTATCCAGCAGTTCAAAGGTACGTTGTGTTTTTTAGGATATTGCCGGCAAATGGGCAAAGAATTTTGGAGAAAAAAGGACTTTCTTGAAACATTTCAATATCGTTTTGTCAGCATTCGCAATATCAATGTTCCCAAGAAACCTACTTTTCAGCCTCCCACAAATGGGGTACATGCTACTCCCCAAAAAATGCTAAAAATCAGCTCTCCCTCTTGTCCCACTCAATTTAACAAACTTATAGGGAAAAGATAAAAAAAGACTGTATTGCTGTAATATTTTTCTAAGTAAGTAAAATAATCGCTGTAAGAACCTTCCAACTCTTCATATCCATAAAAGCCGAAGGACAAATCTTCATGAAAAAGTGTACAATACTTTCCTATTGTTTGACCATTATGATAGGCATCACTATGACATCACTACCATTATATTCGCAGGAATCTAACTGCATAGAAACACCCATAGCACAAAACCAGCGTATAGCAAAAATTCTCCAGATTGCGCAACTGGGCAATCCTGTTTTGCGCGAACAGGCCAGGCCAGTTGAGAATCTGACATCTCCGAATATCAAAGAGTTGATAGCGGATTTAAAAACAACTGTTTTTGATGCCAATGGATTGGGACTTGCTGCACCACAGGTTTATCAATCCTATCGAATATTTATCATTGCCTGTCATCCAACACCTCGTTATCCCAATGCCCCAACAGTGCCACCGACAATCGTCATCAACCCAGAAATCCTTTCTGCTTCTGAAGAGAAGCTTAAAGATTGGGAAGGTTGTCTGAGCATCCCTGGCATTCGGGCTTTGGTGCCACGGCATAAAACAATCACCGTGAAATACACCACAGAGTAGGGAGAAACGGTTCAATGCGAATACACCGATATTCTTGCCCGTATCTTCCAGCATGAATTAGATCATCTGAATGGACTTGTGTTTTTGGATAGGCTAGACAATCTTCGAGAGATCGTTACAGAAAAAGAGTACCAGCGCATGATTCAAAATGTGGGGAAAAAATAGATGGATATACATCATTGATGTCCAGCCCATCGGAGATATTCCAGAAATAGAAATTTCGTTATCCAATAACCTGCGGATAGTTTCTTTTATGATTTTATGACATCAGAAGGACAGATGCAAAATTTTCTGTTTTAGTAGCATAAAAAAATCAATATTATTGATGTAAAAGCCTCGCTATAAAATCCATAAATATTTATTTATCATAATATAACAGAATTTAAAGGGAACAGTATAGAGTAAAGATCCCGGGGCTTTGCTTTGCCCCCTGGAAGGGGGCTGAAACGCTGACCTCTTTTAGAGGTCAGCGGAGTTGTCCCAAAAGGACATTGCTAACGGCCGTCTTTCTCTAATCGCTTCTCTTTGTCTTCTTGATATTTAATGTATTTACGGATCATTTCTTCATTAAAGCCTACTGTATCCACAAAGTAGCCTTCGGCCCAAAAATGATTGCCCCAATAGGGTTTCTTTTTGAGAAAAGGGAATTGTTTGAAAATTCGTATCGCTGTCCTCCATTTTACTGTTCCCATGAACTGTGAGATATAACATCTTGAACCTGCTCATAATATTTACTCCTTTTGTTGTTGTGGGGACAACTCAATTGGAGTTTAAGATAGAGCAGGTTTTCTTTAAATAGAATCAGAGGCAGAGCCAATTGTCTCTGACCACGTCCAGAGGACGTGGTTTTCTAGGTCTGAATAAAAGCTAAACCAAAAGAGCAACGGCATTATTAATTCTCTATGATGCTGTTGCTCTTTTGGTGTTTATGTATAAAAATGAATACTAGGCTCTGTGATTTCCCCAGCTCGAAAAAATGCACTACTTCTAAGCCTTAATTCTTTTGCCTTGTCTAGTAACTCTTTTCTTCCTCCAGAGAACAAAACCAACCCGCCTTTCATGTAGCCATTTTTTATAGTAGGATTTTTGACAAGTACCCATTTCTTATTAAACTTTTTATCAATTTCACTGGTTGTCATTACTTTGTTGATTTTATCCATTGTAAGCCTCCAGTAATTCTTCTACGGTAAAAATTCCATTTTAGAAGACACCGAGAGAGAGACCTTAGAGCAGAATAAATCATGCTGCTCTTTTTGGTTCATTTCTTGGTTTTTGCAGACTGGATGTATTTACACTTTGTTGTAGGAATAGGAATACGAATGCCATCCTCTTTCATCCCCTCAATATGGAATGAAATTGCATCTTTAATTCTGTGTTCTGTTTCCTGAACACTAGAACCAGTAGCAATGCATCCTGGAAGATCGGGGACGTAGGCAGAATAATTATTTTTTCCTTTTTCTATGATAATGGCATACTTCATACTAATTTCCTGCTTTAAAAAATATAGTCAAAAGATATCAAACTAGTTGAAATTTTATTTTCTTGGTTACCCAAGTACATCACACGGAGATGGCCCAAGCCTGGCAAGGAACCGCTCAAGAATATTGAGTGCACTGTTTTCATCGCGGTCCATAGCCATACCACAATGTGGGCATTTGTAAGTCCGTTTATACAAAGGCATAGATTGTTTATTATGACATTGATGGCATTCTTTACTAATATCTCTCTCTGAAATTTTAAACAATTGTTTACCAAGAGCAAAAAGCTTGTAAGAAAGCATCTGTACAAACAGGTATAAACCAAAACAGTTCGGTTCTTATATTTATTATCCGATTTCTCTACCATTTGTCGCTGAGATAAATCCCCGATCACAACAGCACTTTCAGCCAGTTTGTGAGCAATAAGATGACTCGCCTTATGTAGAGAATCGTTACGTTTATTACGTTTTTTTTGAGAAACACGCTGATAGACTTGAGATAAATAAAGATAACGTCGAGATTTTTTATGACATTTATCTCGTTTAGAACGGATTTTATCGAGTTGCTTATTGAACCATGAATAGCCTTTGAATCCGCCAACGTGATAAAAACGCTTTTTTTCATTGACACAGCAAGCAAGTGTTTTAATGCCTAAATCCACTGCTAATATCCCAGACTTTTGTACTGGTTCAATTTTTTTTATTTCATATACAAAAGAGCAATAGTAACAGCCTCTAGCATCTCTGGATACAGCTACTTCACCAAAATTTTCAGGGGGCTTTTCCGTAAGTGTTGCCACAACATTACAAAATTTTTTATTTTTACCTTTACCGCCTGTTGGCAAAATAATTTTGTTCCCCTCTATTTTGATATACATTGCTGGATACAATAGGGTAAAAAATTGATGGCGAGGTTTAAAACGTGGAAAACCTTTTTTCTTCTCTCCTTTCTTGCATCGTCTAAAGAATACCTTCATTGCTTTATCTATCCTGAAATAGACTTCTGCCA
>JABWCH010000040.1 GCA_013359215.1 Candidatus Brocadiia bacterium | reverse complement strand
ACAGGATGCTTCGGCTCTTCTGGTCTTTTCTCGATAACAGGATGCTTCGGCTCTTCTGGTCTTTTCTCGATAACAGGATGCTTCGGCTCTTCTGGTCTTGTGTTTTCAGATACAATAGGATAGGGTTTTGTATTTTTTTTGTTTATACTGATTACAAAAATTAATAAAACCACAACAATAGCAGCACCAAGGATGAGAAAAAGAGAAAGCTTAATTTCAGAATTATGAGAAGTTTTTTTTCTTTCTTTTCCCTTTCCTGGCTTTGCTTTGGAAGGCTTTTCCATTGCTGGAATAGTTCGGTTTTTATCTATTAAAGTTGTCTTTTGCTCTGGTAAATTTTTTCTAAAATGCGTTTTTTCAAAAGGTCTTTTTTCTTGGAGTAGTTTTTTTTCCGATGGAGTGCTTCCTTCTAAATAATGCTGGATTGCTTTTGCCATTTCCTCGGTTGTCTGATAGCGCGATTTTTTATCCTTTTCTAACGCCTTTAGGCAAATTTCGCTTAAAGTAAGGGGAATCTCTGGGCATATATCGCATGGCTTAGGGGGAATCTCAGAAGCAAGCTTGTACATGATCTGAAAAACAGTTTCGCCTTCGATAGGCAGCTTTCCTGTCAGCATTTGATAAAATGTAGCACCTAATGAGTAAATATCGCTTTGTTGGTCTACTGGGTTTTCTTTCATGCCCTGCGCTTGTTCTGGTGCCATATAGCTAGGCGTTCCTAAAATAGCACCACTTTGAGAGAGATTGATACTATCGTGTACAGCTTTAGCAAGACCAAAGTCTGTAATAAACGGATTCTCCCCTTGAAGGAGGATATTGGATGGCTTAATATCTCTATGAATGATATTCTTACCATGTGCATAGCCTATTGCATCCAAAAGTTTTAAAAGGATTTTACAACTGAATTCAAAAGAAGGTTTTTCCCTTTTTAAAAAATCCTCCAACGATCCTCCTTCAATAAAATCCATGGTAAGATAAACTGTTTCTTTTACCTTGCCAAAATCATATAAAGTAACGATATTTGGATGCCGTAAAGCAGCATTGGACTTCGCTTCTCGCATAAAACGCTGGATATTTTCCTCGTTTAATGTAAGACTTTTCAGGAGAACCTTTAAAGCTACGATTCTATCTAAACGGACATCCTTTACCTTGTAGACACGGCCCATACCACCATGCCCTACCTCAGATAAAATTTCATAGCGTCCCAGAAAAAGTTTTGTTTCCTTGTTAGTACTAGTTTGTTCACTCATTTTAGCGAGTGCCTTTCTGGATAGCGATTTTCCAATCTATCCTATGTTCCAAACTCCAATCTCTTTGCATTCCGATTGTCTAATTGAGGAATTTTATGAATTTTTTCTTGTGTTTTTTTGAAATCATAAGGGAGACGGTGGTAAAAAATTTCCTTTTCTGTAAAAGTGACATAGCATGCGCGGTTGTCACGGTCGCGAGGCTGGCCTACAGAGCCTACATTGCATATCACCTTTTCCCCATTTTTATGCTCCCATACCATATCAAATTCATCAGGACTAAACCATTGGCTATCCTCTGTGATGATACCTGGCATGTGCGTATGACCAACAAAGCAAACTTTATCGATTTGATCGAAGATTTCTCGTATCTTTTCTGGTATTTCGCCAAAAACATCTTCTGTATCGGATTTCAGAACATAATCCATTGTTGGATCTCTGGGTGATGCATGTACAAAAAGGCGTTCTCCCTCGGTGAAACAAAGAGGTAGATTCTTTAGCACTTCCCAACGAAATTTTTTGCGAGAGGAGCTAAAAAAACCTGGTTTTAGCTTGCTTCTCGTCCAGTCTACTGCCTGTTTTGCAGAAGGATTAAAACCAAAAGCACCCGATAAGACGGCTTCTTCATGATTGCCCATTAAGATAAAATCGCAAACCTGTATTGTTCTTTCCAGACATTCTGTTGGGCTTGGCCCATATCCAATTACGTCTCCTAAGCAATAAATGATGTCTACGTTGCGTTGCTTGATATCATCTAAAACAACGTTTAAAGCTTCCCAGTTTGCGTGAATATCGGATATAATAGCTATTTTTTTCATAGATCTAAAACCAAAGGTCTTATGCCTTTAGCCCCTTAAAACAAGTTAGATAAATGTTCATGATTATGGATTTGCAGAATGACCATTGGTGAATAGCTACGAGCCACCAACGATATAACACCACGAATAACACTCCCAAAAATCCATCATAACCAGTAATTTTATTTTAATCAAAAATTCTAAGAATATCCATATATTTTTTTGAGGCAAATAAAGGTTTTTTAATTTCTTTTATTCTATTCTATTTTTTATTTTAACCATGACTCTATTTTGAGAATGTTAAATTAGGATCTTTCAAAAAGGATTTATCAAAAAAAGCACAAAAAAGGACACATAATTATATAAAAAACTATTAGGTATATATTTTTTGTGTTTATGTTTGCCTTTTTTTGTAATACTCCAAACGATCCTGTGCAATTAGATTTTTACAGAAAAAGCAAAGATTTTTATCACGAATAAGACGAATGGTCGAATGGCACGAATAGTTTTTATAGAAATTTCATTCGCGTAATTTGTATATTCATCTTATTCGCGATTAATGTCTTTTTGGTTTTGGCTTGTCCGAGACAACTGTCGAGTTAATTCTAATGCCTTATTTTGACAATGTTAAATCTGATTTCTTGTATTTCAAGGCTTACCGTGAATTTTAGGTATTTATTTTTTTCTTCGTGCCCTTCGTGTTCTTCGTGGTTAATGATAAATCGAAAAACTGTCGTAAGTAATTGCTAATCAACAACAGTAATTTAACATTGTCAAATTATCTGCGGTGAGAAAAAAAGCCTTGGAAGAATTCTTGTAGTCTCACAAAGTCTTTTTGGAAGTTTTGTGTGGAAAAATGGTATTGGACATTTCCTGTGCCTGGATTATAATAGAAGAAATACATTGGTTCTCTGTGGGAGTTCGTATAATATTGAGATTCTACCATGCTCATTTCTTCTTTGGCAGCAATATAGATGAATATGCCTATCAAAATAAAACCTATTTGCAAAAATACAATTCCAAAACAAACCATCAGAAGAGACATAAAGTTAGAAAGTTTCACTGCCTTTTGAGTTGCCTGGAAATAGCCTTCTTTTAAAGCCTTCCATGCTCTATATATTCTGCCGCCATCCATAGGAAAAGCAGGGATCAGATTAAAAAGCATAAGCATTAGATTGATTTCTAGCAGCCAGATAAAAAAAATAGAAATTTCTTTCCATATCCCTGGCGAAGAAGATTGATTAAAAATATTGCTGATAAAGGCAAGAGGCAGTAGAAGCAATGCAAAGGCAAAGTTCATCAAAGGCCCAGCCGCAGAAATTTTGATTTCCAGAATAGGATCTTCTGGTAAGCTCTCCATGTTGGCAATTCCGCCCAAAGGCCAGAGCGTTATGCTATCGACATGAATCCCATAGTGTTTTGCTACCAAGCTGTGGGCCAGTTCATGAAAAAAAACAAACAAAAAGACAAGAACCAAAAAAACGCAAGAGAGTATGCCCGCTAGAATGTTACTACGGATCGATTCCGCCAGACCAATCAATATTAAAAATGCTATAAAGGAAAAATGAACCCGAACATGAATGTTCCAAAAACGGCCAAGATAAAAAGACCACATTCTTTTGCCTTTCATAAAAAAAAAGCACAGGGACAAAATTTATCCCTGTGCTTTTTAGTTCCTAGTTCTTATAGAAAAAAATCCTAGACCCATCCTCTGCTTTTGCAAGCAGTGGCTACGCGGTCAATAGAAATAACATAAGCAGCATCGCGCATATAGAGATTTCTTTGGCGGGCAAGCTCACTCACTGCGAGGAAAGCGGAAGTCATCTTGGTATCCAATTTTGTCAATACTTCTTCTTTGTCCCAATAGTAGTTCATATTGCACTGTACTTGTTCAAAATAACTACAAGTTACGCCACCAGCATTGGCTAAGAAATCAGGGATCATGAAGATGCCACGATTCTTGATAACTTCGTCTGCTTCCAGTGTGGTAGGGCCATTTGCGCCTTCTGCAATAATCTTTACTCTCTTGCTGATTTTATTGGCATTATCACCATTGACCTGGTTTTCCAAAGCGCAAGGCATTAAAATATCGACTTCTTGCTCAATCCAGGCATCGCCAGGCAGAATTTCATAACCAAGACCCTGAGCCTTTACTTTATCGATAGTTCCATATTTATTGGTAATAGGCATCAGTTCATCCAGGGTTATTCCTTGGAATTTCTTGAAAGTATAGCTTTTTTTATCATCATTGTCCCAGCATGAAACAGCGATCACTTTACCACCTAATCTTGTGTAAAGTTCTACAGCATATTGAGCTACATTACCAAAACCTTGAATGCTCGCAGTGGTTTCTTCTGGACGGATACCCTTTTGCTTCAAAGCTTCTCTCAAAGTGTAAACAAGACCATATCCAGTGGCTTCTTTTCTTCCTAAAGAACCACCCATTCCAACGGGTTTTCCTGTAATCAAACCAGGGAATTTAGCTCCATGGATGGCTTCATATTCATCCAGCATCCAAAGCATGTGCTGAGAATTTGTCATAACATCAGGGGCAGGAACATCGCTAAGCGGGCCTATATTTCTGGCAAGCTGGCGTACCCATCCTCTGCAAATAAGCTCTTGTTCTCTCATGCTCAGATTTTGAGGATCGCAAATAACGCCACCCTTCCCTCCACCTAAAGGAATATCGACTACAGCGCATTTCCATGTCATCCACATGGACAGAGCACGAATCGTATCTACGGTTTCTTGGGGGTGAAAACGAATTCCGCCTTTGGCAGGCCCACGAGCATCATTGTGCTGTACACGGAAACCTCGAAAAACTTTGAATTCTCCCTTATCTGTACGAATAGGAATGCTAAAATGATATTCTCTCAAAGGGTTACGCAATAAATCTCTTGTTCCTTGATCCAGGTTCAACATAGCGGCTACTTTATCGAACTGTGCTTGTGCTGTTGCATAGGGATTATAATTCTTATCCATTCTTGGACTCCGTAAAATAAAAAATACTTTCGCGCTTTCAATATAGAAAGACCACTGCTTCCATGTTAAAAAGATTTTTTCTATTTGTCAAATAAAAAAAGGCTATAAAAACAAAAATCCCTCGGTTATGCCGAGGGATTTTTATTTTATAGATCGCTATATCTCTAAGAGATTAGGATTTGGCTTTCCAGTTCAAGCTGGTGTAGCGGGCAGAACCTTCTTCATTAAAATCGAAGGTAGCTGTGTTGTTGATACCAGTGCAGTTAGCTTCTGTTGTGGCATCAGCTTCGAAAATTCTGTTGGACTCATCTACGAAGTAAATCTTCGTTCCGTTGTTCAAACTTGCGGGGGCTGTAACATAGACGAATTTGCTATTTCCACTATTGGTTTTGTAGAAATATTTATAACCACCTTTGGTTTCGATGTGGCTATAATAATCACCTAATGCAGCACTGCTGGCGGGATATTTCTGATCAGATTGATCTTGAGCATAGGTAGCCATAGCAGTAGAGAAACTCTTTAAGTTAGCAAGAGCGGAACCAGCATTTGCAGAACGACGAGCAGACAAGATACCAGGAATAGCGATAGCTGCAATGATAGCAATGATTGCAATAACGATCATCAGTTCGATTAGTGTAAAACCTTTACGAGTGTTTCTCATTGACACTTCTCCTTAAGAATTCAAAAATTGTTAAATAGTTCTTACTGTTCTGTGCATTACAGAACACACAGGATAGTATAGCGTTCTTTCACAAAAAATCAACATTTTTTTCAGAAATTTTTTTCTTTAGGCACAAGATTTATTTTGCCCTAGAGAACTCTGAAAAGTATATTCAGCATAAACCGTGCCAATAAAAATAAAAAAAAAATCCTTGAAAAACAGGCATTCTTTTTTTTGTGGCTCTTTTGGAATTTACCAAATTTATCACTTTATGCTTTTGATATGACAAAATTTGTCACTTTTCTAAAATTTATCAGGAAATCGCTAATGAGTTTGCCATTTTTGGACAACATCCAGACCAGCATCGAATGCTTTAAGGTTCATGTTGACAATTTTTTCCCCTTTAGGGGCAAACAAATTTTTCACCCATTTTTTCATAATCTCTGTATCTATAGAGATATAATGGCTTAAAGCACCCAATAAAACCATATTTTCTGCATAGATCGTGCCTGCTTCTTTAGCGAGCTTTGTGGCATCAAAAAGAATGCTATTATAAGATTTTATAGATGCTTCTAATTGATCCATTTCGGGATATTCTGGGATATTGATAAAGGGCTGAGAATTGGATATGATCAGACCTCCTGGAATCAGATAATCCAGATAACGCAATGCTTCCAAAGGCTCTATGCTTAAAATAATATCGGCTGTACCAGTAGGAATCATGTCACTATATATTTTTCTATCGGAAAGGCGAACATGAGACACAACTCCTCCCCCTCTTTGCGCCATTCCGTGAACTTCTGTTTGTTTAAAACAAAAGCCTGCATCAACAGCAGAATTATCTAAAACATAAGCCAGAGAAAGGATTCCCTGACCCCCAACGCCTGCGATCAATATGTCCTTTTTCATGTTTTATTCCTTTTCTGATTTGCTTTTGAGTTTCTTTTTTGCTGTCTGGAGGCACTCTCTGCGGCAAATTAGGATAGAAAGTCCCTTATAGTTGATTTCTTCCAGGATAACATCAATGTTTTCTTGTAAATTTTTAGGAACAGGAGACAATATTCTATAATGATTAGGATCAACCCCTAAACCCAATATCAGCTTATCCATTCTATCCCCTGTACACATCGTCTCTTGTCCGCCTGTCATGGCAACTGTAGCATTATCTAAAATGATGACTTTGATATTGCTGTTTTCTTTGACAGCCCCTAAAAGCGGCGTAATCCCAGAATGGGCAAAAGTAGAATCTCCAATCACGGCAATGCTAGGAAAAACTCCACAATCGCAAGCTCCTTTTGCCATGCTGATGCTTGCCCCCATATCAACGCAAGTCGTTATAGCATTATAAGGAGGTAAAGCACCTAGTGTGTAGCAACCAATATCGCTGAACACTCTGCCGCCATCGTATATCTTCATTGCATCGTTCAACGCATTGTAAAGGTCACCATGCGGGCAGCCTTTACAAAGTGCTGGCGGTCTTGCTGGGATAGGCAAATCGGGCTTCTTTTCATGTTCCTTGGGCTTTTCGCCAAAAGCCAAACGAACCAGCTCAGGGGTAAGTTCTCCATCCCTGGGCAAAGTCCCGTCAAGTCTTCCCTGGATCTTATAAGAATGAGGCAAAATCCCCAACAGCTTTTCTTCAATAAAAGGATATCCATCCTCTAAGACAACCACTCTTTCTACGCTTTCGAAAAGCTTTTGAATTTTTACAACAGGCAAAGGATATGTCCCAATTTTCAATACAGATAGCTCTTCTCCTTTTTCCTGGCAATACTCCATTATATAATTATAGGCAATCCCTGATGCGATTACGCCTAATCGGGAATTTTCTTTAATTTCAAGATGATTATAAGGAGATGCTTCTGAATACGCAATCATTTCCTTTTGTACAGACAAAAGCCTGGAGTATCGTTTCCTCGCATTGATAGGAAGCAAGACCCATTGGCTACGCTTGTCGGAAACAGGTAAAAGTACCTGAGGCAAAGGCTCTTTAGTGGTTACGCTGCTTCGGCTATGAGCGAGGCGTGTAACAAGCCTTATCATGACGGGAATTTCAAAACGCTCTGAAAGAATATACGCATCTCTTGTCATATCATACGCTTCTTGCTGGTCATGAGGCTCCATACAAAGAATACATGCGAAATGAGAATAATAGCGAGAATCTTGCTCATTCTGAGAACTGTGCATGCCAGGATCATCGGCAACCGCCACGACCAGTCCGCCGTTAACCCCTGTGATTGCAGAATTCATAAAAGGATCGGCGGCAACATTCAGTCCTACATGCTTCATAGTAACAATAGACCGCCCTCCTGCGTAAGATGCGCCTAACGCCTCTTCGTAGGCTACTTTTTCATTGCTAGACCAAAGGGCATGTATAGATGCCTTTTGAGTCTCCACATAGCGCATAATATATTCAAATATTTCTGTAGAAGGAGTGCCAGGGTAACCGCATGCACTTTTGATTCCTGCATGGATAGCACCCATAGCGACGGCTTCATCGCCCATCAAAATTTCTTTTTTCATTTTTTTGCCTTTCTAAGAGAACTATACAGTGTGATATTTTCACCTAATCATCCAAAAAATCCTGAGGCAGCTTATCCCATATTTCCTCGCAAATAAACCAGGAAAAAGCATTAGGAGGTGCTGCGACTTTTTCTTTATGCTCTGTTTCTTCTATAATATATACTTTACTTCTTTTAGCAGGATTGTCCATTATTTTCCCTCTCAAAAACAATAAGAAGATAGGGGAGAATTCCCTATCTTCTTGTATAGTTGTAAAAAATTATATCATTAAATTTTAACACAAAAAACACAAAATATCTCAAAAGGTATAGAAATATAACTATATATCAGATAATAGCTTATATTTTTTTGTGCTTTTTGTGTTCTTTTTTTGTGTTTTTTGTGCAAAAATTTGCAAAAGTATAGGAAGTTAGATGTTTTTCGAAAAAGCGAAGATTTTTATCACGAATAAAACAAATGATCGAATGATACGAATAGCTTTTATAAAAATTTCATTCGCGTAATTTGTATATTCGTCTCATTCGTGATTGATAACTGTTTGGCTTCAGCTTGTCCGAGATAGTTAAAAATCATATTGAAAAGTAAGCTTGCCTGAATGGAAGATGCTCGAAGAGCCAAATTCCGCATCATATTCTAAAATAAAAGAAAAAGCCTTATGGAAGTTAGCAGAAATGCGGCTTCCGATCAAGAAAATATTTTTGTCTTCCTGGGACAGAGGCACTTTAGCAGGAATTCCAGGATTGCCTGCCAGAGTTGCCTTCAGATCTTTGCTCGTGTCCATAAATTCATGGATCAAAAGAAAACGAAGTTCAGGAAGCAAAGTCACGATATCACTTTTTAACGGACAGGCAAATTTAACACCCAATTCAGCACGGAAAGAAGAGAGCGACTGGCTATCCACGCTCAAGTTAAGATCCCCTGCCCCTTTTTCCTGGATTTCTCCAACCAACTGGTGTACAAACTGGAATCCCAAGACAGGTGTAACAATAAGATTTTCAGGATAATAATCAGGGTGGATTTCAAATTTGGAATACACATCATACCCCAGATGGAAAGACCCATAAAAAGAATGCCCCTGGAAGTCCGATGTTGCTGTGCGGGCAACATTCGAGAAGATGATTTCCCGATCTTGGTCAAAAGAACTATAGCTATACCCTAGCATGGCATAAAGATAGAGTCTCTCCGCGCTAAAACGAGCATGGAAACCAGCAAAAATATTTTCTACGCCAGCTTTGCTTTTTCCATCGTCATCATACTTTAGATCGCTGGAAGCATACCCAGTATGAAAGCCCAGTGTCCACTGTGTATTGGCGTAATAGTTCCATCCAGCAGCAAAACCCATTGTCAAAAAGCTATATCCTGTTTTTTCTGAACCATCGGAATCCTGATCTCCAGAACCAGCCATAAATCGGACGAATATGCCCATTTCTTTTCTTTTTTTCTCATCAGGTTTTTTTTCCTGTTGGACAGTGCCTAGATCTTTTACTTCACCATTGTAAGCAAGAAGAGGCATGCTTTCCGATTGATGACCAAAATCATATATAGGCGAACTTGTTTTGGAATCGCCTTCACTCCCGACGATTTCAGACAAAATCGTATTGGTAAAAATATGAGTATGGCGAAAACCCATATTGCTTAAGCCAGAAAGGGATTCCCCAGACATCTGAGCAAAAGCAGTCTCTATTGTTCCAACCTCTTCTTCGTCTAAATCGTGTAAGATGGTAGTCAGGTCATTGCCGTATTGATAGTCTGTTCTTTTATCCAAAGCATTGGAAACAGCAATAGCTCTTTTATCCCTAAAACCAAAATTGGCGTAAGGAACTCGCTTCACCATAAGCTCTACCAGATGATCCTGATAGTCAATATCAAAAAATAGATAGTTGCTGATTTGCCTGTTATCAATACTGCTGAACGTACCCGTAATATCGTCCTCTGATGTGATGATATTGTATTTTGTGCCTGCAAGATATTTCTTATCTTCTGATTGTACGATAAAGAGTTTACCATCCAGTTCTGTTTTTCCTGTTGTTTCGATTTTATCATACTGTCCATCCGACTGGACATCTACGGCAATTGTGCTGTTTGCACTTGATTGGTATTCACCATTGATTTTTATTGTCAGGGGTGTCCTTTGTTCTTCTACATTGCCAGGGCTGATGCTGCCTTCATTTTCCACATCTCCATTGATGGTAAAAGAGCTTCGCACTAAAGCAGAAGAAGCAATTTTCATGTCAGCGTTGATTGTCAAAGTATCATCCGAAGTCAGAACACCATTAACATTGATCATAGTGGCATTGAATTCGACTGTTTGTATGGCATCCATACGGCCATTTATGTTAATTGTGCCAGTTGTCATTACGCTGTTGCTCTTGATTGTGCTTGACTGGGAGGCATTGTTGCTAAAAATATCGATTGTCCCTTTTTCACTGCCTGTTGTAATGGTTGAATTCTCTATCTTTAGGGTATCGCCTCGTAGTGTGATCTTCTGAGATTCATTTCCGATTGCATCTATCGTAGAGTTGGTTAGAAAAACAGTCTGGCTAGCCGAAATTTCAATGTTCCCTGCATCCTGGCTTGCCTGAATTGGGCGCGTGTTCACATAAGAATCCTGGAAATGGATATTATTGCTACTCGATATTTTTACACCGCCTTTTTTTGTCACAATCCCAGAATCCCCACTAAAAGAAAGAGATCCGCCTGATTCCAGATTGACCATAGAGGAAGTACCACCATTCCAGCTTATATTGATGCTAGACCCATTTGTAAAAGACATAGAGCTGGCAGATGTTATGGTTACCACAGATCCCTGTCCCAAAAGCCCTTCGCCCTGGATAGTGGATTTATCGAAGGCAATAGTACCACTGGAATTCAGATTGATATTGCCTGCGTTGTTCAAAGCCGAGGATGTCTGGATTTCAGCTTCTATCAAAGAAATATCCTGGTTGGCAGTAATCTGTACTTTCCCACTGTTTGTACCTGATTCTCCTGTCTGTATCTTGGAATCTTCTATGGATATTTTACTTGATGAAGTCGTCAACTGAACATTAGCTCCGTGGCTGATTATATCAGAGCCTTCGCTAAAAGAAATTTGCCCAACAGCCGTAATTTCTACAACCCATTCTGTACCAGCTTTGGGAGCGGTTTCTATGATGGCATCATTCTGAAAGGTGATGTTCGTCCCAGAATTTAGAGAAATCCTTCCGCCCTTAAGATTGTCCTGGGTATTGGTAGAAAGCCTTGAAGCATCAAATAAAATATCCCTGGATGTGTTGATCCGTACGCCAGCATCGCGGCTAGTTATATCCGAGCTATTCAAGAAAGAAACTGCTCCGCCTGCTTGTATATCGACAAGCCATTCTGTTCCACTCTTTGCTTCAGTATTGATGTTAGAATTATTATCAAACAAAACCGTGCTGTCAGCATTGATGCGCACAACACCACCAGATCGTCCGTCCATCAAGCTTTGAGTTATTGCACTAATGTTAGTATTGTCAAAAGAAATTCCATTGCTACTCGACAGTGTCACATTTCCAGCAGTCGCTCCATTTGTGACAATATTTGCCCCCTGAGAAAAAGCAATACCAGCATTTCCATTGATGCTAACATCGCCTGCTTTATTGCTAAAGCTAGTGTCGATTATAGATTGCGCAAAAGCTACTGTGTTATCTGAAGATGCCACCGTAACATTCGCACCCCTTGTTGTAATGCCTGAAGAAGTAAACTGGATAGCAGCACTCGCATTAATTTCTACCGTGTTTCCAGCATTTAAGCCAGAGCCAGAAGTGTTGATAGAAGAAGAATTAAAAACAACGCCACCATCGACAGAAGTAATCTTCACAGTACCAGGAGAATTCCCTGCGGTGCTTATGTTCGAAGTATTCTCGAAAAGTACCCCTTGCTTGCCCGTAATTTCCACATCGCCTTCTTGAGCAGTAAGCAAAGAATGGTTGAAGTTTACACTGCCAGTATTGGAAAGAATCTTTGCATTCCCTATGTCCAGCAAAATATCCGAATTGTCGCTAAAGGAAATGCTCTGGTTTGCCTGTAAATCGCAGCTAAATGCAGTGATCTTGGAATCCTGGAATTCGATTTTACCAAAGGTGGCTGTCATGGTAACAACACCTTTATTCTCTGTAGGCGTTAAAGCCTCACAAAAAATATCAGCACCATCAAAAACAATATCGCCGCCAGAAGATTCAATTGTCAGGTTTCCAGCATTGTTGCCGTCTGTTTTTATATCAGAATCCGTAAAGCTCACGCCACTTTTGCCTTTGATCTCTACATTACCACCATTCCCTGCCCCTTGAGAATCTGAAAGAATATCCGATCCACCAAGAAAAACAACACTACCGTTGCTAGTCACAAGAGAGACATTGCCAGCATTTCCCGCTATGCTCTGAGCAAGAATATCTATGTTGTTTTCAAAGCGGATGTCTCCATTAAAGCTAGAAATATTTACAGAACCAGCGTTGTTTCCGCTAGAATTAATCACAGAATCCTGAATCGTCAATCCCTGGCGGGCATTGATGGTAATACTATTGCCATCGCCTAAATTAGAAGTAGCATTCGCTAAAAGGCTACTGCCTTCTATCAAGGTAATACTTCCTGTGGCAGCAGCTAATGAAATAGATCCTGCCTTTCCATTGACACTTTGCGCTAGAATGTCCGTATTCCCTTCCAGCCTTATATTCCCTGTCTGAGAGGCTATCGTTACATTCCCCGCGTTTGCTGCCAAGGTTGCCCCTTGAGTATTCACGGTCGAAGTGCTTGAGAAAGTCACATTGGTTTGAGCTTGAATATCTACATTACCGATTTGCGATGTTAGAAGAGCTGCATTAAAAGCTATACTTCCTTCTTCTGATGCTGCCTTAAAACCTCCTGCTTTTACATTCATATCCGATGTTGTCAGGAAGGAGATATTACCCTTTGCCTTTAAATCCATTCCATATCCTGTTACATCAGAATCGTTCTGGAATAGTATCGTCCCTTCTGTTGCCTGTACTGTCAATGTTCCCTGATTCGCTGATGTATTCTGGGAAACCATAGAAACATCGGTTGCATCAAACAATACATTTCCTGTTGTGCTTGTTATGCTTATATTCCCTGCATTGTTACCGCCTGAGTTTATTCCTGATGTGTTGAATGCTATGTCTGTCTTCCCTGTCAGGCTTATATTTCCGCCGTTTCCTGTTCCTGTCGCATTCCCCAGGATCTCTGATCCACCTGTGAAGGTTATGCTTCCTTGCGCCGCGCTCAATGTTATTGTTCCGCCTGCTCCATTCACTCCCTGGGCTGTTATATCTGTGTTTGTGCTAAACTCCAGATTCCCATTGTTTGAGGTAATGCTTATTGATCCGCCAGCATTCCCCGAAGTTTTAATACCAGAGGAAACCAGGCTTACGTTGTCTCTTGCCAGCAATGTAATGTTTGCGCCATTGCCTGTATCTGTAGAATTGGCAAGAAGCTCTGAGCCTCCTGTTAAGGTAATCGTCCCTTTGGTTGCCGTAAGGGAGATAGCTCCTGCTGTCCCTTTTTCTGTTTGGGAAAAGATGTCTGTGTCGCTTTGCAAAAGAATATTGCCATCGCTTGTTGTTATTGTTACCGTTCCTGCGTTGCTTCCTGAACTTTTTATTCCAGAAGAAGCAAAAGTTATATCCCCTTTGGACTGCACTAAGATGTTTGCGCCATTGCCTGTATCTGTAGAATTGGCAAGAAGCTCTGAGCCTCCTGTAAGGCTGATTGTTCCTTTGTTGGCTGTAAGAGAAATCGCCCCTGATGTTCCTTTGGCACTTTGAGCGAAAAAGTCTGTATTGCCTTCTAAGGAAATGTTGGCATCCGCAGATGTGATGGTTATGCTTCCTGCGTTTCCTGTATTGGAGTGGGACGTTGTCAGGTTAGAGCTGCTTTGAAAAGAAATATTTCCATTTGCTTGGAAAGAAACATTTCCTCCTGCTATTGCATTGGTATCAGAGGTAGTATTTACGGTTGTATTGGACAAAGAAAGGGTAGTGCCTGAATCAAACTGGACTGTGATTCCTTTGCCAGAAATGCCTTGAGTGTTGGTATCAATGTCCTGAAAAGAAATGCTGCCTGCCCTAATTACTAAAGTTCCAAGATCTGTAAGAGAAATAGCAGTGTCTTTGGATAAAAATTCTCCATCAGGCGTAATGGAATTGCCATTTGAATCGACTAAAGCTCCTGTGTTGATATTTAACTCTCCGCCTATATCAGAAGCGATAAAAATCTTATTTGCTGTGATGTTTGCTGTATCCAGATTGACTTTGGCAGCCAGCAAAGCCAGCGTGTCCTGCACAACAAGCCCTGTGGAAAGAACAGAAATTTCATCTGTTGCTGTAGCACCGCCTAGTCTCTCAGGTGCGACAGCAGAGAGCTGTGCGCTTGTGGTGGCATTGGTAAAAAGCTGTGCAGCATTGGTATGGCGGACTAAAGTACCAGAGACAGCATGAAAGGATGTAACATTCGCGCCTAAATTGAAATTCTCTGATAAGGAAACCTGCCCTTGTGCAAGAAACGTCAATTTTTCTCCATCTCCATTGCTGGATAGCAAGGCATCCAAATCAGGGTTGATGCCAGGAGACTGCCTGAAAAGAATATGAGTAATATTTGCCGTAACCTGAAATTCTACAGTATCGCCTGCTGTCTGTGGATTGAATTCACTAAAGCTGTGGAAAAGATTGTTGGTTTTTTCTGTGCCAGCCGTAACAGTGTAGTTTGGGCCAACAGTGACATTTGTGCCTAAAGTAGCATCTGCTATAATATCAGCAAAAGACATTGGTAACAAACAAAGTAAAAACAGGATAGCTATAATATAATTTTTCATTTCCCTTACTCTCTCCAAACGTACAAAATGGAATGACGGTTTTAAATCCATTTGAATATGCTGCGAATTCTTCGCCATATTTTGGTAATACTGGATACAGGTTTGCTTAGGATCGGCTCTCCTTTTAAGAAACGAGACAAATCCTCTGCCATTTCAGCACTGCTTTGGTATCGTTGGTATTTATTCTTTTCTATTGACTTCATGACTATTGTATCCAGGTCTGCTGGGATATTCAGATTTATGCTGCTTGGTTCATAAGGATAACTAGAAAGGATAGAGCGATAAACGCTTTGTTCTCCTCCCTGGAATGGCTTTTCGCATGTAAGCATTTCATACAAGGTAATGCCTAAAGAATAAATATCTGTACGATAGTCAATGCTTACACTAGAAGAAAGCTGTTCTGGCGACATGTAGGGCAATGTTCCTACGTAGTGGGACACCTCAGAATCTCCAGGATAGCCTTTATGTGTCGGTCGATTGTGTCCTGTATCTCTGGCAATCCCAAAATCAATCAAAACAGCCTGATAATTGCTTTTTAGCATAATATTGCTTGGCTTTATGTCTCGATGTACAATACGGTGGCTATGGCTGTATTCCAAAGCAAGGGCGACCTGCATAGCGATGTGTACACTTTGCTGGATGCTCAAATTTTTTTCTGAAATAAAGGAAGCAAGTGGTTTTCCTTCCAGAAATTCCATGGCATAAAAATAAACATCCCCATATTGTCCTTTATCCTGACCAAAATCCAAAAATCTTACAATGCCTGGATGGCAAAGCTTCTGGAGGATTTTGATTTCGCGAAAAAAGCTTTCTACGGATTTTTCCTGAAAAGACATAGACGAAGGCAAGATCTTGATCGCTACTCGCTGGCCGTTCCTGTCCAATGCCAGAAAAACTTTGCCCATACCACCGTGGCTTAGCTCTTTTTGGATGGTATAGCTGCCCAGGTTAATCTCGACCCCTGTTTTCCATCCCATTCTTTGCATATATTCTATTTCAACACAAAAAATTTCTTTGAGAAAATCAGAGACTTCTGTTGCTTTTTTTTCCAGAGATTCCTCTGCAATGAGCAAATTTTTTCCATTGTGCAGTTTGAGATACACACGATAGAGCTTGTCGTTTTTCAGCCTAACCATAGCATAAGACATATCCACTTCCAAAAGAATGGACTGGACTTCTACCATATAGTATGAAGATTTGCCAGCCAAAGGAAGCGAATACAGAAATATCCCTTTGCTTTTATCCACCAGGCAATAGCGTTTTCTCAAGAGTACCCAAAAAAAAGAAAAGCAAAGAAGACCCAAAACCATTGTCCTCTCTAGCTCTTCATTCAAAAATACGCTTGCTTTTTCCCAGAAAGAACCAGGGGGAATATCATACATAAGAGACAAAAAAAAGAAAAAAAAAGAGACCAGGAACAAAAAGAGTATTTTGCATTTTTTCCTATAGGAAGAACATCGGTTCAAGGGTATAGCAATCATGAAAAATCTTTCTTGTCAAGACCATACTCTTCAATTTTCCGATACAGAGTTCTCGTCCCAATGCGTAAAATTTCTGCTGCTTTGGTTTTATTTCCGCCAACCTTCACAAGCGTACGCTGGATCATTTCTCTTTCCATATCTCTTAGGGAAGTACCTATTTCTACCTGAATAATGTCACCTGAGACTTGGGTTTGATTTTTCTGTATTTCAGGAGAAAAATGGCAAGGGAGTAGCGTATCGCCTTCGGCCATGACAACAGCTTGTTCTATCTTGTTCTCCAACTCGCGGATATTCCCAGGCCAGGGATACCGAAGCAAATAGTCCATAGCTTCTTTGGATATGCTATAAACAGGTCGGTTGTTTTCCTGGCTGAATTTCTGGAGAAAAGAGTACGCCAGAAGCGGAATGTCTTCTTGTCTCTCTCTCAAAGAAGGCAAATGGATTTCCAGAACCTTGAGACGATAGTATAAATCCTGGCGAAACTTTCCGCTGGCAACCACTTCGTCCATATTCACATTGGTTGCAGCCACAAAACGTACATCCACTTTATGCGTGGAGTTTTCACCCAATCGCTCGAATGTTCTATTTTCAATGCATCTAAGCAGTTTAACCTGGACGGTTTCTGGAATGTCTCCTACCTCATCGATAAACAATGTTCCCTTATTTGCTTCTTCCAGCCTCCCTTTTCTGTCTTGAAAAGCAGTAGAGTGCGCACCTTTTACATATCCAAAGAGTTCGCTTTCAAATAGAGTGTCTGTCACCGCGCTTAAATTAACAGCGACAAAAGATCCACTTCGACTGCTATACTGATGGATAGCCCTTGCAACCAGTTCCTTTCCTGTTCCTGTTTCCCCTGTAATCAAAACAGTGGTTCTGGCGGGCGCAACTTTGATGATTGTGGAAAAAATATCCTGCATTGGCTTGCTTGCCCCGACCATTTCAGCAAAGCTTTTTTTTTCCTTAGCTTCCAACAAAAGATTATCTCGGTTTTTTAAATAATCAGGCAACTTCAAAGCACAAGCCACTGTTTCTCTTATGATTTCCAAATCTAAAGGCTTTTCGATAAAATCCATAGCTCCCATTTTTATGGCTTTTACTGCTTTTTCAATGCTGCCAAAAGCTGTCATCATAACAACGACAATTTCTTTTTTGTATTGCTTGATCTTTTCTAAAACTTCAAGTCCGTCTATCCCAGGCAATTGAATATCACAAAGAACAAGATGGACTGTTTCTTTTTCTATGATCTCAAGACCTTTTTCACCAGTCCCTGCTATTAATATATAATAGCCCATACGGGCCAAAACTTTAGACAAGGCTGACCTTGCATTTTGATCGTCTTCAATGATAAGAACATTATGGCTCATAAAAACACCTCTAAACTATGCAATCGCTGCCACGCTCACGCAAGCACTAGTTGTAAGTTTCATCATAAAAAAAATTACGCAGAGCGTAACATATTGGCTATTATGAAAAACGCCCAGAGCTTTATACTCTGGGCGATTTTTTTTATACAAAGGCTTTATTTCTTTCCACTTCCTTTGACATGATTCTTCTTTTGTCCAGAAGCTGGTCTTGCGCCATGATTAGCCTTAGTAATTCTGCCTCTTCTTTTGCTTATTTTCTTTGCCATACAATGATACCTTTCATAAATTTATTTTTTTGAATGATTTTACAGTCCACTTTCTTTTTTCAGTACTTCTGCTTTGTTCGTTCTTTCCCAGGTTCTTTTATTTTCATCCTCGCCAAAATGTCCATACCTGGCTGTATTCAGAAATACAGGTTTTCTAAGTTCGAGATATTCAATAAGGGCTTTGGGTTTGAGAGGGAAATGCTTCTTGACTAATTCTATTAGCTTTTCCTCAGATACTTTCCCTGTGTTGAAAGTATCGATTTTTAAAGAAATAGGTTCTGCAACACCAATAGCATAAGCCACTTGTAATTCGCAGCGTTCAGCTAAGCCAGCAGCTACAATATTTTTTGCTATGTGACGCATCATATAGCATGCAGAACGGTCTACTTTGGAAGGATCTTTGCCAGAAAAAGCTCCACCGCCATGTCTTCCCATACCGCCATAAGTATCAACGATAATTTTGCGACCTGTTAAACCGCAATCTCCATGAGGTCCACCAATTTCAAAGCGACCAGTGGGGTTGATATAATAGATTGTATCTTTGGTTAAAAGGTTTGCAGGAACAACGGGCTTGATAATTGTTTCTATAACATCTTTATGAATTTGTTCTTGTGTTACATCAGGATGGTGTTGGGTAGAAACGACTATAGCAGAAACCATAACGGGTTTGTTGTTTTCATAAACAACAGAAACCTGGGTTTTGCCGTCAGGTCTTAAATAGGAAAGGATTCCTTTTTCTCTCGCTTCTGCCAAGCGGTTTGCCAGCTTACGAGATAAATAAATAGGAAGAGGCATCAAGGCTTCTGTTTCATTGCAGGCATACCCAAACATCATGCCTTGGTCGCCCGCGCCTTGTTCTCTGTCTTTTCCTTCATCTACGCCCATGGCAATGTCAGGAGACTGCTGGTGGAAAGAAACAAGCACAGAACAACTTTTATAATCAAAACCCATAGCAGAATCATTATAGCCAGCTTCCATAACTACACGTCTCGCGACAGTAGGATAGTCTACATTAGCAGTTGTAGTGATTTCCCCTGCTAAAACTACAAGTCCTGTTGTTACAAGTGTTTCGCATGCTACTCTGCTTTTGGGATCTTTTTCCAAAATGGCATCCAAAATTCCATCAGAGATCTGGTCTGCTAGTTTATCAGGATGTCCCATAGTAACGCATTCAGAAGTAAATACATATTTACTCATAAGATGCTGCCTTTCGAAAGAAAGCTTTCATTGAATTATTTTTTCAAAATTTCAAGGCATAAATCTATATTTTTTTTTGTGCAGCCTTGACTTTTTTGTACAATTTTTTGCGCTTTAATCCCTAACGATTTGTTCCATTCTTTGTCTTGCAATAAAAGACCAAGGGTTTTTGTCAGGTTTTGTGTATTTTCTAATTGGACTAACGCGCTTTCCTCTAAAAAAATACGAATGTCTGGGAAATTATGCATATAAGGGCCACAGACAACCGCCTTGCCTAAAAAGGCAGGCTCTATAAAGTTTTGCCCACCATGAGGGATAAGACTGCCCCCAATAAAAACAACATGAGCAAGAGAATATAGAATGCTTAATTCCCCAATGGTATCTACGATCAAAACGTGTTTGGGCGAAAAAAAGAATCCTTCCTGGATTTGTGTTCTTTTGGTCACAGTAAACTGCTTCTGTCTTGCCCACTGAGCTATTTCCTCAGCCCGCTGAGGGTCGCGTGGTACAAGAATCATCCTCAAATCAGGGAAAGATGACAGAAGTTCACTGTAGCTAGAAAGAAGAATGCTTTCTTCAGGAGCATGTGTGCTGCCTGCCACTAAAACAGGGAAATCCATAGTTCCTAAGGATTTCAACAATTCTTCTTTTTTGAGAGAGTTTTTTTCTGTAAAGACAGCATCGAACTTCATATTCCCTGTAATGCAAATTTTTTCCTTTGGGATTCCCAGTTTTTCAAATCTGTTTGCATACAATTCGTTTTGAACCGCAAAATGCTTCACTGCTTTTGTCATTCTATTAAAAAGCCTGCCAAACCAAAAAGAATACCCCTTAAAAGACTTTTCAGACAACCGTCCATTGAAAAGCATGACAGGGATATTTTTTCTTGCAGCCCAATATAAAAAATTAGGCCATAGTTCCAATTCCATGAGAATGATTAAGGAAGGGGAAAAATGCCGAAAGTATTTAAGAATACTCCAGGAAAAATCCATAGGAAAAGGAACTACGAGGCATTCTTTATAGAGTTCTTTAGCGATTTTTATTCCGTTTGAAGAGGTTGAGGTAAGAAGAATTTTCCTATCAGGAAAGCTTCTTTTTAATTCAGAAACAAGGGGTTGCGCAGCTTTAATTTCTCCAACAGAAACACCATGAACCCATAAGCAATTCTGTAACCTGGGAAACTCAGAAATAAAGCCCAACCGAGCTTTAATAGAGTCTTTGTATTTCCCTTTTTTTACCATTCCATAAAGCAGCCATGGGCTAACAAAAACAAAAGCAATGCAATATAATATATCAAGAAATATAGAAAAAATCACGTTTTTTTCAGGCTTTTTATAAAATTGAATCTTGAAAAATTGTCCATTTTTAGTTTCCCATTAATTAGCAAAATACAAGACTCTTGTCAATAAAAATATAATTTTTAGAAGAAATTTTTTTAACGCATAAAATTTTTTGCCCATTCTAAATGATTTTAAAAAAAAACAGTTATAAAGGCAAGCAACTATATTGGAAATCCGATTTGAATTTTGTAGAATATTCAATGGATAAGTACTAAGAGGCGAAATGTATGCCGAAAAAGCAAGAATTTTTATCACGAATAAAACGAATGATCGAATGATACGAATAGTTTTTATAAAAATTTCATTCGCGTACTTTGTATATTCGTCTCATTCGTGATTAATACCTTTTTGATTTCGGCTTGTCCGAGATAGGAAAAGGAAGGCTTTTTGTATTAAAAAAATTATGGGAAAAAATATGCTTAAAATACAAGAGATTCTGCAAAAAGCGGAAAAATTGGAATATCATGTTCAGGATCGATGGAAATGTCTTACTGCTGAACAAAAAGTATATATTTACGGCACAAGCATTACTGCTGAAATTGCTTACCATGCTTTAAAGAAAAATTCTATACAGGTTTGTGGATTCATCAACGATAATATCGAAGAACAAAATACAATGAAACATGGCATTTGGGTCACTGGCCTTAAAGAAATTCCCCAAAACAGCTTCATTGTCGTCTCTGTACTTGAAAAATCCTGTTTGGTTGTCAAAAAACTCCTGGAAAAGGGTTATTCAAAGTACATAGAATATGCCATGTTGCATTTTTATAAACCAGAGGATTTTACAATCCCCTATACTATTTTTTCGGATATTATACGGTATTCTTATCTTGATATATTAGAAAATTTTAAAAAATATGAATTTTTATACAATAAACTGTACGATGGAAAATCTAAAGATGTGCTAGAGAATATATTAAACTATAGAGTGAGCTTAAACTCTTTATATTTCTACGACATCAAAGAAACAAAAGAGCAATATTTCGATGAAAATATCATTTCCTTAAAAACACAAGAAATCTTTGTGGACTGCGGAGGCTATGATGGCGAAGTAAGCAAAAAATTCGCAGAAAAGACACAAAATCAATATCAAAAAGTTTTTCTGTTTGAGCCTGATCCATCGTTGCTCCAAAAAGCGCGAAAAACTCTTGCTGGACAAGAAAACATTGTCTTCTACCAAAAGGGATGCTATCATAAAAATGGCACAGTTCTCTTTGAATCAACAGGAAACATGAGCGGCTATGTTTCTGAAGAGGGAACATGCCAGATAGAAACAATAAGACTGGACGATGCCATACAAGAAGCGACATTCATCAAAATAGACATTGAAGGCTCTGAGCTAAAAGCATTAGAAGGAATGCAGCGGATTATCCGCCAGGGAAAACCTACCATCGCAATAGCCCTTTACCACAAACCAAACCATCTATGGGAAATCCCAGAATATTTATACTCTCTATGCAAAGAATACCAGTTCTTTCTGAGAACTTACACATATTCTATACCAGAAACCATCCTCTATTGTAAATAGTCGCGGCTTGTGCTAATTTGACTGTATAGGAAATTATAGTTTTGTCGTAATCGTAATCTTTATCTTTATCAATGATCATAGAGGATAGGGATAAAGAGAATGATTAAGATAAAGATTAAGATTACGATTACGACTAAGATTAAGATTAAGATTAAGATTACCGCTTACACATGGGAAAGATTGCCTCTGAAGGAGGCTAATTTGAAAGCCTTTAATCTTTAGCCTGAAAGGCATATATATACCAAAATTCTTGCTGAATGAGAAAACATTGTATTTTACCAAAAGGAATGCTATCATAAAACTGGCACAGTTTCTTTTCTTTATGTGTTTTTCGAGTTTCATTTTTTTATAACAGGAAAAAAATTGCTATGTCATTTTCTATCATATTGAATAGACTTGCTTCTTTAAAATTGACACTGTTACTCTTGTTTGTATTGATTTGCATTTGCATTGCAGGGACTTTGGTGCATTATCAATACGCGCTTGATGAAATTTTCTATTCTTTTTGGTTTTGGAGCGTTGTGGGGATTTTTTGTTTGAACTTGCTTTGCTGTGTAGTGAAATCTCTGTCCAGGCGCAAAAAATGGTACGATAAGATGCTTTTCGTTATACTCCATGCAAGCATACTGATTATTTTTGCAGGGGCTTTTGTGGGAAGAATCTGGGGCATGGATGGTGAGATTTCTCTGTATGAAAAGGAAAAGAAGTCGGCTTTCTGGGAAGAAAGAAAAAGCAAAAGCTATTTCCAGAAATGGGATAAAAACCTGGATGGTTTTTGGGATCATGTTGAAGTTTTGTTATGGGAAAAGACAATACAGCAGCAAACTTCAAAGTATAATGTATGGCAGTATGATTTTGACAAAAACCGTAGGATTTCTTATAAAGAATGGATGTATGGGATTGAAAATATTTCCCAAGAGGTAAGAAAAGATATTGAAACACCTTTGCCTTTTAGCATTCTTTTGGAAAAATTTATAACAGAATACCATCCTGAAAGGCCAAGATTGTTTGTCAAAGTCCAAAACAGCAAGATAGAAGAATCCTTTGAGGTAAAACCAGGCGGAGTGTATTCTATTCCCTTTACTTCTTACCAGGTGCAGATTGGCCTTTATGATTCACAAAAAGAGTCTGTTCCTGGGTCTATCCAGGTTACTGTTCTTAAAAGCAAAGAAAAACAGACTCAAACACTGCCTTTGCTCCATAATCCAGGACAGGCACACTTTGCAGAGAAAACCTTCTGGGACAATGTATCGCTAATCTATTATAAAGAAGAAGAATCGCAGGTAAAAGCATGGAAAAGCATTGTCGAAATTATAGAGAATGAGCAGACAATAAAAAAGGCAGAAATCGTGGTTAACCAGCCTTTGTACCATAAGGGTTTTGAAGTATTCCAGGCAAGCTATTTTACAGACACAAAACAAAATCGGACAAAAAGTGGATTGCATGTTGTATACGATCCAGGCATAATTTTAGTATATTTGGGATTTAGTCTTCTTTCTATTAGCTTGCTGTTGCAATTCTTTGTTGCCCATATTTTAAAGAAAGAAATACATGAATAAGACAATAGAATGTCATATTGAAAAGCTTCTTCCTGAAGGAGGAGGGTTGTCTCAGTATAAAGAAAAAACACTGGAAGTTTTTAATGCATTACCTGGCGAACACGTTGAGGCACTTGTTTTTAGAAAAAAAACAGACAGATATAGAGGCACTGCCACCAAAATACTCCAGGCCGCTCCCTATCGGCAAGAGCCAAAAGAAGACCATTATCTCTCTTGCAGCCCATGGCAAATCATGGATTTCGCGTCTGAAAATAGGTTTAAGCTGCAAATTGTACAGGAAATCCTTGAAAAGCATGGGCAAAAAGATATGAACCCTACTTTGGAAGCTGGTAGCCAGAGGTTTCAATACAGGAACAAAATGGAATTTGGTTTTACTACAGCAGAAGGAAAAATTTTTCTTTCCTTTTTTGAAAGAGATAAGCAAAGCAAAATCCCTATTTCTGGCTGCATTTTAGCCCAAAAGGAACTTCAGGAAACGGCTCTGGGAATTGTAGATTGGATAAACCAGAATCAAATAAAAGAAGAAATCTTAAAATCTGTAATGCTGCGATGCAACAGAAAAGGAGAAGTCCTGGCAGGAATTTTTGTAAATGAAGAAGTTTTTCCCCCATTGGATTGTCCTAGCCTTCAGCATTTAAAAGGCTTAAGTATCTATTTTTCCAATCCGCAATGTCCTGCTTCTGTGGCAACCAAAGAGCTTTATCATTATGGAGAAAGGTATATAACAGAAATTTTACATGGAAAAAAATTGCAATATGGTTTAATGAGCTTTTTCCAGGTCAATCTGGATCTCTTTTCCATGGCTTTAGACGACATCAAGCCATTCCTCCAAGGGGAGGAAGTGTTGGATTGCTATAGTGGCGTAGGATCTATCAGCCTTTCTGTATCTGAATCCATTAAAAGCTGCCTTTTGTTAGACATTTGCGAAGATTCCATTTTGCTTGCCCGCGAAAATATTCGTACTCTGGAACTGGATCGTTTCCATGCCATAAGAGGGGAAACCGAAAACCTTCTGGAATACATGAAACCCCATAAAGTTGTGATTGTTGATCCTCCCAGAACAGGCTTACACAAAAAAGTGATTGCCAAAATCCTAAAAGAAAAGCCCAAAAGACTGGTTTATCTCTCTTGCAACATTACAACCTGTCTGGAAAACATCTCGCATCTACAGCCCATCTATGAAGTGGTTTTCAGCAAAGCATACAATTTTTTCCCCGCAACTTCCCATCTGGAATTTTTGGTTGTTTTGGAAAGGCAGTAAAATCATTTTTGACTAGGTAACTGCTCAAAAGTCTTTGTATTAATCTTTAATCTTGAACTTCTCAAGAGATAAGATTTCACCGCAAGAATTATATAATTCCTCTGCGACCTTTGCGACTCTGCGGTTAATTATTTTTTATCAATATGTTACAATAGGTACAAAAACTTTTGAACACATACCTATACTTTTGCAGATTTTGCACAAAAAACACAAAAAAAAGAACACAAAAAGCACAAAAAAAATATAAACTATTATCTAATATATAGTTATATTTTTGTGCCTTTTGAGATATTTTGTGTTTTTTGTATTAAAATTTAATGATATAATTTATTGGATTATAATTAGTTAAAAAAATCTGCAAAACTATAGTTTTGAGTATTTTTAATTATATTTTTTAAGGAAAACAATATGACTCTAAAAACTTTTGCTATATGCTTTCTTTTGCTTGCTTTGTGCGTATCTGGCGGCCATGCTGCACTGTTAAGCTTTGAAGACTTTGAAGCGGGTGCTTCAGGCTGGAATGATAACACAACAGACAATAGCAATTCCACCTTTACCCGTTTTTTAGGAAGATTTGCAGGGACAGGATCGGCACAAGGCTACTATAAAAGCTATGCTCTGAATGGATTACCCAATATTGTTACAGTACAATTCGATTTTTATAGAATTGATTCCTGGGATGCCGAAAATTTTCTCGTCTTTATCGATAACGCTATGGTTTCAACAATGACGTACGTTGGAAATGGGACTCCTACGCTTCCTTCTTATATTCAGGCATTGACTCCTGTCCAGGAAATGGGCTGGAGTGCTAATGCTGGATGGCAAGAGCAAAAGCTCCGCTATACTTTTCTTGTCAATACACAGGCAAGCTCTATAAAACTTGGATTCGGCTCTAGCTTGAACAGTGGAATTGCTGATGAATCCTGGGGCATCGATAACGTAACGATCTCTTATCAGCAGGTTCCCGAAATATCTGTTCTATATCTTTTCAGTATTTCCCTTTTATTGATTGTTTTTTTCTCTCGTAAACGTTTGTTCTAATGTATATTAGGATAGAAATTAAAAAGTTAGATGTTTGCCAAAAAAGCAAAGATTTTTATCACGAATAAGACGAATGGTCGAATGGCACGAATAGTTTTTATAAAAATTTCATTCGCGTAATTTGTATATTCGTTTCATTCGCGATTAATAGCTTTTTAGTTTCCGCTTGTCCGAGATAGATGGAGGGCGGGAATAGCTTGACAAAGTACGATCTAATATAGTATAATACTATTATGAAGACAGTATATAAACCAAAAGAATTTTCTCAAATGATAGGGAA